>CAJTRU010000003.1:0-51151 GCA_910579085.1 uncultured Lachnospiraceae bacterium | reverse complement strand
ACATTATATAATCCTCTATATTTTTTTATAACTTTTTGGATATTACTAATTCCAAAACCATGATTTTCCTTATCGCTTTTTGTTGTTATATGCTGTCCATTTTTATTAATATATACTTCTTTTTCTATAGTATTTTCTACACATAATTTCAAAAACTTCTCTCCCTGGTTTACTGAAAATAATATTTCTTTAGAAGTGCTTTTTATTTGCGAAGCTGCCTCTACAGCATTTTTTATAACATTGGAAACAATTATACACATATCTGTATCTTCAATCATAATCTTATCTGATATATAACCTTCTATGATGATATTACAGTTATTTTTTAAAGGAATTAAATAATAGTCCAGCATTGTATTTATTACTATATTGCCTACATCATACTGGCTATTGTTTATACTTGATATATCCTCTAATATATTATTAAGATAACTATCAAGTTTATCATAAGCCCTGGCTTTGCTGAAACTTTGCAATTCCATTAAATGATTAATAATATCATGCCTGAACTGCTTTGTACTAGTTTCACGCTTCAGCACGTTCTGGTAATATTCCTTCTGCTGTTTATTATATTGTTCTAATATACTATTTTTCATATATTGTTTTTGTATATCATTAAGATAATATATAATTAAGAGCAGTAATATTAAAACTCCAAGAACACCACCAGTAATCACCAGAATACCTATAATTTTAGATTTTTTATTTAAACTAAACATATTATATATTATAAAGGCAATCATAAACACTATGCTGGCTATTGCAAGTATTATTATAGCTTTTAGTTTAATTGGTATTTTTATAAAATTACTATTTTTCTTAATTATGGTAATATAATATAACCATACCACTAATATAATAACCAATGTATATAATACATTATTTATTACAGGCGGGAAATTCCATAAAACCATTAATACATATAAAAGCAGATATTCAACAGGACCAAGTACTAAAATACTTCCTATATAGGCTTTTTTAGTAATTTTATCTGGACTTTTATTAAAAAACACATAACAGAATGAATAATATTCTGCTATCATAAGTATATATAAAAAAATTGTTAATGCCATATTTCCCCCGCCGCTACCTGTATTTTGTATCATACTCCATGTATTTGATAAATATTTCTTTTATCTTGCGTCTTGAAATCTCCACTTTATCACCTGATTTAAGAATTGCATATTTATCTTTAATATCTGATATAGCCCCAAGATTTAATAAATATGATTTATGGCATTTATAAAAAAGTCTTTTATCAAGCAGAGCCTCCCACTTTATAAGAGAAAGTCCGCTTCTGAGCTCATTACTATCTGTATATATTATTGTGGAAGAATTATCTGCCATTATAAATAATATATCTTTTTGCATTATATTATATGATATACCATCCCTGTAAACTTGTACCCTGTCCATTCCAATCCTGGAATTATGTACATCCTCAACAGCTTTACACAGTTCCCTTTCTGATATAGGTTTTGTAACGAAACGGAAAGCACCTATTTCAAAGCCTTCCTTAAATCTTTCTGTTTTACTGGTAATAATTATAATTTTATACAACATCCTTCTTTTGTTTAGCTGTCTGGCTGCCTCTATCCCGTCTGTCCCTGGCATATCTATATCAAGAAGAAGACAGTCCATCACCTCCTCTGACAATAACAACCCATAAGCTGAATAAAAATGTAAAAAACTAAATCTTAACCCCATATTCCGTGCATTCGCATTTAATATTTCCATAATGGCACTATGTACATAATATTCATTATCACAAATCCCTACTATTAAATCCACATATTCCTGCATCTATTACCCACCTTTTATTATATAGATTAACTTATGTATATAATTTAGTTTTAATCTTATAGCTACCACCTATATTTAAAAAACTATTCCAGTTCTTTTAATAAAATTTTCTATTATAATTATCGTACTCTTTTTGCAACTACACTAAATAATTTTACTGTTTTTATCTGACTTAAACAACTCCTTAAGATTAATATACAATATTGCTTTGGAAAAATCAATTACTTTACAATTTAATTTTAGGATTTACATTTTTCCTGCTTATCCCATTTATTATCCTGGCTGTATTATCAAATAATTCCTGACTGATTATTGCCTTATGTGTATTTTCTTTTATTACCCATTCTGATTTATCCTTTTTAACACGGGTACTTTCATCACGCAGGTTAACAGATGTCTTCCCCTGTTCTAACACACCTGTGTAAATCCTGTTTTTTAAAATTCTTATAACCGCATTTTTATCCCATTTTTTATACTCTGTTCCACAAGGACACACTACTTGTCTTGTTTTTTTATAAACCGCTGGCGGATTAATACGCTGCTTCTCTATTGCATCTGTAACGGCTTTATACTGCTTTTCATCTATAAATTTATTAAAAATATACTTTACAATTCCTGCTGTATTCCTGTCTGGTACTAGTTTTCTTATCTTTCCTTCCCATATGGCATTATAGCCATATGGAGGCGGCCCTCCCACATATGAACCTTGTTCACGTCTTTGTTTTAATGATAACTTTGACTTAAAAGAAAAGTCTTTTGCATACATATCATTCAGAAGATTTTTAATCTCCAATGATATATTATCTGTACTGTTATTTTCCGCATTTGTATCATATTTATCTGTTACCGCAATAAACCTTACACCTAAAAATGGAAATATTTTTTCAATATAATTTCCTGCTTCTAAATAATCCCTGCTAAAACGTGAAAGGTCTTTTACTATAACACAATTTATTTTCCCAAGCCGTATATCCTGCATAAGACTTTGAAAGCCTTCACGCCTGAAGTTTGTGCCTGTCTTTCCTAAATCAGAATAAATGCCTGATATATCTATTATTTCATTACAAGACTTATTAAAGTTTTCTATAAATTTTATACATATTTGTTCCTGTACTTCTATTGAGTTATTTTCTATATCTTGTTCTTCTGGTTTTCTATTTTTTTCACTAGAAAGCCTTACATAAATTCCTGCTTTATATACCCTTTTCTTTCCAGCTTGTATTTTTCTGCCTGCTGCTTTTCTTTTTGATACCCTTCCCATATATAGCCCCCTTTTTTACTGCATAGCGGTATCCTTAAAGTTAAATTCTATTTGAATGCGCTTGTTCTCATATACATATATTCTTTTTACCATACTGCTTAATGTATGTCGGTCAATTTCTCTTAATTCTGGTGAAGATTTAAAAGCATTTAGCCTGCTGGAATAAATTTCATCCTTTTTAAATATTTCTTTTAAAAATTCTTCTTGTCTTTTTTGCGCATTTACAGCTTCATCCTGTTTCTTTTTAAACTTTTTATATAGCCTGCTAAATTCTTCTTTTGTAATTAACCCTTCTTCCAAATCCCTGTCCAAGCTTTTGCAAAGTTTACTGTATTTATCCTGTTTCCTTTGTAACCGGCTGTTTTCATCATTGTAATTACTGTCATATCTATCATATCTGATTATATTAAAATCTGTTTCCTTTTTATCTGCAATATTAATAAGCTTCTGGCTGTCAATAAATATATTTGTATATTTTTTAATAATATAATCTACAATCCCTGTTAACACTGTTTCTTCTATGCTATGGCGGCTGCATCCTTCAGCGCGGTTTTTAGTTGAACATATATAAAAAACTTTTGTCCCACTTTTACACTGGTTTGTCCTGCGCACCATCTGTTCTCTGCAATCACCACAAAAAAGAAGACATGAAAACCTTCCTGGCTCTTTCATTCCAGGACTTTTTCTGCTGTCTGCTTTTAGGATGTTTTGTACAATTTTAAAATCATCTTCTGGTATTATTGCTTCATGGGTATTTTTTACACATATCCATTTTTCCTTTGGCATAGGAATATTTTTTCTGGTTTTATAATTTACCCTTTGTGTCTTTCCCTGCAAAAGATGGCCAAGGTATACTTCATTAGTAAGAATTCTTTTTACAGCGGTACTGCTCCATAATGACATTCCTTCATTTGAAAAACCGCCGTTAAAATTTATTCCATTAGATTTTTTATAATCTTTTGGAGATAATATGCCAAGGCTGTTTAGCTTGTCTGCAATAGCCGAAACTGCCATTCCTTCAATTTTCCACCTGAAAATATTAATTACATTTCTAGCAGCAGGTTCATCAATTAAAAGATGGTTTTTATCTCTTATATCTTTCTTATATCCATATACTGCAAATGGTGAAACCATCTCCCCATTCTTACGTTTAGCCTCAAGACCACTTTTAACCTTTACTGATATATCCCTGCAATAAGACTCATTAATAAAGTTTTTAACTGGAAGAACAAAAGCGTTTTCACCTCTTCCCGCTAAAAAACTGTCGTAGTTGTCTGAAATTGCAATAAACCGCACACCAAGTCCAGGGAATATTTTCTGTATATAGCGCCCTGTTTCAATATAATCACGCCCAAAACGTGATAAATCTTTTACAATTACACAATTTACTTTTCCAGCCTCAATATCTTTAATCATTCTTTTAAATTCCGGCCTTAGAAAGTTACTGCCTGGATACCCGTCATCAGAATATATATCATAAAGTTCCATATCTGGCTGTTCCCTGATAAAATTTCTTATTATTTCCCTTTGGTTCGCAATACTTCCGCTTTCATTTTTAATAGAACCATTCCTATGTACTGGTTTACCTTTGTCCTCATCATCCCTTGAAAGACGGAGATACATAGCTGTATAAAAATGCTGTCTTTCCATAATTGCCTCCATAAATTTTAAAAATAGTTTTCTGACATCCTCCTGATATATTGCTCTATTTTTTCGTCTATACCTGGTCCAGTTTCCTGGTAAGATACTTTAACAATATAATCCCCAATCCGGTTTAAATAAATATTACTGGCCTGTTCTGCAAATAAAGCTAGTTTCTCTTTAACTGGAGCAGATATGTCTATTTTAATATCCCTTAAATCTGTTAGTGAATTAATATCTGCTTCTTTTATACTCTGTGCTGCCATTTCTGCAAACTTTTGATAGCTGGTTTCCATAACAGGTATCCTCTTCTTTTTTATTTAATTTATTTTTATTCGTACATATGGATGTCCTATGCTGTAACAGTTTTTTATTTTCTGTTTTATTAAATTAAAAGGCTGGTTAAATTTAATTAACCAGCCTTTAAGATTTTTTATAATACTAAGTCACAACGTTTTTGTATATTATACTCCATAAAATATTTTTCTTCCATTGGAATCCATTTATTACTAAATACACTTGCGGCTTCATTCCCATTACGGCATTTTATACGCCGCAACTGCTCTTCTGGATTAATGTCTAAGAATATACGCCAGTCATAAAAATCCCATAAAACAGGATGGCAGCTATAAGAACCCTCTATAAGCGTAACTGCTGCCGGCATTATCCTGACTGGAGCAGATAGTTTCATGCTTTTACAGTCAAATGGCTTGTATGAAAATGCCTTCCCCTGGCTAAGAGGTATTAAAACCTCTTTCCTTACCCTTTCATAATCCACATTGCCTCCTGGCTCTTGCAGCCTCTCTTCTGTACGCTGTGCCGGCTGGAGGAAAAAATGGTCCATATGTATAACATTGCAGTTAATTTTTTCTTTTACAATGGAAGCAAGTGTTGTTTTTCCTGCTGCACATCTTCCATCAATAGCAATTAGCAGTGGCTCTTTGCTGTTATTGCTAATATATTGTAAAATTACCGGAAGTGCATTATTCATATATTATCCCCTTTCTTCTTATCAGCTCTCTACATTCTGTACCTTAGCCCTTTTTCCTGAGAACTGTACAAGCCCTGTGCGGTTTAAGGCAACCATAATGCCTGGAATAAGCACAAGCTGCAAAATAATTCCAGGAATTGCATTAAGAAAAGCCCCTGCCATAAACATCTGCAATGTAAACCCGCCTTCACCAGTCCCAAGTAAAAACATCTGGGCAAAAGCCCATACAATACGGCCCGCAACCATTGCGGCAACCATACTGCGGTATAAGGAAATTATACATTGCCAGCGTGAACGTGAATAAAGCAGCCCTGATACCATTCCATATGTAGCAAGCTCAAATGCCATAGCAATTCCTGTTGGAAACAGAACTGGCATCCCAAACAGTGAATAACGTAAAAATGGCATTACAAAACCAATAACAAGCCCATACTGCCAGCCGCATATAAGCCCGCATAACAGGACTGGAATATGCATTGGCAAAAGCATTTTCCCAATCTGCGGGATTTGTCCTGTTAAAAACGGAAGCACTATACCTATAGCCATAAACATCGCTGTTAATGTAAGGTTTAAAATGTTTTTTCTTCTAACCATATCTATTCTCCTTTTTATTTTCCTTAACAAAATGCAGTTAATAAAGTTTTTATAAAATACATGTTATAATAAATATGTTTTGGACAATTATACAAAATTATACTGTTAATTGGCAAGGACTTTATTTCTAAAAGAACATAATAAAAAAATTTCAAATTTTTCTAAAATTTTTTATTTTATTTGCAAGGATTTAGCGCCCTGGCCCGTGTTATATATATAAGCCATAAAATATACAACAAAAACAGGAGGGATTTTTTATGAAAATCTTAAAAGACTGGAAAAAGACAGGTATTATAATGATGGCAGGTGTCCTTTTATCAACTGGCTTAACTATACCTGCAATGGCACATGGACATAGTGGCGGCCACCACAGAGGAAGTTATTCTTCAGGAACTTATTGTGCTTACCATCATAAAACACACAAAAACCCAAAAAACTGCAAGTATTATTGCACAGAACACCACATCACACACAGAAATGGAAGATGCCATTAATAATAATGGCAGGCCTGCCAGTCTGGTGTCCTATAATTAAAATACAGGACACCAGATTTTTATATTTCTTAAAAATATCTATACCATAAAGTAAATATTCTATAATAAATATAATTTTTCCTTAATTCTTGTTAATATTCCTGCACCATATTGTAGCTATAACAAACTATAAAATTAGGCACAACAAAAATAACATCTAAGTTATACAAAATTATCAAAAACTAATCGACAAAATGCATAAATGTTGATATACTATTAGTATTATTAGTAGCAGGCTCAAAATAAGATGGTTATTTCTAATTAATTTTTCAGAGAAGGAACTCATTTTTTAATTTATTTAGACATAATTGTTTAACAGAATTTTTATATACCGGCTGTACAATGGATTGTTATACCGGGGAAAAGAGGTGTTTATATGGGCGCAGAGGATAATATATATAACCATCTTGTACCTACATACAAACCACAACCGCTTACTAAATATGATACTCATAAAGCATCAGAACTGCGTAATATTGTTAATGAAATAACTAAACTTACAAAAGAATCACCAACATATTTTGTAAGGATGAATGATGCTAAACAAACCTATTTACTTGGGATTAAGGAAGCTGCTATAATGTTCCAGAATGGTTTTGGTGAACTTTGTGATGATTCACCAGACAGTGCTTTTAACAATAAGAAAGCATACTCATCTGATATTGAAACAGCAATGGCAGAAATTATAAGTGATGACCAGTCAAGGCTTCCTGATGAATTTTCTATACAGGTTGCAGCCCTTGCAACCAGCCAGGTCAACCAGGGCAGGGAATTATATGCAACTAGCAAAGGGCTGGTTGGCGGCACATACAAGTTCCAGGTCAATGTTGGCGATGATATGTATGACTTCCAGTACAATATAAGAAATGGTGCAAATAATAAAGAAGTCCTTACAGGGTTATCTTCATTTATTAATAAAGCAAATATTGGAATACAGACCCGTGTTGAACCAGTTCCAGACGAACCTGGTAAAATAAGGATGCGGATTGAATCAGATATGACAGGTTCATCAGCAGGAGAACCTATATTTACAATGTCTGATAAAGAAAACATCAATGGCAATGGAATAGTGTCATATATGGATTTAGACAGAATTGAACGTAATCCTGCCAGTTCAAAGTTTTATATGGACGGAGTTGAAAGACATACACTTGCTAATGAGTTTACTATGGGCAAATGTCTTAAAATAACTCTTAGAAAAGCATCAGAAGAGGCAGTTAAAATAAATTACTATCCTGATGGCAACAGGATTATGGGAAGCCTGCAAAAAATTGCAGAGGCGTATAATTTTATGCTTGACAGCTCCCAGGAATTTGCCAAGGTTGCAAGTTACAACCTTAAACTTGCCAATGATATACAGAGCACAATAAGACCATTCAAACCAGAACTTGAATCCTGTGGATTTGTGTTTAATGACAATAACAGGATATTATTTGACAAGGCTCTTGTATTACAGGCTGTAAATGATGGCAGTTTACAGGAACTTTTTTCCAAAACATCTCCATTTGTACAGACCATGACAGGCAAGGCCTATGAAATTAAAATTAACCCTATGGAATATATAGATAAGCTTATGGGTACGTACCCTGACTTTAGCAAACCATCAGAAGGGTTTTCTTATATAACGTCATTATATAGCGGACTTATTTTTAACTATTATTTTTAGAATTAAAACATCATTAATATATTAAACCATTAAAAGGACAGAGCCTGTATTCTGTCCTTTTAATATGCTATTCCATCAATTTTTGCTTCCTCTTGTGAAATAACAGATACAATTACTTTATGAGGAAGACATACAAGCATTTCCCCATCATACTTGATTTTTTTCTGTTTCTGGCAAAGTTTATCTGGACAGTCTGCTTCAATAATTGAAGCATAACCATCTTTTATTTGTAAAACATTCTTTCCATTATATCCATTTATTGTTATAGTAGTGTCTTTACTAAGGGAAAGGCTGTTTATAACCTTACCATCCGCCGTAACCTGGACAAAACTACCTGTCTTACGGAAAAATAAATTGTAGCTGGCAAAAAGCAAAACCGCTATTATAAGAAATATAGATGTTAAAATAATATCATTACGTTTAATTCTGTTTTTTTTCATAGCTTACCTCATAACATTCCAGGAAATCCTTTTCTTTATTATAACAGGCTTATACAATAACAGTCTAACATAACATTAGTACAATTAACAGAATAAAGTGCAATAATTTCCTGTTATGTTATTTTGTCTGGAACTTTGCCCTTTATAGCATTTTTGTTGTATAATACTTTAAATTATATGATACTTTCTTTATAATTTACCTGGGCAAGTCTTTTATACATAACAGTGCCAGGTAATTCCAGGAGGTCAATTATGAAATACAATATAGCAATATGTGATGATGAACAGAACCAGATTGAGTACCTGTCTGCTCTTGTCAATCAATGGGCACTCCACGCCGGAAAAATAGTAAATATCAATTTCTTTTATTCTGCTGAGGAATTTTTGTTCCATTATGAGGATAAAAGTGATTATGATATTCTTCTGCTTGATATTGAAATGAAAGATATTAGTGGAATTGAACTTGCAAAACGTATCAGAAAAAAGGATAATAATATCCAGATTGTATTTATTACAGGATATCCTGAATTTATTTCTGAAGGATATGAGGTTGCAGCGCTGCACTACCTGCTTAAACCAGTTACTGGTACAAAACTTGGAGAGGTTCTGGACAGGGCTGCCTGTAATATCCACAAAAAAGAACAGGCAGTCCTGGTTTATTCTGGCAAATGCAACCAGCGTATTTTACTAGACAGCATTATTTATGCCGAGGTCTTGTCACATCAGGTAACAATCCACACAACCAGTAAAGAGTATAAAACTAAACTTTCTATTTCTGAGATGGAGAAAATGCTTGGTAAAGGTTTTATCCGCTGCCACCGTTCATATATTGCAGGAATTTGCCATATTGCCAAAATTACAAGAAATGAGATTGTATTTGATGATGGAAGGACAGTTCCGCTTGCAAGAAGTGCATACCAGATGGCAAACCAGATGTTTATTGAATACTATAAGGAATAAACACATGAAAGGCAGGGTTAATTTTATGAAACTCTTTGATATAATATTTGGACGGGCAATAGACCGGAGAATTGTAAAGTACCAGAATGATTTGATTATAAAACATTGTAAAGAAGTCCAGAACATGTATAAAGACATGCGTGGATGGCGTCATGATTACCATAACCATATCCAGGCTTTGCTTGCTTTAACCGAAAAGCCTGGACAGCTAAAAAAATATCTGCTGGAATTAAATAATGACCTTACAAATGTTGATACGGTAATTAAAACAGGCAATATTATGGTTGATGCTATATTAAACAGTAAACTCTCACTAATCCGCTCTTATGACATTAATGTCAATGTAAAAGCAGTTGTACCAGCAGAACTGCCAGTTTCAGAAACTGACCTTTGTACTATTATTGGTAACCTTTTAGATAATGCAATGGAAGCATGTATAAAACAGGAAGAAACAGCAGAAAGATTTATACGGATATATATTGGCATACTTAAAAAACAGTTGTATATTTCTGTCCAGAACTCTGCCAGCAAAGAACCTAAACGTACAAATGGAATATTTTTTTCAACCAAAAATGGCAACGGGCATGGTTTTGGATTAATGCGTATTGATAGTATTTCTGCAAAATATAATGGATATGTAAACCGCCAAAGTGAAGAAGGCATTTTCGCAACAGAAATCCTTCTGCCCCTATAATTACATTCCAGGTTTGTTTTCCTGCATTCTGCGCCAAAAACCACATACCTTCCTTGTAACCTGCTATAATTATACCAGTACCAAATCCATTCTTAATTGCATATCAAAATTATACAGGCAAAACTTGCATATTTATGTTTTATTTTTACCTGTTTTCTTTTTATAGGAACAGATAATAAATTATTATACAAGGGAGGCAAATAATTGGAATTCAAAAAAAACAATGATAAATTAAACTTAACAAATTATACAGTATTTAAAAATGTGGCATATTGTATTAAAAATACTGCCCAATGCCAGTTTCCGCTGCTTTGCTGGTGTGTAATTGTAATTCTGCTAAATACTGCAATCCCGGTTTTAACAACATATCTTCCAAAAGCAGTAATTGAAAAATTTGATGCAGGAAGCAGTCTTCTGGAATTAATTGCAACTGTACTTTCCTTTACTATATGGATTGCAGTATTATCAGGTGCAAATAAATTTTTTACTAAATATATTTACCACCAGAAATTCCGGATGAATACTTTTTATTTAAAGCGTGCTGCATTAAAAGGGCTTCTTACTGATTATTGTAACCAGGAAAATGAACTTTTCCTACAACTGCAAAATGAAAGTTTCCACTGCTGCAACGGCAATTTCTCACCACTCACAAATATATATGATGTTTTAATTAGTTTTTTAACAAGTTTATTAGGGCTTATTGTGTTTTCTGGAATTATTACCCAGTTAAATATTTTTATTATTGTGCTTTTAATTATAACAACTATAACTGGTTATTTTCTAAATAAACGTATAATAAAATGGACAGCAAAAAACAACCAGGAACGGGTGGAATGTCAGCAGAAAATTGATTACATTAACTGTATTTCTGGAGATATACGCGCTGCAAAGGATATCAGGTTATACAATATGCAAGGCTGGTTTTCAGATATTTATGCCATAAATATGCAAAAAATTGCAAAATGGTATAAACGTTTTACTGCTAAAGTATTTGGTGTTGCTGTATGTGAAAGTGGCATGGCACTTGCCAGGGAGAGTGTGGCATATATTTATCTGCTTAAACTTGTTTTAAACAGCCAGATTAGCGTAGCAGATTTCGTTCTTTATTTTGGGGTAATTGCTGGATTTTCTGCATGGCTTGGCAGTATAATGGCACAGGCTGCTTTATTAGAAGAAATTAACCAGAAAATAAATTATTTCAGGTCATATATTGAATACCCAGAAACTTACTGCCGCAACGGCGGGATATCTGCTCCGCAAGACAGTGCTCCTAAAAAAATTGAGTTTAGAAATGTCAGCTATAAATACAAAAATTCAAACCAGTATGCCCTACGCAATATTAACCTGGAAATCCAGCCTGGTGAACACCTGGCACTTACCGGGCTGAATGGAGCTGGCAAGACGACATTTATTAAGCTGGTTTGTGGTTTAACAGAGCCAACAGAAGGACAGGTTCTGTATGACGGGATTGATATACGGGAGTACAACCGCAACAGCTTTTACCAGTTATTTTCCGCTGTATTCCAGCAGCACAGCATTATGCCAGTTACAATTAAAGAAATTACCGCAGAAACACCAGCAGATAATATTAATAGTGCCAAAGTGCAAAAATGTCTGGAACAAGCTGGTTTATGGGATAAGATTGCACAGCTTCCCAAAGGGGCAGATAGTGAATTTGGTAAAACAATATATGATGACGGGGTAGAATTTTCAGGAGGTGAAATCCAGAAACTTCTGTTAGCACGGGCTTTATATAAATCTGCACCTGTATTAGTGCTTGATGAGCCAACAGCAGCACTTGATGCAATTGCCGAGAGCAGGCTTTATGAAAATTACCACCAGATAAGCAGCGGAAAAACAGCTTTCTTTATATCACACAGGCTTGCAAGTACGAGGTTTTGTGAACGTATACTGCTTATTGAAGATGGCGTAATACGTGAGGAGGGCACACATAATGAACTGCTTGCATTAAAAGGAAGATACTGCACTTTATTTGAAATGCAGGCAAAATATTACCACGAAAAAGGGAGGCAGCAGAATGAAAAAAATGTCACTCCGTAAACGTTTTAAAGTTACTACAAGAGGTTTTGGAATTTTAAAACAGTATTGCCCCGGTCTTGTACAGGGAAAATTTTTATATGAATTTATAAATTCCCTACAGCCTTTTGTTTCAGTATGGTTTTCGGCACAAATTATTAATGAAATATCAGGACAACGGAAAATAGATTTGCTTGTATTATATGTATCAGTTGTTGTTCTTTTTAATTTTGTGTGTGCAATATTTAAAAGCATACTGAAAAGGATATGCGATGAAAAAGAATCACAGATGTGGAGCTGGTTTGGGAAAATTTTTTCAGACAAACAAATGTCATTAGATTTTGCCTGTCTTGAAGATGCAAAAATCCAGCACCAGAAAAAACAAGCAGAAGAGAACCTTTATATGTTTGGAAACGGCCTTGCACAGCTTGTCTGGGGAACACAGACACTTGTAAAGGCTCTGGTAAATATTACTGCTTCTGTAGCAATGACAGCGGATTTATTCACATCCAGGTCAGGAAATGCAGCAGCAGACAATCCAGCCTGGGTTTTTATCCTGTTCTTATGTGTCCTCATTGGCGGGCTTTTCAATTCCAAAGCGGTAGTAAAAGAAAATGATATTTTTATGGAATGGTGTGAAAATACTGTCTGGTTTAACCGTGCCTTTACATTTTTTGGGCAAGAGCTATATATGAATTCTGACAGGGCAAAAGATGTAAGAATTTACAGGCAGGACAAAATTGCTGCCAATATGTTTGACAAATTAATCCAGAAAGAGAAATCAGATGGTATAAGCATATTTAAAATGTCAGTTTATCCTGCTATAGCATGTTTTCTTACTGGCATTGCAAATACAGTATGTTACCTTTTTGTTGTTGTGAAAGCATTTCTGGGTGCATTTGCAGCAGGGGATATTGTCCAGTATGTTGCTGTCCTTTCAAAGCTTGGTGATGGTTTACAGGATTTAATGTTTATGCTGCCAGATAATGAAGTTTACTGTATACACTTGCAGTCACTATTTGATTATCTTGATATTCCTAATAATAAATACCAGGGCACTATACCAGTTGAGAAACGTTCATTTTGTGAAGGTGGTGATAATGAATATGAAATTGAATTTTGCAATGTAAGTTTCAGGTATCCTGGCACTAATAATGATATATTAAAAAATATTTCAGTAAAAATCCAGATTGGACAGCGCCTTTCTATTACAGGTATTAATGGTTCTGGCAAAACAACTTTTATAAAACTGCTTTGCAGGCTGTATGACCCGTCAGAAGGGGAAATACTGCTAAATGGTGTTGATATAAAGAAATACAACTACGAAGAATATATGTCAATTATTTCAGTAGTTTTCCAGGACTTTAAGTTATTTTCATTTAGTATAGCCCAGAATGTTGCCGCAGATGTTAATTATAATCCTGTTTATGTAACTGAATGTCTGGCTAAATCAGGCTTTAGCAAAAGGCTTTCACAAATGCCAGATGGAATTGGAACTTATCTTTATAAAGATTTTGAACAGAATGGCGTAGAGATATCAGGTGGTGAAGCACAGAAAATCGCACTTGCAAGAGCCATATATAAAAATGCCCCGTTTATTATTCTTGATGAACCAGCTTCATCTCTTGATGCAATTGCAGAAGCTGGAATTTACAGCCAGTTTGACCAGATTACTGGCGGAAGGACAGCAATCTATATAAGCCACCGCCTGTCCTCCTGCAAATTTTGTGATAAAATACTGGTATTCCATGAAGGCAGAATTATACAAAATGGCACACATAATGAACTTGTTTCAGCTACTGGCGGCAAATACCGTGAATTATGGGATGCCCAGGCACAATATTATATATAAACTGGCAAAGCAGAACGGGCATGTCTGGTATCTTTGATTTCCAGGCATGCCCTGTAATTGCAAAGAATACAGGCTTGGGACTTTATAAACCAATATATTTTCTTATATTGCTTACACCAAATCCCTTTCTGTAAAGCTTTGCTGCCATCTTCTGTTTTTCTTCATAAGACAGTTCCTCTAAATCCCTGCCTTTTAACATTTTCTGCACTTCCCGCTCTATTGCTTCGCTGTCGCCTCCTTCTATAGACTCAAGGGCAATAGAGATATATTTTTCTGGTACATGTTTTTTAGTTAAATCCTGCCATAGCCTTTTAATGCTTCTTGACTTATGGTATATGCTTGCAAACCTCACCGCATATCTTTCATCATCTATATAATGGAAGCTTTTTACATACTCCATTGCACCATTTACAGCTTCATCAGAAAAACCTGCATTTGCCAGCCTGTCCATAAGTTCCCATTCTGTACGGTCATTGTAATTTAACAGTGACATGGCTTTCTTCTTTGCACGCAGTAATTCCTCTTCATCCATTACTACTCATCTGCCTTTTCTGTTATAACTGCTGCATTAAAACCTGTTTCTTCTGTATTAATATTTTCTTCTGTTTCTGGAACAGTGGTGGTTTTTTCTTCGTCTTTTTGTTCTGCTTCCTCGTCTTTCTTAATAAACTTATCACGGACTTTCTGTTCAACCTCTTCCATTACATCAGGATTCTCTTTTAAATATATTTTAGCATTTTCCCTTCCCTGGCCTATTTTAACACCATTATATGCATACCATGCACCACTTTTATTAACTATATTTTCATTGGCAGCAAGGTCAAGTATATCACCTTCCCTTGAAATTCCCTCACCATATATAATATCAACTTCCGCTTCCCTGAACGGAGGTGCAACTTTATTCTTTACAACTTTGATACGTGTACGGTTTCCTATAACCTCACCATCTTTTTTAATCTGTTCACCACGTCTTACTTCAAGCCTTATGGATGAATAATATTTTAATGCACGCCCGCCTGTAGTTGTTTCAGGATTGCCAAACATTACACCAACCTTTTCACGGAGCTGGTTAATAAATATTACAATACAGCTTGTCTTGCCAATAATTGCTGTAAGTTTCCTTAATGCTTGTGACATAAGCCTTGCCTGTAAACCAACATGGCTGTCACCCATCTCACCTTCTATCTCTGCTTTTGGAACAAGCGCTGCAACTGAGTCAACAATTACAATATCAATAGCACCTGAACGCACCATTGTTTCAGTAATCTCTAGTGCCTGCTCACCAGTATCTGGCTGTGATATGTATAAATTATCAATATCTACGCCAATCTTTTTAGCATATACCGGGTCAAGTGCATGTTCTGCATCAATAAATCCTGCAATCCCGCCATGTTTCTGGACTTCTGCTACCATATGGAGCGCTACAGTTGTCTTACCGCCTGACTCTGGGCCATATACTTCCACAACCCTTCCTTTTGGCACACCGCCTACACCAAGTGCAAGGTCAAGCCCTAATGAACCTGATGGGAATGTTCCTACGTTAAGGTGTGTATTATCACCAAGTTTCATTACTGCACCCTTGCCATATGCTTTCTCTATCTGTGCAATAGCATTCTCAAGTGCTTTCAGTTTATTTTCTTCAGTAGATGTTGTTGCTGCTGTTTTCGCCATATTTTTCATCCTTTCCGAACATAAGTTCATTTTAATTATAATAACCCCTCCGGGTTATTCTGTCAACAATTATTTATAAAGTATTTAGTATGTTTAATTTACCATTTTATAATACGTATGTCAACATTATCTAAGCCTTTGTGTTTCATAATGTTCAAATGTTTGTAAACAATGAAGCACTGAGTCATATTGTTCTTCTTCATCCCCATCTTCTAACACTATATCAAGTGCTACTGCAATATTGTTTAAAAGACGTTTATCAAGATATTTCCTAAGGCTTGTAAATATAATATATTTCTCGTGGTAAGTCCTTGCATCAAGAAGCTCCATAAATCCTTTTTCTGCAATTTCCTTGTCTGGTATTTTCCCCGCAATTTTTCTGTCTACTGCTCCATTTAACAGTGCCTCTTTAAACACACTGTCAGTTATAACAGTGCTTTCTGGAATTGTGCTGGCTGGAATATCTATGGTATTTACTGGTAAATCATTTCCCTGCACAACATTCCCTGTCCCGTTTTCACTGTATTTACATATCTGCACACTATTATTACATATTTCTTCCATAAAGCTGCTTAGCGGCTCTGTCCATATATCAAATGGCGGGAACATCTTCTGGTATACTATGTTCTTTTCTTTATCAATGCAGTTATTTGCTATACATATTATCTGTAATGTATTCCCATCTGGATATCTGTAAAAACTTCCTGGTAATGGCATATTTCTGTCCATGTTAATCTCCTTCCATTGACATAAGTTTTAAAAACCACTATTATTGACATATTATATTATTATACTGGATTTTATAAATTTCCACAAGAAGGGGTAAAGGTGTATGAACATGCAAAACCGGCATTTTCATATATTCTTTATGGCATAAGACAGCATGTATATAAATTTTTATCATAAAAAATAAAGAAAGGCGTAGAAGATATGGAAATTAACAGAAAAAATTTACTTTTATATGCCATCACTGACAGGACATGGCTTAATGGCAGGTCTCTGCTCTCACAAGTTGAAGAGGTTTTAAATAATGGTGCAACTTTTTTACAGCTACGTGAAAAAAATTTAAGTTATAATGAACTCGTAGAAGAAGCTGTTAAAATAAAGGAAATTGCCGCAAAATATAATGTACCTTTTGTTATAAATGACAATATTTATGCTGCAAAGGAGTCTGGTGCTGATGGTGTACATATTGGCCAGGATGATGCAAGCTATATAAAGGCAAGGGAAGTATTAGGGGATGACAAAATTATAGGCATGACTGCACATAACCTTAATGAAGCGCTTACAGCGCAGGAAGCAGGGGCAGATTATATTGGCACAGGGGCAGTTTTTCCTACATCCACCAAACAGGATACTATTCCATTATCATTAGAGAACCTTAAGGAAATAACAGATAATATACAAATACCTGTTGTTGCAATTGGTGGCATAAACCATGAAAATATACTAAGGCTTAAAGGTTCTGGAATTGACGGGGCTGCTGTTATTTCTGCAATTTTTGCACAGGAGAACCCAGGACTTGCAACTGCAAAAATGCTAAATTTATGCAGGGAGGTTGTAAATGGATAAAAAATTATTTATATTTGATATGGATGGAACATTACTTGATTCCATGCCATTATGGAGGGATTTTGACCATCATTATCTTAAACGTTATAATATAACGCCCCCTGATAACCTTGATGAAATAGTAGCACCACTTACCCTTCCAGAATGTGCAGATTATTTTATAAGCCTTGGTATAGACAGGGACAGGGATTTTATTATTTCAGAAGTAGTTTCTATTGTAAAAGATGAATATGAAAATAACATCCCTCTAAAACCTGGAATGGATAAACTATTAAAAGAATTATACTTAGAAGGGCATATTATATGCCTTCTGACCACATCTGAAAAGGCATATGCTGTTCCAGCCCTGAAAAGGCTTGGCATATACAATTATTTTAATGCAATTTACACAAGTTCAGAATTAAATATGGATAAGCGCACCCCTGGAATTTATAAAAATATTTGCAACAGATATAATATTCTGCCAGAGAATACAACCGTATATGAAGACACCATTTTTGCAGTACGCTCTGCAAAAGGTGCAGGATGCCATGTTATAGCAGTTTATGACGAAAATTCTGCTGTTTACTGGGATGAAATACAGCAAACAGCAGATGAAATCTTTACGTATGATTAGGAACACTTATATTCCAGCAATGGTCAACTGGCCCGTTTCCATGCCCTATTAACAGCCCTGCTTTTAATGCACAGGCCAGGTAATTTTTTGCAGCAGCTATTGCTGTTATAATATCCATACCAGATGCCAGGTTACACGCTATTGCAGATGAAAGAGTACACCCTGTACCATGAGTATTAGAAGTATTAATCCTTTCACCAGTAAACCATACTGCATTTCCATTAATATTTACAGAAATATTACCAATACTGTAATCATGCCCAGTTTTAAAAAGCAAGGCTGCTTTATCTGTACAATACAGCAGGTCATCAGCACCTCCTGTATTATGCCCGCCTTTGACAAGCACATTAGCACCACTGGCTTTGCTAAGTTTTGATGCTGCAAGAAGCATATCATCCTTATTATTTATATTTATGCCTGTTAATGCCTGGGCCTCAGGAATATTAGGTGTAATTACCATTGCAAGCGGCAGGAGCTTTTCCTTAAGCGCTTCTGCTGCCTGTGGCTCTAAAAGCTGGCTTCCGCTTGTTGAAACAAATACAGGGTCAACAACCAGGTTTTTAAGCCTGTATTCCTGTATCTTCTGTGAAACTGAATTTATTATTTCTTCTGAAAAAAGCATACCTGTCTTAACTGCATCAGGCATTATATCAGAACAAACCGCATCAATCTGCCCTGCTACAATACCAGGATGTACTGGTTCTGATGTTACAACTCCTGTTGTATTTTGTACAGTTATTGCAGTTATAACACTCATTCCATATACTGCATGTGCAGACATTGTTTTTAAATCTGCCTGTATGCCTGCACCGCCACTACAGTCTGAACCTGCAATTGTCAATACTTTTTTGCGGAAACATCCGCCAGTTAAATTTTTATCTTCCATTGCTATTCCTCTTGTTCTTAATGGTTAAAAAATACTATTTTACATTTTATTATTCATCATAAATTGATACAATTTCCCCATCAAGTATACGGTTCATATTTTTAACAGCACAGAAATTACCACACATAGAACATGTATCTTCTTTCTCTGGTTTTGCAGATGCACGGTAATCCCTTGCCTTTTCCGGGTCTATAGAAAGGCGGAACATTTCTTCCCAGTCAAGCTTCTTCCTGGCTGTGCTCATTTCATCATCCCAGTCCCTTGCACCTTTTATGCCCTTTGCAATATCAGCAGCATGTGCAGCAATTTTAGAAGCCATTATTCCTTCCTTAACATCATTTACATCTGGAAGACGCAAATGTTCAGCAGGTGTTACATAGCAAAGGAAAGATGCACCGTTTGCAGCGGCAACCGCCCCTCCTATTGCAGCGGTAATGTGGTCATATCCTGGCGCAACATCAGTAACAAGAGGCCCGAGCACATAAAAAGGTGCTCCCTGGCATATTGTCTGCTGTATCTTCATATTAGCAGCTATCTGGTCTAAAGGCATATGTCCCGGGCCTTCAACCATTACCTGCACATCCTTCTCCCATGCACGTTTTGTAAGTTCGCCAAGAGTAATAAGCTCCTCTATCTGTGAAATATCGGAAGCATCCTTTAAACAGCCAGGACGGCAGGCATCCCCAAGGCTCATGGTCACATCATATTCACGGCAGATATCAAGTATTTCATCATAATATTCATAGAAAGGGTTTTCTTCACCTGTCATTTCCATCCATGCAAATATAATTGAACCCCCACGTGAAACAATATTTGTCAATCTTTTATTCCTTTTAAACCTGCCAGCAGTTTCCTTATTAATTCCACAATGGATTGTCATAAAATCTACACCATCTTCAGCATGCATCCTTACAACATCAATCCATTCCCTGGCAGTAATTTCCTTTAATGCTTTATGGTAATATACAACCGCATCATAAATTGGCACTGTACCAATTACAGCAGGACACTCTGATGTAAGCTTACGCCTGAACTTCTGTGTATCACCAAATGAACTTAAATCCATAATAGCCTCTGCACCAAGCTCTACAGCACTCTTTACTTTTTCCATTTCCATTTCAAGGTCTGTACAGTCCCTTGATGTTCCAAGGTTTACATTTATCTTAGTGCGCAGTCTATTGCCAATGCCGCTTGGTTTAATACATGTATGGCGCTTATTAACAGGAATAATTGCCTTGCCACATGCTACAAGTTCCAGAAGTTCACTTTCCTCCATACCTTCATTTTTTGCCACATAAGCAAGTTCTTTTGTAATAATTCCCTTTCTTGCTGCTTCCATTTGTGTAGAATATTCCATATTATCCACTCTCCTTTAAATATTTTATTTGCGAAAGATTTTTAAGACCATTTTATAACTTTAAGAAAACTTATTAGACACAGGCATGTCTATTATTATCCTCCCAATTCGTTTATTTGTTTCTATTGCCTATTTTCACCCTGGACAGCTTATATTTTCTCCCTTTTCTTAAAAGTATACCTGGCGCTTATTTGATTGGACTAACCTGTATGTAGAAATAATAGTGTGCTATACCTCCATAACCACTTTTTTCAGTATTCCATTCAGCAATGACTTCATAAATATATCCGCCAGCTTTAAACTCTATTTTATTCCCGTTTACAGATACACTTTCGCTGTCTGCGGAAGGGTCAGACCAGTGCTCATCGCTCCAACAGCGAACGCCCAGAATTTTATCAGGTTCTTCACTAAAGCGGAGAAATGCACTTGTTTCCGTTGTTTCAAATGGAAGCAGCACATCTGCACACTCCAGTGGATGTGCGCTATCGGCTTCTGTGTTTGTGAAAGTCCCATCATTGTTTTTGCATTGCCATGAGTAAATACCCAATAACGCGCTGTTACAGACATTGCCACTAATTACATCCAATTTAGGTGGATTTTCCAATATAATCACGGCATCTTCTTCCTCTAGCAATCTGTTTGCATAGTGATTGAGTGCTTCACATGGTTCATATTTGGTTTTATAGCTGGCACCATCAATCACAAGAAACGGGTTATATTCCATGATGCTTGTTTGTGTTCCATCTATCATAACTAATGTAAAGGTAACACCCTGTCCGCTATAATCTGTGTAAGAATTATCCTTATTATAGATAACAACATCTTTTAATAAATCCACAAGCTCTTTAGTTTCTGTAATTTGAATGGTTTTGCCTGGTGGTGGTAATTGAACCGTAGCAGATACGATTTGAGCTGCCTCCAAATCTTTATATGGCTTTCTGCCACTGGCAAAAACAAATATAATCATGGTGAAAACTGCCAGCAGTATACATATCAGCGAAATAACCATTGTCCTTTTTCTCATAAGCAGCCTCCTTAATCATCAAATTTTATCTCACGCTATATCTTATTGCATATTTCTATATGCATTTTATCAGCAACAATAAAATAAACTGGGACTTATTATTTATATTCAATAAATCATATTTAATTACTAAAACAACACCCCAGGTATAAAAGCAGAAATATACCCAGGGTGGTGGAATTACCATTATAAGTATGTAATAAATTATAACATAAGCCACTAATCTTCCTACGACGGTACTAACCGTATCAGGTCAATGGGTCGGATTAAATCCCTCTCAGCTAAAAAGCTCCCCAGATAAATTCTTTAAAAAGTATAGATGGAAACCAGAAGTTTGTCAATAGAATATGATGGATAATTTCAGTTATATTTTTTAGTGTTTGTGTATTGCGGACGCAGGGTTTCTGGTATTCCACTCCAGGGCACGCAAAACCTGCTGACTGCATCATAATTACAAAAAAATATACAAAAAAACAAAAGAAATACTATAAATGGAAATTATGGTGTGGGGAAGAATGATTTAGATAAACAGAAATATTTTTATATATTTTTCTTGTTAATGCTTGTGTAACGGTAATCCTTATACAAAAGTAATAAGTGACCAGCAGAATAATCCCACACACAAGTTACATTTATTATGGATTTGTGATGACAGGTTTTGCATGCCAGATGCCATCAATTATTCCATAAAAGGGGTACTTTAACCCCGCCGGCATTTAAGCCCATATATTATATATTCAAGTAAAACGCAAGTTTTATCTGGAATATATAATATATGGGCTTTATGTGCCGCTGCGTGGGTTATCGTAGCGGAAGCGTACCCCTGTATGGAATATTGTGGCTCTGGCATTAAAAACCGTCCGTTCTGCCAACAAACAATAAATGTAATGACATCCCACAACTATTGATGTATAATTTATTAAACACCTGCCCTGCTACAACAGGTACAGGGTTATTAAAGTGTATAGGAAGGGGTGGTACATAAATGCGGAGTGAACAGGAAGTAATTAATGCAGTTGATAAGTATGCAGATATGGTTAAGCATGTCTGCTTTTACCATTTGAAGAATAGTACGGATGCAGAAGATGTTTTCCAGAATGTTTTTTTAAAATATATGCTGTATGAGAAACCTTTTAATGATGATGAGCACGAGAAGGCATGGATTTTACGTGTTGCCATTAATTCCTGTAAAGATTACCTGGATGATTTTTTCCGGCGCAATAAAGTACCACTTGAAGTTTTAAATGAAATAGCAGCAGAAGTACCAGAGGAGCACAGGGAAGTTTTAGAAGCAGTGCTGTCCCTTCCTGTTAAATATAAAGATGTAATTTATCTCCATTATTATGAAGGATATTCTGCTGTTGAAATAGGGAAAATACTTGGTAAAAAAGAGAATACTGTCTATTCCCTTTTATCAAGGGGGCGTAAAATATTAAAAGAAAAACTGGGAGGTGATGAAAATGGCTGGTAAAATACATAACGCATTTGACAATATTAAAGCAAATTCCCAGCTTAAACAAGCAACAAAACAGTTTATTTCTGAAAAATATAATGATAAAACTCTGCTTGTCCGCCGCCGGCCAGTATTACAGAAGAGATTTGCCATAATATGCATGGCATTAATTATTGTGGCAGGAGTAAATGGATATTTATGGGTAAAAACACCTGTTTCTTATATAAGTATTGATGTAAATCCATCAATTGAACTTGCACTAAACCGCTTTGACAGGGTTGTGTCTGTAACCGCTTATAATTCTGAAGGTGAAGAAGTAATTAAAGACCTGCCGCTAAAAGGAAAAATATATACATCTGCAATTGATACTATTGTGGAAAGCAAAACTATGAATATTTATCTTACAGAAAATTCTGAACTTATTTTTACAATAGCAGCACAAAGCAGCCATGAAAGCAAAATAAATACAGGTGTTAAAAACAGATGCGGACACACAGGGCACAACAGCCAAAGTGTTACTACAGATACAGGAATTGTCCAGGATGCCCACAATTGCGGGCTTTCAATTGGAAAATATTATGCATACCTCCAGCTTGTACAATATGATGATACAATAACTACTGACGACTGCCATAATATGAGTATGTCTGAAATACAGAGGCTTATTACAGGACATGGGCATAATACAGATAATACAGATACAAATAATGGGTGCAGTAGTGACAATAGCTGTATTACTGAAGGACACCACCATGAAGAAAACCATGAATAGCAGGAATTAACCTTTTATAAAAGGTATTTCCTTTGTAGCACTATAATAACATAATCCCCCCACAACTTGTTAGGTTCTTCTGTCCCGTTTGAACCACGTATCAGATATTTTTGTATACTTACAGTATCCATTGTAATGTCATTGCCCCGCAGTACTCCCCATTCCATTAGCAAGGCTGATATGCCTGACGTAATTGCTGCTGCCATGCTTGAACCACTTTTATAATCATACCTTGCTGTCCTTCTTCTTTCTTCCTCCGTTGCTGGATACACATTTCCAATCCTTGGCAGCGGGCCATATATTCCAGTCCCAGGTGCAGCAAAATCTGGTTTTATCTTGCCATCCCTGGTAAATCCACGGCTTGAATTTATATCAATACTGCCATTTGCCAGGTCATAGTACGATACTGAAACCAGGTTCTGGTTATTGCTTGGGTCACATAATGTTACATCAGGGTCAGGTTTCAGAAAATAAGTAGTATCTGCAAGGAAATTGCTTATAGGCAGCCACATATCAAAAAACGCACTTCCCCTTGTTTCGTTAAAAACGCGTATCTTCCATATGCCCTCAGATGGCGACTGGAAGCGCATCTGTATACACTCATCTCCACTTTCATAAGCAAGCAGCCTGTATTCGATATATACAACTGTGTTTTCCAAAATAAAATTAACTCTTCTTCTCTCACCATATCTTGCAAAAGTTTTTCCACTGTATTCACCACTTGGGGAAACTATTCCAACAGACATAACCTGGGGTGCATAATTCCATAATTCTAATGTAAAACCACTTGTACTCCCAACACGTATCTCTACTTCTGTATTTCCGCCAGCCTCTATCATTTCACTTCTGTAATGACGTCCTGTATTAGCCTCATTACCACATGATGTAACTACCCCTACCCCATTAAAATTACCTATTTCAGCAAGCACATCACCAAGTATACCGCCATTTGTATGCCCGCCCTGGTTTGTTCCTAACCCAATACATATAATAAGCGGCACATCCATCCTGGCAGCCTTATCTAATAAATAATCCACAGCAACCAGAACATCTGCTTCAGAATATACAGGTTCTTCTGTATCAATCTGGTAAAACCTTTTAAGTGTACTTTTTGCCTCTTTACATTTTACAACACATAAGGAAGCAAGCGGTGCTACGCCTGCAAAATTATTTTCTTCTATAAGGCTTCCACATGCTACACCTGCAATAAATGTACCATGCCCGTTAGTGTCCCTGCTAGGTACTATTTCCCAGGGTGATGTTGAATTTATTGCTTCATTTATTTCCTCATTAGTATATTCAACACCATATGTAAAACCTTCTGGTATTTTTCCATATTTTAAATTATTACATTCTTCCTGGTTCTCCTCCCCGCCACCATCCGCACATGGGTTAATAGTCTGGTCCCATAAAAAGGCAATCCTGCTGCTGCCAGCAGAGTCTAAAAAAGCGGGGAGTGTGTAATCTATCCCCGCTGGTGTATGATACAATATTATATATTATTTGCCCTGGCCATAATAAGCATTAGCACCATGCTTACGGTAATAATGCTTGTCCTGGAGTTCTTGTGGCGCCGGCTGTATACGTGGATTAATTGTTTCTGCCCTGTATGCCATCTTTGCAACTTCTTCAAGGACTACAGAATTATGTACTGCCTCATGTGCATCCTTGCCCCATGCAAAAGGCCCGTGGTTCTTACATAAAACTGCTGGTACTGCTACAGGGTCAAGTTCCCTTGCATTAAACTCATTAACAATAAGCATACCTGTATTAGTTTCATATGCTTCCTCAATCTCATCCTTATCAAGGCATCTTAAACATGGCACTTCACCATATATATAATCTGCATGTGTAGTGCCATAACATGGAATACCTCTTCCTGCCTGTGCCCAGCTTGTAGCATATGATGAATGTGTATGCACAACACCACCTATATCTGCAAATGCCTTATACAATTCTACATGTGTAGCAGTATCAGAAGAAGGATTATATTTACCCTCAACCTTTTCACCCTTAAGATTTACAAGTACCATATCATCAGGTGTCAGGCTGTCATATTCTACACCACTTGGCTTAATTGCAAAAATACCGCTTTCCCTGTCAATTTCACTGACATTTCCCCATGTAAAAGTTACAAGGCCATACTTTGGAAGAAGCATATTTGCTTCATATACTCTTTTCTTTAACTCTTCTAACATAATTCCATACCCTCCTAAAATATATTGATAACACTAGTTTATATCAATTAGAAATCTTTGTAAAGATATTTATCCTCTTTCTTCCAGTCAAAATATAAATTATTAAACGCCGCATCCTGCCGCATTTTTTATAGGCTTTATCTGATATTTCTTGGATAAATTCCATAGCAGTTCTTTCATCATCACTGCTAACATTATCATTTGAAAATGCTGCATACTGCAATATCCCAAATGGCCTTTCAGATGAAATGCCAGCAGCTATTAAAGATATTCTTTTGTAATATTCAGTATCTTCAAGTTTTGAAACCCCTTTAAAACCACAAAATGACAGATAGTCATTTAATAAATTAAAATACAATATTACCCTGTGGTTAGCTGTACCTGCATTGTGTATTTTCCTGCTGGTTTTTCTAAAACCTGCCCTTATATATATGACGGGTGCAGATACAATTAATAATATTAATATTATTATTAATAACTTTTTAGGAAATTTAAAACTATTCTTTTTTGAAGCCTTGGTTTTATTTTTCTTGCCTGGAATACTATTATCCTCTTCTTCTGTTCCAGTTTCTTCCTCTATATTATCTATATCATCCTGGAAATTTTCATTTCCTATGTTTTCTTCATTTAATAAGCTATCAGGTTCTGTAGTAGCTGGAAGTATCTCCTGTGTCAAATCTTCTTGTGTACCTCCGTTTACACCAGACTGTAAATTTGTACTACTATTATAATCTTCATCTAAAATTGTATTAGTCATGTCAAATGGAAGCCAGCCAAATCCTGCTTTATAAACTTCTGTCCATGCATGTGCATTATAATCTTTTACATATGCCACATATTTTTCATTGCCTGATTTATCATATTCAACATTAAATTCAGAAGGTCTTATAAAATAACCAGAAACATATCTTGCAGGCACACCCTTCATCCTTAATAATACCGTACCTGCTGTAGCATAATGTTCACAATAGCCCCTTTTCTGGCCAAACAGGAAATATTCTATATACTCTTCACCTGCTGGAAGGGCATTAAGATGCTGGCTGTATTTCGTATCTTTGCATATTGCATTTTTGACAGCAGAACATTCAAGCCCAATGTCACTGACGGTTATAATTCCATCTGCAAATGCCCTTAGCCTGCTAAGCCCGTATGGTACTTGTAAATAGTTACTGTATACAAATGCTGTATATTCTTCACTATTTTCCATTCCATGAAATTCCATTTCCTGGCTGTCCATTGCCATTAAGTATTTTATTAATCTGTCTGAGAGATTATAATATATGGATTGCTGGCTGCCGTTACCAGGATTGTACATATAAGGCACAAATGTATCATTTCCCTTAAACTTTCTGTCTTTTATAATTTCCAAATTAAAACTGTCTACATTGCCAGGCCATGCCCAGGCAGACATTCCAGCTATTCCTGTTCTAATAAATGCTTTAATGGAACTAACTGCTTCCTGGTTTATTCTTTTTTCAGATACAGGAGGCCCATAATCCTTAAAAGGCTTCCATACCCCGTTTTCATATATATCTGATGAGAAATGTTTTATATAAATATTATTTACTGGTTTCCGGCTTGTTTCTATACGCATTACAGCCTTGCCTGTATGGTCTGGGGAATTATTATCAAGATAACCATCCGCCCCATTATTACCACGCTTCTTTAAATTTTCCACAAATAAAACTATTTCCTTTTCCATTTTATGCTGTTTCTCCAGCATCTTTCCAGAATAGGTAAATATTTTCTGGCTGGTAACTTTTCCTGCTGCAAGTGATATTATAAAACATATAACAAGCACAGCCATAAATAAGCCGTATCTTTCAGGCATCTGGCCTGGAATATGGCTGTCCTGCCAGAAGTTCCTTCTGCCGCCATGCATTTCAAGTTTCATGCTGAATAAAAGGCCTGATATCCCTGTTACAAGGAAAAATGATGCGGAAACTGACGGGGCTTTTCCATGAAACATTTCCATTCCAATTATAGAAACAACAGGAAGCATAAGTAAAAAATACCATTTAAACCTTAAAACTGCTATTGCCATAATTGTAACCAGCAGGAAAACTGCCAGTACCATCACCAATTTTTCGTATACTGGCAGTCCAAACAGGCTGACACTTGTCCTCAGCCTGTTAACAGGTACACTGCCAAGGCCCTGGTACAAATAATATTGTTTTTTAATATACTGGTACAGTATACCACATTCAGTTTCAATGCGCTGGTAATTGCTTATAATAACTATTACAAGCACCAGGTTAACTGCCAGCTTGCCAACGTTATACCATACATGATGGTTTGCCCATAATATACAGGTAATAAAACTAAAAAACAAAATATTAAAAAACATTTTCCCAATATCACCTTTATAATTATACGCATCACAAAAAGATAAGTATAAGCCAAAAGCTGAAAAAGCCAGGAAAATCGAAATAAAAATAATGCGTGTATATTTATTAATCCTGTCTTTTGACATAATCCCCCTTATAATAACAGAATATTTTATAATATTATTTCTGTTTTCCCTATTGAATTTTTTAAATCTTTAAAATCATACTGGATTATTTTCTTTCCATCTGCAAATAACTCAAACTTTGTATTTATTGCAATATACGGAATATAATTCTGTACATTATATTGCCTTAAATACATATCCTTAACCCATTCCACGTCCCTGTCAGGATTTTTCTTACTGGCAATTAGGTTTATGCCTTCCTGGACAAAACAATATGAGTCACTTTCCTGCTTTACAATATATCTTGTAATACAATTATCTTTTTCATTATACCAACAGATATAATGCATACAGCCATTAGAAACCAGGCTTGTGGAAATTGATAAAACTGCTTGTATAAAACGTCTTTTCTTATAAGAATTATCTATCTTTCCCAGGCATACAAAAAATAATGATACATATGAAGCATTGCTGTACTTCTGTCTTGAAACCAGTTCACCAGATTTAGCAGACAGCTTCCAATGTATATTTTTAAAACTGTCACCTGGAATATACTGCCTTATATCACCATCTTCCATACTGTCTGGTGCTGTAAAAATACTTTGTGCATTGTCATTTTCATAAGTATTATCTTCTACAGCCTGTGTTATAAAAACTGGCACTTTATACAATACAGGTATAACTGTTACTGTATGCTCATATTTATTATGTTTAAAAACAGGAAGCCTTAATATTCCCAGATAATCTTCAGCCCATGCTTTCTTTATGCTAAATTCTATATTCCCTGGTGTTTTTGTATTATAATAACATTTAGCCACTATAGAACTTCCACCATCTGCACTTATATAAAACCTGGTAACTTCTTTTTTGCCTGTATAAGAATTAAAACTTTTTATAAAAACCCCCATCCGTCCTGTTGGGATTATACCTCTGTTATTTAATATAATTTCTACAGTAACTTCTTTTCCAGCCTGTACAACACTTTCTGGGGTATTTATTGAAATATCTGTATAGCATATGCTTATAATGTTTAATATAGCAAGAAAAGGCAGTACAAATATACCCCCATAGAAAATATTTATAAATGCACTATTGTGGTATATTAATGCTAAGTAAATGCTTGCTGCCAGTAAGACAACATAAAATATTAACCGCTTCATTTATTTATCTCCAATTAGATAATACTCCTTACAGAGCGGGGTTTTTTAACTTTACTTTTTATTTGTCCAAGAATTTCTTCTGCACCCGTTTTTGATATACGTGCTTTAGAAGAAAGCAATATACGGTGTGCTGCAACAGCATTAAATATGCCTTCTGTATCATCAGGCACTACATAGTCCCTTCCACTAAGAAATGCTGCTGCTTTTGACATACTGGCAAGAGCAATAGTCCCCCTCGGGCTAAGGCCAAGTTCTATCATAGGATGTACCCTTGTTTCCCTGGCAAGCAGGCATATATATTTATACACTTCATCTTTAATATATACATCATTAACAGCCTTGCGTATATTTAAAAGTTCTTCCCCGTCAATAACCTCTCCAACAAGGTTAATTATATCATTGCTTTTACCCTTTGCTATTGCAATTTCATCTTCAAGCGATGGATAGCCGATTGAAAGGCATACCATAAACCTGTCAAGCTGGGATTCTGGCAGGAGCTGTGTACCCGTACTTCCAGCCGGGTTCTGTGTTGCTATTACTATAAAAGGCGCTGGAACTGCCCTTGTTACACCATCTACAGTTACACATCCTTCTTCCATAACCTGTAATAAAGCAGACTGGGTTTTAGGCGATGTCCTGTTTATTTCATCAGCAAGAAAAAGATTGCACATAACTGTACCTGGCTGGTAATAAAAATGCCCATCTTCTTTATTATACATTGTAAATCCAAGTATATCAGAAGGCATTACATCTGGAGTAAACTGCGTACGTTTATTTTCAAGTGCCATTGCCTTTGCAAATGCTATGGCAAGTGTTGTCTTGCCCACTCCTGGAATATCATCAACCAGGATGTGCCCCCCTGCAAGTATAGCAGCCATAATAAGATGTATGCAGCTTTCTTTTCCAATTATTGCTTTTTTGACTTCCTGCATTACTCCTAATGCCTCATTATAATATTTTTCATTTTCCATTTCACCCTCCCCTTATAAAAGCCAGGCGCATATCCACAATCTGCTCTAATGCCTGCCCAATAATAAACTAATCCCATTCTTCTGGCAGGGTACAGCAGCATTTGCAACAAACACCATCCCCCGTATCAATAAAACCTATCATAACACCATTTCCATACAGGCTAAGGGCAGGCTGTCTCTGTACCCTGGCAACACCTGTTTCTTCAAGCATCTGGGATGAAGACATAAGCCCATAACAGTGTGGTACTATATATGCCCCGCCATTTACATCACTTTGTACTTCCTTTCCAGAATAATACGCAATTGCATATTTATTTGTTACAAAATGAAAGCAGTCATTGCCGAACTGTCTTTCCAAAAAACCTGGAAATCCCGGGTATTCTACAATATAATCCTGGTAATCTTCAGAATAAACCCTGTCAATGCATCCAGTATCCATAAATTCCCCATTTCTGCATATTAAAATGCCAGATTATTTAGCTTATTTATAATATATGCAAAAATAAATACCCAGTTACACATCCCCTTCTGTTGTTGTAAGTTCTGGAATATCCCTCTGTGTAAGGATTTTTGCCTCACCACTTCCACGCATTTCTATCTTAGGTGCACCACAGTTATTTATATAATCTTCTGTTATTGTAACCCTTCCTATTAAATCATCCTTTGGTATTTCAAACATTATATCAAGCATAAAATCTTCTATAACTGCCCTTAATGCACGTGCACCTGTCTTTTTTTCTATAGCTTTTTTGGCAACTGTCCTTACTGCATCATCATCAAATACAAGGTCTACCTCATCAAGTGCAAGAAGTTTTTTATACTGCTTTAAAATAGCATTTTTAGGCTGTGTAAGAATTTGTACCAGCATGTCCTCTGTCATTGCCTGCAACGCAAATACAACTGGAAGCCTGCCTAAGAATTCTGGTATCATGCCAAATTCACGCAAATCTTCTGTTGTAACTTTTTGTAATATATTTTCGTCCTTATCATATTTATCTTTAAGTTCTGCATTAAACCCGATAGAAGACTGCTTATTCAGCCTGTTTTTAACAATCTTTTCAAGACCTGGAAATGCCCCGCCACAAATAAAGAGAATATTCCTTGTATTAATAGTTGTAAGCGGAACCATTGCATTTTTGCTGCCTGCACCGACAGGCACTTCAACATCGCTTCCTTCAAGCAGTTTAAGCATACCCTGCTGTACAGACTCGCCACTTACATCCCTGCTGTTGGTATTGCGCTTTTTGGCTATTTTGTCTATTTCATCTATAAAAATAATGCCATGTTCTGCTTTTTCAACATCATTGTCTGATGCTGCAAGCAGTTTTGATAAAACGCTTTCTACATCATCACCTATATAACCCGCTTCTGTAAGGGAAGTTGCATCAGTTATTGCAAGTGGTACTTGTAGTATTTTTGCAAGTGTTTTTACAAGATATGTTTTACCACATCCTGTAGGGCCTGTCATAAGCATATTTGACTTTTCTATTTCCACATCGTCCTGGCCTAAATTATCTGTAAGTACACGCTTATAATGGTTATAAACTGCAACAGACATTACCTTCTTGGCATGTTCCTGGCCTACTATATATTCATCCAGCTTCCCCTTTATTATATGTGGCGCTGGAAGATGTTTTATATCAAATACTTCTTCCTGTACTTTTTTCTTTTCAGTCCCAGGCTTTTTCTTTTTAAGCTTCTGGCGCTTTGGAACACTGTCCTGCATATTGCCTACACCGCCACTGAACATATCCATATACGGCATCCCCTGGAAACCATTTAAGTTAATATTTCCCATAGAATTAAATGTCTTCTGCATACAGTCACTACATATACAGATATTATTAGGAATATGAATCATCTTGCCTGCTTTGCTTTCTGGCCTTCTGCATATAAAACACACATCTTCATAATCTTTATCATCATTATTGTTATTATTACCGTTATTATTATTGCTGTTGTTATTATTGTTAATGTCCTCTGACATAATAATCCTCCATTCCTGCTATATAAAACCCATAATATACATAAATATATATGTATAATTAGATTACCCCAATATTGCCGTCCACGTCAACTCTATAATGGGAAAATTTTATAAAAAATAGCCAAAAATTATCCACAAATTTTTATGAAACATACACGAAAGAATAATGCCATAAGCTTGACATATTCGTGTAAAAAGTATAGAATTGATGTGTTGTACTATGTGCAATGAATAAAAATAAGGAGGTGCTCCTGTTCGATGCCAATGGTTGTTAAAGTAATTATAGCCATTGTGGTTCTATTAGCTGCGGTTATTGCAACTGCGCTTATTACCAAGTCAGTTTCTATAAAGCAATATAAAGAAGTAGAAGAAGCTAAAATTGGCAATGCAGACGAAAAGGCAAGAAACATAATTGATGAAGCCTTAAGGACTGCTGAAACAAAAAAGCGTGAAGCACTGCTCGAAGCCAAGGAGGAGGCAATCCGTACTAAAAACGAGATTGAACACGAATCCAAAGAAAGACGGGCAGAAATACAGCGGTATGAAAAGAGAGTATTATCGAAAGAGGAAATCCTGGATAAAAAGTCAGATGCATTAGAGAAGAAAGAAGCTAAGTTAAATGTAAAAATTGCTGAATTAGATAAGCAGATGCAGGAAGTCGAAACTATAAAAAGCAGTCATTTACAGGAACTTGAAAAAATCTCTGGCCTGACCACCGAACAAGCAAAGGAATATCTATTAAAATCTGTTGAAGAAGACGTAAAACATGAAACTGCTGTTCTTATAAAAGAACTCGACAGAAAAGCAAAAGAAGAAGCTGACAAGAGAGCAAAGGATTATGTCGTCAATGCAATACAGCGCTGTGCTGCTGACCAGGTTGCAGAAACTACAATTTCTGTTGTACAGCTTCCTAATGATGAAATGAAAGGTAGAATTATCGGAAGAGAAGGCCGCAATATCAGGACTTTAGAAACTCTTACAGGTGTAAACCTTATTATTGATGATACACCAGAAGCGGTAGTTTTATCAGGTTTTGACGGAGTCAGAAGAGAAATAGCAAGGATTGCTCTTGAAAAACTTATTGTTGATGGAAGAATTCATCCAGCTAGAATTGAGGAAATGGTTGAAAAGGCTCAGAAAGAAGTTGAGTCAATGATTCGTGAGGAGGGGGAGGCTGCTACTCTTGAAGTAGGAGTTCACGGTATAAATCCAGAACTTATTCGTTTGTTAGGAAGAATGAAATTTAGAACCAGCTATGGACAAAATGCCCTTAAACACTCTATTGAAGTAGCCCATCTGGCAGGACTTATTGCAGGGGAAATAGGTGTTGATACAAGAATGGCCAAAAGAGCTGGTCTGTTGCATGATATTGGCAAGTCAGTTGACCAGGAAATGGAAGGTACACATGTCCAGATTGGCGCTGAATTATGCCGCAAGTATAAAGAGTCTGCTGTTGTTATTAATTCCGTGGAATCACACCACGGTGATACTGAGCCAGAAACTCTTATTGCCTGCATTGTACAAGCTGCTGATACTATTTCGGCAGCACGCCCAGGTGCACGCAGGGAAACTTTAGAAACATATACAAACAGATTAAAACAATTAGAAGATATTTCCAACAGCTTTAAAGGAGTTGATAAATCATTTGCCATCCAGGCAGGACGTGAGGTAAGGGTTATGGTTGTTCCTGATAAGGTAACAGACGATGACATGGTTCTGCTTGCAAGGGATATTTCTAAACAAATTGAGGATGAATTGAAATACCCAGGACAGATTAAGGTTAATGTTATCAGAGAATCCAGGGTTACAGATTATGCTAAATAGACACAATAGCCTGTAAACATGAGCAGAAAAGAACCATCGGAGGATGGTTCTTTTTAATTTACATGAACAGTAACACCTGTGGTTATAATATATGTATTTTATTTATTGGGAAAGGCAAGGTTTTTATATGGTAATAATACACAATAATCCATACAATCCAGAAAAAGAAGCCCTGGTTACAAACCAGGATAATAATATATGCCAGGAATATACTGGCTGTTATGGCATAGCAATGGACATAGGAACTACTACTATTGCCGCCAGTCTTTTTTCACTTGCTGACAGGAAATTTTGTGGAAATATTACTGAAACTAATATGCAGGCCAAATATGGTGCAGATGTTATGATGCGTATTATGAACTCCAATATGGGTAAAGCCAGCCTTCTGCATAATATTATAATAACCCAGGCTGAAGATATTATAGAACGGTTAAGCAGCAGCATATGTACAAGGGATAAAGTTATAAAGATGGCAGTTACAGGCAATACAACAATGTGCCATTTATTTCTGGACAAAGATTTAAGCGGCATGGCAGGGACACCATTTAAAACAGCATACACTGGAAGCATAAGTTTAAAGGGAAGTGAAAACGGCTTCCAAAAGTTTCCAGATATAAATATATATGTAATGCCAGGAATAGCCGCACATACGGGTGCAGATGCAGTATCAGTTATTTGCAGCCAGAAACTTTACCAGACGGATAAGATACAGCTTGCTGTTGATATAGGCACTAATGCAGAAATTATCCTGAATAACAGGGGAAATGTTTATGCTTGTTCTGCTGCCGCAGGCCCTGCTTTTGAAGGAAAGGGCGTAAAATGCGGGATAAGGGCTGGAAATGGTGCAGTAAATGGCATTAAAATAAACAGGCTGGCTGGCAATATAGTACTTGATGTTATAGATACCAGCAGTAATAATGGCAGCAATAACAGGCAGAACAGCCAGGACACCCTTATTCCAAAAGGCATATGTGGTTCGGGGCTTGTAGATGCCATAGCAGAATTATTAAAAGCTGGTGTATTAAAAACAGACGGTTATCTTATGAACAAGAAAGAAGCACTAAAAAACGGGGTTAATACAAGTATTGCAGAAAGAATTCATAAAAATAATGAAGGAAACTATTTTGTATTTTATGAAGAAAACGATTTATATAATAAACAGCAATATAGCAGCCGCCATAAGGATATAATAATCACACAAAAAGATATAAGAAATATACAGCTTGCAAAAGCAGCAATACAGGCAGCAGCAGAAGTCCTGCTTGAAACTGCTGGCATTACACTGGATAATGTTGATGAAATAAAGATTGCAGGAGTATTTGGTAAATTTATACACCCAAAACAGGCTGTCCTGATAGGATTGTATCCTGGTACAGACAATATAGAATTTATAGGAAACGCTGCTGGAAATGGTGTTGCACAGGCCCTGTTTGACCAAAACTTCAGGGAACTTGCCTTAAAATATTCCACAGAAACCAGACATATAGAACTTGCCAGTGAAAAATCATTCCAGGATAAATTTTTAAATGCAATGGAACTTAAAAAGTGGTAGAATATAATTTATAAGATATATGTAATAAGCCCATTAAAAATATTAAAATAATATATAAAAAATATCACAGAAAAGAGGATTATTATGAAGATTGGATTTATTGGTGCAGGCAATATGGCACAAGCAATTATAGGCGGCATACTACGTAATGGCATTGCAAAGAAGGAAGAAATAATTGCTTCCGCTGCAACTAATAAAACTATTACAAAAGTTGCAGCAGAATTTGGCATTAAAACAACACTGGACAACAGGGAAACTGCCCTTGCAGATTTGCTTTTCCTGGCTGTCAAACCCGTTTATTACAAACAGGTTATTGATGAAATAAAAGACGTCAAAACAAAAGAGAGCCAGATAATTATAACTATTGCAGCAGGCAAATCCATAGAATGGGTTGAAAATGCATTTGGCGGCAGCCGCAAAATTATAAGGACAATGCCAAATACACCTGCCCTTGTAGGTGAAGGTATTACAGCAGTCTGCCCTGGCAGCAATATAACAGACAAAGAACTTGAAAATGTTTTAGAACTGCTAGGCTCATTTGGCAAAGCAGAAGTCATAAAAGAAAGCCTTATGGACGCAGTAATTGCCACAAGCGGCAGCTCGCCAGCATATGTATTTATGTTTATAGAGGCTATGGCTGATGCAGCAGTTGCAGAAGGCATGCCACGGGCACAGGCATACCAGTTTGCTGCCCAGTCGGTGCTTGGAAGCGCAAAAATGGTGCTTGAAACAGGAAAACATCCTGGTGAATTAAAAGACATGGTATGCTCACCAGCAGGCACAACAATAGAAGCTGTCAGAATTCTTGAAAAGACAGGCTTCAGAAGCAGCATTATGGAATGTATGAAAGCATGTGCAGAACAGTCACGTAATTTATAAAATACTATTGTTCTTTTTAGATATCTGGTACATATACCTGTTATATGAAGAATAGTAGAATTCAAAGAGTAAAAATTGTCATTTATGCAATATTGGTTTTTATCACAATTTCATGTATATTTTATTGTGTGCAATGGAAAGAAGAAATGAATTGCAAGACCAATATACGTACACAGCTTGAAAAGGAAGATGCCGGGGAATATGCCACAGCCCTTATAAATGAAATGGAATATTTTCCAGTATACCCTGGCAAAACAAAATATTATTTTGAAGATGGCTATGGCACAGGAAGGACATATGGAGGTGACAGGAAACACGAAGGCATAGATATAATGTCTGAATTAAACAAGCCAGGCTGCCTTAAAATAAGGTCTGTTTCTGATGGAATTATAGAAAAGAAAGGGTGGCTGGAACTAGGCGGATACCGTCTTGGCATAAGAAGCAGTTCAGGAATTTATTACTACTATGCACACCTTGACCATTACGAAGATGGCATAGAAGAAGGCAAACACGTCCGTGCAGGTGACATTATAGGATATATGGGAAATACCGGATACGGGCCTGAAGGGACAAAAGGACAGTTTGATGTACATCTCCACTTTGGAATATATATTAACCAGGCAGAAAAAGAAACCAGTTTAAACCCTTATTGCCTGCTGGAATACTTATCTGCAAAGAACAAGTAATTTGTGTCCTTGCGCTATATGGCACAATTACATGGACTCGTAAACATAGCGCAGAAACGGGGTAAACATGGAAACACAACTTTGGAGGGAAATGTTAGACCCTTACCGTCTTGCAGTAGATGAACTTGTGGTAAAGTTTACACATGTAAAACAGGAATACCAGGATGCAAGAATGTATTCCCCAATAGAATCAGTTTCGGGAAGGGTTAAAAGAATTTCAAGTATTCTTGATAAAGCACACCGTAAAGGTGTGGATATTGAAGACATAGAAGAAAAGATAGAAGACATTGCCGGTGTACGCATAATATGCCAGTTTGTTGAAGATATTGGTACAGTTGCTGACATTATACGCAGACGCAGCGACATGATAGTAAAAAGGGAAAAGGACTATATAACCCAGAGCAAACCCAGCGGGTACAGAAGCTACCATATAATAGTATACTATACAGTCCAGACTATAAAAGGCCCTAAAAACCTTGAAGCTGAAATACAGATACGTACACTTGCAATGGACTTCTGGTCAACAATAGAACATTCACTTCAATATAAATATAAAGAAAATATGCCTGATGAATTAAGGGACCGGCTTTTAAGGGCATCCGATGCAGTTGAAGCACTTGACCATGAAATGGCTTCGGTCAGGGATGAGATTATGGACGCACAGAATTCCAACAGGCAGAAAGCAAATATTATAACCAATATTTTAAATAATATCGAAAACCTGTACCATATAGCTAATGAACGTGAAGTAACCAAAATACAAAATGAGTTTTTTGATATATATAAAAAAGACGATATGGCACTTTTAAAAAGATTTAATAAACAGCTTGACATGTTGTCTGAAACATACCACGCACAAAGCATACAGTCGGTCACAGGCAGGTTTATGGATTTATAAGATAGGAGTTTTGCAATGTTTTCACTTCCTGAAAAATATAGCATTAAAATGAAAGCACTATTAGGAGAAGATGGTTTTAAAAAATATATTGAAAGCTTTTCAGTAAAGCCATTAACAGCAATAAGAATTAATACAGCAAAAACCAGCTTGCAGGACTGGGACAAAATATGCCCATTTGATACAGAAAAAGTTCCGTGGTGTGATAATGGTTTTATTATAAATAATGCCAGTAAAGCAGAAATATCAAAACACCCATATTATTTTGCAGGATTATATTATATACAAGAACCAAGTGCAATGCTTCCTGCTTCCATACTTCCAATAGGCAAAGGGGATAAAGTGCTTGATTTATGCGCAGCACCTGGAGGCAAGTCTGTTGCAATAGCATCAAAACTTAATGGAAGCGGGCTGCTTATTGCCAACGATATAAGCGTTTCAAGAACAGCCGCACTTGTAAAAAACCTACAAGTAGCAGGAGCTTTTAATACCATAGTTACAGCAGAAACACCTGGACGCCTTTCACTCCATTTTAAAGAATATTTTGATAAAATATTATTAGATGTACCGTGTTCAGGTGAAGGAATGTTCAGGCGCAAACCTGATATGGTTAAAGACTGGCTGGACAAAGGCCCGTTGTATTATGCGGAAATACAAAAAGATATATTAGATAAAGCTTATAACATGCTTAAACCAGGCGGAAGCCTTGTATATTCAACATGTACATTTTCCATTGAAGAAGATGAGGGCATGATACAATGGTTTACAGATACTTATAAAGATATGGAAATCTGTAGTGTGCCATTTAAGGAAGGCTTCTCTCCTGGCAGGCCGGACATGCTTATTTATGGCAGCAGCGGGCTTAAGAATTGTATAAGGATATTCCCGCACATTGCAAACGGTGAAGGGCATTTTGCAGCGCTTCTTAAAAAAAGAGGCGGACATGCCACACCAGACAACAACACTTCCCATATATGCAAGCCATTATACAGGCAAGGCAAAAAAAGCCACAATAAAAAAGACAAAACAGACAACAACTGGCAGGAAGAAATAAAAGAATTTATTCCAGAACACTATTTTAAAAATTATTATCCAGTAAAACATAATGATACAATACAGCTTATACATGCAGAAATGCCAGAAACCAGGCTTTTAAGGGTAATGCAAAACGGGCTTCTGGCAGGTTATGCCAAAAAGCATTTTGAACCTTCATGCCAGCTTGCACTTGCAGCAATGCCTTATTCATATAAAAACAGCTTAGACCTTCCATCCTCAGATATTAATATTGTAAAATACCTTAAAGGCGAAACCATAAATATTGATACTTCTTACAATGGATGGGTGCTAGTGAAAGTGGATGGCTTTCCTCTTGGATGGGGCAAAGCAGATGGACATGGAAGGCTTAAAAATAAATATAATGCTGGATGGCGTATGTTATAAAAAAGAAAGACGGGGTACAAATATGAAAATACAAAAGGGCGGTTACGGATATATAAATAGCAGGAAAAAGAAGGCATTAACAGGCGTAATATTAATGGTGGCTGCCGGACTTGCAGTTTTTATAACCGGGCTTTTATTAAATAAAATGTCAAACAGGAATATTTTCTCTGTTATTGCAGTACTGTTTGTCCTTCCAGGAGCAAAATACCTTGTCAGGTTTATTATAACCTTTCCCTACCATTCAGCAGACAGGGAAACATATAACAGAATAAAAGGACACACAGATGGCAAAATGCAGCTTTATGCAGATATGCTTGTTACATCTTCTGAAAAAATCATGTTCCTTGATTTTATTGCAGTAGGAAACAAATATGTTATTGCACTTGCCAGCAGTAAAAACCAGGAAATCCAGTATATAAAAAAATACCTAAGCGATGGTGTCCATAACTGGGGAGACGGTTACAAAGTCAAAGTATTAGATAATGAAAAAAATTTCCTTAGGGAAATAGACAATATTAAAATACAAGAAACAGATGAAGAAGAGGAAATTAATGTCAAATCTTATCTTACATCACTTGTTGTCTAAAGGGGATTAAATAATGCAGGTATTAAAAATCACATCACAAGATGAAGGCCAGAGGCTTGATAAATTTCTTTGTAAATTTATGGCAGAAGCGCCAAAAAGCTTTTTTTATAAAATGCTACGTAAAAAGAATATTGTATTAAACGGCAAAAAAGCAGAAGGCATGGAACGGCTTGTAAAAGGTGACGAAATTAAACTTTTCCTTTCTGATGAAACCATAGAAAAGTTTAAAAAGAAAACGTCTGGAACAGATATACAAATATCCAGTAACTGTAATATACTAGATATTATATATGAAGATAATGATATACTTATTATAAATAAACCTATAGGAATACTTTCACAGAAAGCAGATAAAAATGATATTTCTGTTGTTGAATATATTAATGCTTATTTAAAGAAGCAGCAAGGGGATGCAGATAACCATACCATATTTAATGCAGGTATATGTAACAGGCTTGACAGGAACACAAGCGGACTTATAGTAGCAGGAAAAACTATAAAAGGGCTGCAATCCATGAACAGCATTTTTAAGAACAGGGAACTAAAGAAATATTACCTTTGCATAGTTAAAGGGAAAATAAGCTCCGCAGAAAGGCTTGACGGCTATCTTGTTAAAAACAGCAGCCATAATAATGTTACTATAACACAACACGAAACAGAGGGGTCTTCAAGGGTTATAACAGAATATACACCGCTGCAATATGGAAAAATTGGTACTAATATATATACTCTGCTTAAAGTACATCTTGTAACGGGAAAAGCCCACCAGATACGGGCACATTTAAAAAGCACAGGACATCCGCTTGCAGGTGATGCCAAATATGGCCATAAAGACTTATACCAGATATTCAGACGCAGATTCGGCTTAAAGCACCAGCTTTTACATGCATGGAAACTCGAATTCGGGACATCTGGCAATATACCAGAAAAATACCAGGGCATTGTTTTTGAAGCACCACTTCCAGAAGAATTTACCAATATAATGGAAAGCATTGGCATGGATGTAGCTGCTTTAAGGAGGTAACACAATGCCATCATGGAATTCAAGAGGATTAAGGGGTTCAATGCTTGAAGAAGCATTAAACTATACAAACAATAAATACCGCCAGGAAAAGCTTGCCTTAGTCCAAAAAATACCAACCCCTATAACCCCTATAGAAATAGATAAACAAAAACACCATATTACACTTGCATACTTTGAACAAAAAAGTACAGTTGACTATATAGGCAACGTCCAGGGAATACCAGTATGCTTCGACGCAAAAGAATGTGCAACTGGTACATTTCCATTACAAAACATACATAATCACCAGATTAAGTTTATGGAAGAATTTGAAAACCAGAATGGAATTTCATTTTTAATAATCTATTTTAGCAATGTAGATATCTGCTATTACGTTCCATGCAGGGATGTGTTAAAGTTCTGGAACAGGGCACTGGAAGGGGGCAGGAAAAGTTTCCGGCGTGAAGAACTTGACAGCAGTTATATAATAAAAATAACAAACCAGATATTTATACATTATCTGGAAACATTAAGCAAAGATTTAGACATTAGAGATGAGGTGGGATTATGACAGAAGAATTTAAAAATGAACTGGTTAATGCTGGTGTAGATTATAATGGTGCTGTTGCACGTTTTGTAGGAAGTGAAGAAATATATGAACAATTTCTGTACAGGTTTACCGAAGATAAAAATCTTCTACAGTTAGAAGAATTCCTGTCAAAAGGTGACATAAACACTGCATTTAAAAGGGCTCACACACTAAAAGGACTTACAGGAAACTATGGTTTTAACAAAATGTATGAAGCCACAATCCCCGTTGTAGAAATACTAAGGGGCGGAAATGCTGAAGGAATAGAAGAGCCTTTGGAAGAATTAAAAGAAATTAATAATCTTATATGTAGTATTATTAACAAATATAAAGATATCTAATGGAATATTTTAATTAAAAACAATACACCGCATAGACAAAATATGCCTATGCGGTAATTATTGCCAGGGCATATGCCCAATAAGTATTCCTTTTTGTTGCAAATCTGCCTTATATAGCCATATTCCTGTGCTGCATTACCATCATATGGGATAACCTGGATATCAGACAAAAACAATGTAAGGGCAAACCTGTTCTTGTCCCTCGTCTGGCTTTTTTCTACCACATAAACAAGCTCTGCGTATATTTCATAATTCTTCCCTTTCCTGCAATACCCCCTGTTTCCTTTCTGGAATATAATCACTGGAAAATAATCCCAGGCTTTGTAATAATCCATACCATTTACTGTCTTTTGGCATTAAAAATACTATATCACCTATTTTATTAATAGTAACCTCACCCTGTTCAAAATTAATAGTCTCTCGGATTCTCCAGCCCTTATTTCATGCGGCTTTCAAATCCATATTTTTAAAAATTCCCCCACTTTTTTCTCGAAAACACTTGACAAACCGCTCCAAAAATGCGGCGCTTCGCGCCTCTTAGTTAAAAAGGCACTTTTCATTCCGGCGCAGCCGGTTAGCATTTTTGATTGGAGGCGATTTTTATGTTACCTGTTAATTATGGCGGTCATACCGCCTATCAGAATACCTTCGTATCTGAATTTCTAAAATTATTCCCTGATCCCTTTGCTGTCCCTAAACAAACTTGGGATGTCATTGTTAAATTCTGGTATCTTGACCTTTCTGAAACGGATACCATCATGCAAAAGTTTTATTCCCTGCTTGGCAAACCCGCCACACGTTTCCCATCCTGTCTGCTCCGTTCCTATCTTCTGTCAACCGCTCTGAAAGAGAGTTCCATTACCGAATGGTGCAGGCTGCTTAAAATAACCCCTTTGTATGCCATACTCAGCGGTTTTCCCGCTGATGACACTCCTGGCGTTGGAACTTTTTACGATTTTTTTAATCGGTTATGGCAATCTGACAAAAATAATCACATTAATCAGATGAAACATAAAAAGCCAAAACCGGAAAAGGGTAAAAAACGCGGTGATAAAACCCCTTGCAACACTGACAGCGCTGCCGCAAAACTCCTTCCACTTATGCAACGCATGAACCTTCCAAACAATAATCCCTTTTACCTTATCTTTCGGTTGTACAAAGCCCAGTTTCTCGATACGTCTGTCCGCAAGGGACTGATAAATCCTGAACGGCTTTCACTTGCCGGCGACGGGACGCCTCTTGAAACAGCAAGGCTGGAACGCTCAAAAAGAACCTGCGGCTGCCCGAAGGGTTCAGGCTGTGGCTGCAAACGAAAGTTTTCACAGCCGGATTGCAACTGGGGATGGGATTCTTCCATGTACTGGTCAAGCATTTTTGTAACACTTTGTTCGAGAAATTCACTACATGTTCCGTGCTTCAAATGGTGTCATCCAGTTGTTGTACGAATGCGGTCTGACATGGTTGTACCAAACAAATACATATTGTGCTACCGCATCATCCAATGCTTTAGCATTCATAAAATGATACCTATATACCAGTTCATACTTAAATGTTTTATAAAACCGCTCCATTGGAGCATTATCATAAGGACATCCTGCTTTACTCATGCTCTGGATAATTCCCTGGGATTTACAAAAATCTACAAATCCCCATGATGTAAACTGGCACCCCTGGTCACTATGCAGAATCAAACCAGAACCTGGTTTTTCATTGTTTATAGCTCTTTTGAGGGTATCAATAGCAAGTTCCGTATTTATATAGCCGGAATCTAACGATGCTACTACAGAACGGTCATATAGATCAATAATCGTGCAGTTGTACCGCATTTTCCCATTGGATAACCGGATATATGTAAAATCTGTACACCATATTTTATTTTTTGCATCTGCCGTAAAGTTTTGTTTTAAGAGGTTAGGGAATATTTTATTTTTTCCTCCACGTACATAGGTCTGTTTTTTCCGCATAGTTACTGCATGTAAGCCCAGTTCCTGATTCATATATCTGTGGACGGTAGTTTTACTCAGATATATTCCTTTCCGTGCCAGAAATATCTTCATTCCACGGTGGCCAATGATCCTATTATTGCTATAGTAAATACTTTTGATTTCTTCATATATTTTCTGTTTCTGCTTACGGTATCCGGCCTTATTGTTTTTTAAATAATTGTAATAGGCATTAGGTGCTATATTGAAATGTCTAAAAAGCCATCTCAGACCAAATATATCTTTATTTTCATCAATGAACTGATAAATCACTAACCGGTTTCCTTTGCGAAGAATGCTGCGGCTTTTTTTAAGAAAAGGTTCTCCTTCTCCAGTCCAGCAATTTTTATATTAAGATTATGGATCTCCTTTGCGTATGGATTATCATATTGTGATTTAGAAGTGTATCTGCATTCTTCGCTGTATTTCTTTACCCATCCAGAAATGGTGGATTTAGCAACACCATACTCTTTTTCGAGTTGTGGGTAGCTTGTTCCCTGCATATAAGCATGGACTAATTGTTTTTTAAATTCTATATCATATTTTTTTGTCATAATGGTAATCTCCTTGTTCGTTTTATTATACATTATCCGAACAAGGTGTTACAAGATTAGTATACCACTACAGCGTGGAAAGGGCAAAACACCGTGAAAAATACCGGTGCCCTCTTGCCAGCCGGAAAAAAGGATGTTTCTGTGAGCACCCCTGCTCAGATTCAAAATATGGCAGAACCATACATGTCCAACAGAGGGATAATCCAAGGCTTTTTAACATACCGCCAAGGGACAGTGAGGAATGGAAGTTGGAATACAACAAACGGACTTCTGTTGAAAGATCAAATAAACGTGAAAAAATAGATTATAAACTAGAAGACGGCAGGCACCGCTCTTCTAAGATGTGGTACTGCCGCCTCTACGCAATCATGATGCTCCAACATCTTGATGCGTGGAAAATGCCAACCCGTGTTGATACTATTTTTACATTTACACGGATTGCAAACGCAGATTAATCATACCACAATTTCAAAAAAAATCCTATATTTTTCCAAGGGAGAAGTACGCCCTTTTTTCAGAACCCATCTGATTTTTTTCCAAATTCCGCAATATTTAGTTGGCAAAATTCAAACCTCAACCTATTTGGTGAGAATCCGAGAGGCTATATCTATATAAATATATAATATGTAAATTAAATTACATGAGTTACTATAACTGCGATAGTGTATAATACCTGTATTTTATAGCAATCCAACAAAAGTATAACCTCTTAACAAATGATTTATAATAATAACAGAGGTGATAAAAATGTTAAGTAATGAAGAAAGAAAATTGTTAGCAGACACATATGAAAAAGGATATAAAACAAAAGATTTATCAGAAATTTTTAAAATAAGTGTCAATAGTGTAAACAGAATTATAAGGCAGAAAAAAAGAACAGGTCCATGTAAACTTCATGTGAACTTAAAACACGTAATTGTGGAAGAAAATCCATTTTAACAGAAAGTGGTTTAAAACATATTTCAGAGCTTATTGACAAACATCCAGACATAGCAATTAATGAAATAATTTAAAAATTATGTCTTAAAATTACAAATGAAACGGTGTGGAAAGTAGTTGTAAAAATGGGATATCTTTATAAGAAAAAATCATTGTACGCTTTTGGGCATTGCCGTCCCTGACGTAGCCCAGAAGAGGGAAGAATGGGCAGGACATTTGTCTGGTTATGACAAAAATAAACTTGTATTTCCTGGTGAAAGTGGCGTAAATACAGATTTAACAAGGATTTATGGGCGTGCTGCTGGAAGAAGACGCTGTATTGGCAAGAAGCCATTAAATACACCTAAAAATACTACTGTTTTATCTTCCATAAGATTAAATAGGGAAACTATGTATACCAGTTACCAGGAAGGGACTGCTAAGGATAAATTTATTGGTTATCTGAAAAATGTACTTGCTCCAGCCTTGAAAAAAGATGGTATTGCCATCATGGATAACATGGGGACACATCATTCAAAAGAAGTAAAAAAAGTGATAAAAGATTTAAAAATAAATGTGGTTTATTTACCACCATATAGTCCAGACTTGAATCCTATTGAAAAGATGTGGTCTAAAATAAAATCTATTTTGAGAAAATTAAAAACCAGGAATTTAAATAATTTGCCAGAGGCTATTGGATATGCCTTTTCAAAAATTTGTATCAAATATTTCATTGTTACAAAATAAATATTTGATTACAAAAAATCATTAATACAGTTTGTTGAAAACAGCAGTTATTTCTATATAATTCTTATTTTCCTGTCAGGCGTAGTCTATAAAAATTCATTTATGTTATATTTTATTGCATTATTTCTATATCATATTATAATAGATGCAAGAATAAGAAATTACCAGGATAAATACTATAAATACCAATTGCTTTGCAACAATTTTAAAAGTTCTTTATAAATATTTTTATATTATATATAATACGTGTATTTATATATAGATACTTCCCACGGGAACACACTTATGATATGATTAAGATAACCAGGAAAGGGGGCATCTGTCATGCAATATATAGCACCAATACCAATAGGTGTAGAATTTTATAAAACAATGATAAGTGAAGGCTACTATTATATAGATAAAACCTTGTTAATACGTGATTTGCTGTCACATAAAAATACAGCTACATTATTTACACGTCCAAGGCGTTTTGGCAAGACACTGGCACAGAGCATGTTAAAAACTTTTTTTGAAAAAGAAATACTGCCTGATGGCACAGTGGCAGATAATTCGGTATATTTCAAAGGAAAAAAGATTATGGAAGCAGGAGAGGAATATACAAAGCATATGGGACAGTATCCTGTAATATTCCTGTCCTTAAAGTCAGCAAAACAGCCAACTTATGAAATGGCATATAAAAGCCTTATTAATGGGATACAAAAGGAATATATAAGGCATTGCTACGTGCTTGAAGGTGAACCCCTTTTGCCAGTGCAAAAAAAATGTTATAATTCTATTATGGAAAATACTGCGGAACCATCACTATATGTAACAGCAATACAGTTTTTATCAGAGTGTCTTGAAAAATACCATAACCAGAAAACTATCATACTTCTTGATGAATATGATGTACCACTTGAAAATGCTTATTTCAATGGTTTTTATGATAAGATGGTTTCTTTTATACGCTCATTGTTTGAGTCTGCCCTTAAAACAAATGACAGCCTTAAATTTGCTGTGATTACAGGGTGTCTTCGTATCAGCAGGGAAAGCAATGTTTCAGCCAAGGCTGAAACATCAGAAAAACGCTGTAAGCGTTTTTTAGAGCCATCTCTTTACAGAGATGGCTTATTTACAGGGCTTAATAACCTTGATGTTGTTTCTGTACTTAATGAAGATTATGCAGAATATTTTGGTTTTACACAGAATGAAGTTGATAGTTTTCTTGAAGTATATGACATAACAAAGAAAAGGGATGAGATAAAAAGCTGGTATGATGGCTACCTTTTTGGCAGTACAGAAGTTTATAACCCATGGAGTGTAATAAATTATGTAAAAGATATTGTCTATAGGAATACTGCATTTCCAAAACCATACTGGTCTAATACATCTTCCAACAGCATTGTGCGTGAATTAATTGAAAATGCAAATGATAACACAAAACAGGAACTTGAAGAACTAATTGCAGGCGGAACAATAGAAAAGCCAGTACATGAAGATATCACCTATGAAGATATTTACAAATCACAGGACAACTTATGGAATTTCCTGTTTTTTACAGGATATCTTAAAACTGTAGAAAGAAGTTTTATAGAACAGCAGATATACCTGTCAATGACAATACCGAACGAAGAAATTTCATATATATACAAAAATAATATAAGGGAATGGTCTTTACAGTGTATTGGGAAACAGGATTTATCAGGGCTTGTAAAAGCATTTGAAGATGGGGACTGTGAAACAGCATCAGATATTATCACAGGACAGCTTATGGATACAATAAGCTTTTATGACTACAAGGAAGACTATTACCATGGTTTTATTGCAGGGCTTTTAAGGCATAACAGCAGGTACATTATAAAATCCAACAGGGAAAGCGGCAATGGGAGGTATGACTTAACCCTTAAAACAAAAAGGATACGCAAAGGCAGGGCAATTATACTTGAATTTAAAGTAGCAGACAAAATAGATAAACTGGAAAAAGGCTGTATTGAAGCACTGGAACAGATAGAAAAGCTACATTATGATAATGATATTATAGAGGAGGGTTATACTGACATACTTAAATATGGTTTATGTTTTTATAAAAAGGAATGTTTTGTAATGAATAATGTAACAACAAACCAAAACAAATAATTAATCCAGATACAAACTAGCATAAACTATATAAAATCTGTAACAACCATTTTTTATTCCATGAAAGGAATATTTATGAATGATATACCTCCTGTTATGACACGCAAGGAGGCACAGGAAATATTAAAAGTGTCAAAAAATACTATACTGGAGCTGCTACAGAATGGATATCTTTCATCTTTTACTATTAAAGGCAGATACAGGATTACAAGGGAGGCATTGATGGATTCTATAGAAAAATATGTATATTATTCCTGAATATTATTTTTTATAAACAGGTTTATGTATACATGTATAAAGAATAGAGGGAAAATAAGGCATATTACTTTATTTTCCCTTTTATTTCAGTTATATTATATTTTTTAAAAATTTATCTGGTTTGTATTCATGCTTTTATTATTTCAGCGCTTCGGCTATTTTGCCAAATGCTTCCTTATTGGTTTCATCAAATAAATGTGTATAGACTTTTCCAGTAACATCCGGGCTGCTATGTCCAAGCATTTTACTAATATTAAATAATGTTATGCCAGCTTCATTTGCTATTGATGCAACATAATGTCTTAACCCATGTAATGTAATATGTGGCAGTTCATTAGTAATAATGCATTTGCGGAAACGTGAGGAAAGACAGCCTGGATTAACTGGTTTGCCAGTTTCATCTACTTCTACATAATCATTTTCATTATACCTGTCACCTAAAAATCTCCTGTTTTCTTCTTGCAGTTAGTTTCTGGATTTTTATTCCACCCATATCAGCTTTAAGATATTTTACTATATTTTCTAAACAGTAGTCCAGCCAGTCAGCCAGTGTATCATCAGATGGGGCAGCTATTCCAGTTGTATTTTTTTGGTGCTGGAACTCTGTTAATCTGCGTCTGGCATCTGATTTTTTAGTGAATAACTCTGTTTTTTCTTCCTTTTTCCATCAATAACACCATAATCCAGATTAACATAGTATTTTTTCCTGATATCATCATATGAAATGTTGCGTTCTATTACTTTTCTTGCCATATTTGTTACATCCTTTCTATTCTGCCAGATGTCTTCTAAATGCAACAATATAAAATTTGTATACCAAAGCTTCATTATAACAAAGGTTCTTGAAATGCCAGCCAGAATGTCTACCAAAATGTCTACCAAAGACGTTTTTTGAAGTGTTTTAGAAATTAAAAAACACCTGGAAGCTAATAATTCCAAGTGTTTTTATAACTGGGCCAGCGGGATTTGAACCCACGAGTGCAGGAGTCAAAGTCCTGTGCCTTACCGCTTGGCGATGGCCCACTATAGTAGAAAAAAATCCCTGTTGTTAAAACAAGGATTGTAAGGGTGGATAGAGGGATTCGAACCCTCGGCCTCCAGAGCCACAATCTGGCGCGCTAACCAACTGCGCCATACCCACCATAAATAAAATAACCAGCCAGCAGATAACTCTGGTGCTGGCAACGTGCCAGAAGGGATTCGAACCCCCGACACACGGCTTAGAAGGCCGTTGCTCTATCCAACTGAGCTACTGGCACATATATAAAAGCGGGTGATGGGAATCGAACCCACGTATCCAGCTTGGAAGGCTGGTGTTCTACCATTGAACTACACCCGCACATATATGAAAGCACTAACTACGCTCCCACTATTAAGTTATGCGCCACCAATCGGGGTGACAGGATTCGAACCTGCGACCCCCTGATCCCAAATCAGGTACTCTAGCCAAACTGAGCCACACCCCGTACTACTTTGATTACTTAAGTCTTACCTGTGACGCAAGTAATATTCTATATGATGTTGCCGCATTTGTCAATAACTTTTTTCAAATTTTTTGAATTTTTTCAAATATTCATAAAACAATACATGTAAAACACTAAATACAACTAATTGCTTCTCTTTTATTGTCACATAATTGCTAATTACTGCATACTGCCTGTATATCCTCACTTGAATATAATCCAGGTAGTACCATTACCTTCTCCGCCTGATAATTTCAAAAATAATGAACGAATACTCCTAGTGTGTATTTTAAAGAACTTACTTAATAAGGTTAAAAAACCACTAAGAATTAAAAGCTTGTGTTTCAATCATAATCCCAAGGCTTTCTGTAAAACCAATATCATTTCATAATTTTTCCATCTGCAACTACCCTGCCTTTTAACAGTTTTAAAAAACCACATATACATGACCACTTCATCTTAAATTTTTTAAGCGGCTTCACCCTGGCAATTATATTATCTTCCAAGACAATACCTGCATATACAAATTTATACGTAAATGTCTATAAAACTATTATTCTCTCAGCCTTCTTTATAATAAATCCCTGCAATATAATGTATACATTTCCTCAAACTCATGTATACGGTATTTGCTTATTGGAACTATAAATCCATATGCTAAATGTAATTCACATTTTTTTCTAAAACGGTAATATCTAAGATTTACAATGTAACATTTATGTACC
>CAJTRU010000002.1:119926-133870 GCA_910579085.1 uncultured Lachnospiraceae bacterium | reverse complement strand
GCAAGCGTGCCCTGGAATGGAATAATTTAGTGGAACACCAGAAACCCTGCGTCCGTCCACCAGCAAAAAATAACTGCAAATTATCCTCAATAAACCTCTTGAAGTTTACTGTTTCTATGTGTACAATCAATATTAGCACAAGATATTGTTTTTATAAACACATGTGTGTTGGAATTTTCTTGTAATTACGGATTTAGGAGGGATTTACAGATGCTTAGGATGCCAGCAGTTTTTAGCAGCAGCATGGTTTTGCAAAGGAATAAGAATATTGCAGTATGGGGAGAGTCTGATGGTGATTTTGTTGAGGTTTCATTAAATGGATGTACTGTAGGGACAAATGTCCATGATGGCAGATGGAGTTTATGCCTGCCGCCTTTTGAGGCAGGAGGCCCTTATAGCATGTCTGTTACAAATGGCAGTGATGTTACCAGTTTTGATGATATTATGATTGGGGAGGTCTGGCTTGCAGGAGGCCAGTCAAATATGGAACTGGAACTGAAGAACTGCCGGGACGGAAGCAGGATAGTACAGGGTGCAGCAGACAATTCTACAGGCTGTAATGTCAGGTTTTATTATACACCAAAAGTAGCATGGATGGGCGAAGAATTATATAAGGCTGAGTCTGGAAGTTCCTGGGAAAAGTTTACCACTGGCAATTGTAGCAGATGGTCTGCTGTTGGATACCATTTTGCAAGCAAACTGTCAGAAAAGCTTGGTGTTACAGTTGGTATAATTGGGTGTAACTGGGGAGGCACTTCCGCTTCATGCTGGATGAGCCGTGAGTTTCTTGGACAGCAGTTGTGCTTGTCTTCTTATTTAGAAGAATATGATAGTATAGTAGCAAAACAGGATGAAGCAGAATATCTGAAAGAGTGGGAGGAATATCTTGTTTACCAGGCGGAATTTGATAAAAATGTTGGAAATTATTATGCAACTTCACCAAACCCTACATGGGATGAGGCAATACGCCTGTTTGGTGAAAACAAGTACCCTGGCCCTGTTGGCCCGCGCAATGAACACCGCCCATGCGGCTTATATGAAACAATGGTTTCACGCATAGCGCCATATACGCTTGCAGGATTTTTATACTACCAGGGTGAAGAAGATGACCATAAGCCATATACATATTATGAACTGCTTTCTACACTTGTAAAACAGTGGAGGCATGACTGGAAGGATGATACCCTGCCTTTTATGCTGGTACAGCTTCCAATATTCCAAGGAGAGGGAGAACCAGATTACCAGAACTGGCCTTTTATCCGTGAAGCGCAGATGAAACTATACAATACTGTTAAAAATACGGGGATTGCTGTTATTCTTGAATATGGGGAATACGGAAATATACATCCTGTGGATAAAGAACCTGTTGGTGAAAGGCTTGTATTACAGGCAATGTACCATGTATATGGCGGAACAGATGCTGCGTCTGCATTTGGGCCAGTCTATAAGTCGCATTTTACAGATGGAAGTAAAATGTATATACAATTCCAGAATTCAGAAGCGGGAATTGTATGTAAAGCAGATAGTGAAGAAGGGTTTGAAATAGCAGGGGATGACAAAAAATATTACCATGCAAAGGCAGAAATAGAAGGTTCTGCTGTTGTTCTTAAATCGGACAAAGTACAAAAACCGTTATATGCAAGATACTGCTGGACAAATTACCGTAAAGTAACATTGTTTGGTGCAAATGGTATTCCTGTTGCACCATTCAGGACAAGTACTGAAGATGGTTCAAAAGCTGTTGGAAGCAGGAATGGGCTTGCACAATAATTAAGGTTTTACCTGTTTTTCAAAGTTTTAAAAGAAATGGGCTGGCAATAAATACCAGCCCTTAGTTTTATCTGTTTATTTTACTAAGAATACGCTGTATGCTTTTCTCTGACAGATAGTATTTGCCAGCCAGTTCAGGAATTCTGCTTCCATTAAGGTAATCCTTGTAAATCTGCTGGTTGCGGGCAAGGAGTTCTTGTTTTGTCTGTGTTTTTGTGCCCCATGCCTGCCTGTGTCCCTGTCTGCGTGGAATATAAATACTTTCACCATCAACATACTGCTGTATTAGTTCTATTATTTCTACTGGCAGAATTTCTTCTGCTTTTATATAGCCCATGTCTGCCTCCTGAATTTATTTTTTCAGGAAAAGCAATGGCTATAACAATTTTATCTTTTATTGCAATAGCCATTGCTATGCAGATATAACATAACGTTTCATATATTAATTCCCCCTTTTTTATTTTTTATATAATATCATTATTTTTTGTGTAATTCCAGTTATTTATTTCCTGGAAAATCTTTATTATATGGCAGAAACGTCATAAGCCAGCTTGTTCCGCCCTGGAGATAATAGTTATCGTATTCCCAGATAGCAAAATTAAGTACAATTGCCTGTAATGTAACCGCAGGGATATTACTGTTACAATCCCATAATGCAAAATCCCACAATCCTTCACCAGGATTATAAAAAGAACATATACTAGCAGTTTCTGCTTCTGTAAGGATATATACTAAAACACCAATAAATTCCGCAAGTTTTCTGCATTGTACTGGTGTAATATTTATACCATTTTTATTAAAGAAGCATGAAGCTTCTGTTTCATCTGCACAGCCAGCAAAGTCCAGCCAGAAATTATAATCAATGTATAATTCATATTGTCTGGTTTCACCAGAAGTAAGTTTATGGCTGTTTTTATAGTCTTCAAAAACATTATATAACTGTCTGGTTAAAGCTTCTATATTATTATAAATTTTCTCTTCATTATATTCTGTCATGATTATATTTATAAGTTGTCAAAAACAACCGTTTCCCTTTCCAGGCCTTCTACTACTTCGAGGTTAGTTTTCATGCGCTGTGTGATATCTTCCATGTCACTTGCAAGGCTGCTGGCGTTTCCAGCAACACTTGTTATGCCAGAAGCACCATCATCAATAGCCTTTGTAATAGTGCTGATTGAGTCCGCAATCCCTGACACAGAGTTTTTCAGGTGTCCCGCCTGTTTATGGAATTTATCCATAATCTGGCGGATATGTGCGGCATCTTCTTTGTACTGGCTGCTGGACTGTACAAATGCCTGGAATTCTGTAAGTACAGACTGGCTCATATAATTAACAAGGTTCTGTGCATTTCCGGAGAGGTTGTATACTGCTGTAGTAACTACATCATTAAGTGCTTGTATCTGGTTAGCTGTTTCCTGGCTGGAACTGGCAAGGTCACGTACCTCCCTTGCAACAACTGCAAACCCCTTTCCACCTTCCCTGGCATTAGCAGCTTCTACGGAAGCATTCATGGCAATAAGCTGTGTCTGTTGTGAAATAGCAAGTATTTTACTTGCCAGGGTTTTAATCTGGTCTACACTTTTACTTTTTTCAATGGCATTATTAAGTGAAATTAATATTTCTTCAGCTTTGCTGCTGGTAATTTTTACACTGTTCTGTGCAGATTGCTGCATAGCATCAGCACGTGAATTCATTTCTGCGGTATAACATGTAATGGCATTACATTCATCTGCCATATTATTAACATCAGACCTGACACTTTCTGTATTATCATTAATAACAGAAACATTTCCTGCAACTTTCTGTATGGTTGCGGAAAGCTGCCCGGAAAGTGAGGAAAGCCCGGCAGCGCTTTTTTTAGAAGCCCTGGTTCTTTTTAAAACTTCACCTGTCATGTTGTTAATGCGTCCAGAACTTTCCTGTATAGTTTTTAAAATACTTTTTATAGGGATTATTACATAATTATTTATAAGTTTAAGGGCAGCAAATACAAGCATAATACAGACAATAACTGCGCTTATGCCTGCCGCCAGTGATATAAGGTATACAGAAGAAAGGTGTTTTCTTGCCCTGGTGGCCTGCCCGTTAATAGAAGCATTTAACTTGTTTATATCTTCTTCCATATTGCCTGCATATAAGGCAACATCGTTATTAGCAAGTGTATATGCATATTGTGTCTTATGGCTTGCACTGGCACAGACAAGCAGTACAAGTGCATGTTTAAAAGAAGAATAATCAGACAGGAGTAATTTATAATGCTTCTGGTCTTCTGGTATTACATGGTCTTTGTAGTCTGCAAGCATATCATCCAGAACCTTTTCTTCTTCCTTGATTTGCTGGACAAGTGTAATCATAGTATTATAATCTGTAGCAACAATGTGGCTTAATGCCATTTTATGTATATCCATATAAGAACGGCATATTTCTGCAAGCCTGCTCTGCCCATCCATATAGTTGTCAGCAATATTGGAAGCACTGGCGTTTACATTGCGTATATTGATAATAGAAAGGATATTTGACAAAAGTGCCACAATGCCAAGAAGGGCAATTGGTATAATTAAACGGTGTTTCAAACTTATATTTTTAATCATGCTGGTTCTCCTTTTGTTTATAAGTTTCCTATTAATATTTATGCTGTTATGGTGCAGTAATTCCCTCAGCCATTTTATCAAGCTTTTCTTGCAGGTTTTTACCTGGCTGGCTGCCTGACAGCATGTCTTCTGTAAATGTTGTAACAGGTTCCCAGAAATTCCCTCCTATGCGCTGGAGGCAGGAAAATCCCGATTGTTCAAGTAATGCAGCTATTGCAGGGGAAGACTGTACTTCTTCAGATGCAGCAGCATTAATATTTGACGGCCCCTGCCTGCGCATTATAAAACGGAGTTTCTGGTTCTCTTCATTAGAAATCCATTCTGCAAGTTTTGCAGCCCATTCTTTTTCTTCTGAATAAGCATTGACCCCAACCAGCTTATATCCAGAAAATGAAGCCATTTGTACCTGTTGTCCTGCACAAGTGTATAATGGCAGCCTTGCCGCCCCAAAATTCTTTCCCCATGCTTTTTCCAGGGCAACTGAATTCCATATTCCATTAACACCAGCAATAATTTTATTATTTTTAACCCCTTTTAAAAATCCTGCATCATCAGTATTTGTAAATCCTGGATGTCTTGATATTTTTAACATTGCCTTTGCTACATCAGTTCCTTTAATCTTTCCCTTTTTACTGTTCCATGTACAATAATTGGTAATGCCGTCATCATTTAGGCCAACAGTAAGGCCAGTATTGCCAAAGAATGAATATACATACCATCCAGAAGACCACTCCATTGAAAACTTTTTACCATGCTGTGCAGCAATATCCAGTATACTGTCAAGTGATTTAATATTTTTTTCTGTAAAATATTTTTTATTATAGTAAAGAAAATATCCATTGTCTGCTGTTAATGGCAGTGCATATAGTGTGTCATTAACTGATGCAGCAAGGACAGATTCCGGAAGGTTTGCTTTTCTGGCATGTTCTGCATTTTCCACAGGCTCTAAAGCTCCTGCTGCTACCAGGGTGTTTAGCTGGTCATCTGCAAATATAAATACATCTGCACCGTTTTCCAGGTCTGCCATAAGAGCATCAGTACAATTGCTTTCACTTTGTGGTTTATAAGTAATATTAAAATCCTGGCTGCTGTACTCTTTTTTAAAACTGCTGGTTATCTGTGAAACCAGTTCTTCATCTTCCGCAGCACACCATATAACCAGGTTTATTGTACCAGTTTTAACAGGTTTTTCTTTTTCTGTTACAACTGGGGTCTTTTTCTGGCATCCTTGTATTATAAATGCCAGTAAAATAATTGGAAAAAATAAGTAAAATTTTCTTTTCATTGCCCACTCCATAATATATCAATTTTTTAATTTATCATAGCATTTGCAATGGTTTTTTGCAATATTTCTTTCTCCATTTTTCCTGTACCAGCCACTTATATATTTTAATACGGGCAATAAAGTCCTGTTTATAGATTTTTGGCTAAAACGGACATATATCTGATATTTTTATTGTTAATCTGATATATGTACATTTTTAAAAGAGGTAATATTATTAAAAATAAATATATGAATGGGTGTGTATTATGGTAAAAAGAACAAAAGCATTGTTTATGGCAGCGGCAGTTTCTGTTTTATTAACAAGCGGATGCCAGAATAAAGACCAGTCTGGCAGTAGCGGGACAAAAATCTATTATACTGCAATTGAAAGTGGTGATTATTATGAAGGATGGGCTAACCAGCTTAAGGAACAGGCGGAAGCAAATGGTTCCAGCTTTGATGCAGGCTATGCAGAAAATTCTGTTGAAACACAGGTTGCACAGGTAAAAGGTGCACTTAAAGAAGGGACAGATGTTTTTTTATGTGGCCTTGTGTCACCTGATATTGCGGTTGAAATAAAGGCCGCCGCAGGGGATGTACCAGTTGTATTTATTAATAATGCGCCTCCAGAAGGACAGTTAGCTAAAGATAAATATATTTATGTAGCATCAGATGAATTTATGGCAGGACAGTACCAGGCAGAATATATTTTAGAAAAATTTGCTGCTAAAGATGAAATTAACGTTGTAATACTTAAAGGCCCGAAAGATGCTTCTGGTACAATTGGAAGGACTGAGGGGCTGAAACAGACGCTTGGTGCAAGCGGGAAGAAAATTAATTATGTATTTGAAGACAATGCAAACTGGAATGAAGATATTGCCAAAGAGCTTACAGGCATGTTCCTTAAAACAGGAAGGCAGGCAGACTGTGTGGCGGCAAATAATGATGATATGGCTATTGGTGCTGTTTCCGCTTTTGAGGAGGCAGGGATAAATACAGAGCCTGTATTATTTCTTGGCGTGGATGCATCTGCTGGCGGATGTGAGGCTATTGCTGGTGGAAGAATGGATTTTACAGTATTCCAGCCAATGTCCGCCCAGATAGAAACAGCAGTAAAAGCAGCAGCAAACCTGGCAGAAGGCAAAGGCACAAGAGAAATGGAAGGTGCTTCAGAAGATGGAAAATATATATTGCTGCCATTTGAAAAGGTAGATATAAATAATGTGGCAGAATACCAGTAATCCATGCCTTTTATAAAAATCCAGGAGGTGTCTTATGAATAAAACAAAGGAAAGTAAACAAGAACATAAAAAATTTATTTCCATTAAAACTAAGCTGCTTGGAATTATATTGCCTGTTATGGCAGTTATAATTGTTGTACTTATAGGCCTTTCATATTATGTTTCAAAAAGGGTTGTACAGTCAGATGCCCAGAAACTGTTAAAAACATCTGTGGAAAGCCAGGCTTCTGAAATTGAACAATGGCTTGATAAGAACCTGTCCTCTTTTGGCATGGCAAAGCAGGCACTTGAATGGACTAATTTAGATGAAAAACAGTTACAGTCTTTTCTGGATGCGTATTATGGGTTTAACAGCAACTTTCCAGGTGGTATATATATTGCAGACATGAAAGGCAAAATCTATAAAGGGCATGAAGGTTCCAGGCGTGGTGCAGGTGCACAGATGCGTGAGCCTGACAGCCAGGGTAATTATATAAAAGACGGAAAGTTTAAGAATAATGGCGGGCTTGGTGATAATGGCATATGGCAGTTCTATACAGCCCTTGAAGGTGAAGGGGATGCCAGTATAAGGGATGGTGAAGTTTATATCAGTACATCCAGCGAAGGGACTGCTGATTACAGTATACAGCTTGTACAGGCAGGAGTTCCAATAAAATCAGGTGCGTCATACAAGCTGAGCTTTGACGCTTATGCTGACAAAGAAAGAATTATAAAGACAGGGATATCAGCGCCAGACAGGGATTACCAGCGTTATCTTGAAGATACAGAAGTAAACCTGTCAAAGAATAAACAGACATTTACATATGAATTTACTATGGAAGGCAGTGATGATGCCAATGGCAGGCTGGAGTTTAACCTTGGGGCTATGGGTTCAGCAGCAGGTGTCAGTATAAGCAATGTGTCACTTATAGAAACCAGTGTCCAGGATGGCAGCATGGGCAGCAAGGATAATGGTGACGCCAGTGTAGTGCAGGCTGAGTGGTTTAAAGATGCCCTTTGCAGGGTAAATATGGGGTTTACTAATGCTTATACTAATGACAATGGAGAACAGGTTATAAGCGCATGTGGAATGTTAAGGTCAGATGATGACAGTGTATATGTAATTTCCGCAGATTTATCACTTGATAAAATCAGTGTATATGTAAACAGTTTTGTGAAAATGGAAAACGCTGAATCATTCCTGGTAGATATGAAAAATAATACAGTTATTGCTTCACGTGACCCGTCTTTAATTTCTAAACCATTAGATGGAATGGACAGCCGTTTTATGAAAGAAGCAGGCAGAAGAATTGCGCAGGGCAGCCTTGGCATAGCTGAAATAGATGGAAACATGTCAGTTTTTGAAAAGGTAAATGGTACAGACTGGGTGCTTGTGTCCTATGTGCCTTCAAAAACAATTTACCAGGATTTAGACTTTATAAGAAATATTATGGCACTGTTTGGGGTTATTTCAATACTGGTAATGATGGTACTGTTTGAACGTATTATCCATATTGTAATAAATCCTGTAAAGAAACTGACAGATGTTATTAAAACCATGACAAGTGGTGATTTTACAGTTTCAAGCCATACAAAAAGCAATGATGAAATCGGTGTAATGGGCAGATGTGTGGAAAAATTTATCGCTACAATGTCTGCGATGATTGCTTCAATAGACAATGTTTCAGATAAATTACATAAACAGGCAGATAACAGCAAAGACGTATCAGGACAGATGTTCCATGCTTCCAAAGAACAGAACGCATCAATGAAAGAACTTAATAATACGGTAGAGCAGCTTTCACAGTCTGTAGGGGAAATTGCACAAAGTGCAACGACACTGGCAATGCTTGTAGAGGAAACAAAAGAAGATGGAGGTGGTGTAAACAGCAAAATGAAAGAAACTGTAGATGTTTCCCAGATTGGCAAGGAAGCCATGCAGGATGTAAGCAGCGCTATGCAGGATATAAACAGTTCAGTAAATAAACTTCAGGCTGCTATTGATGAAGTAGGCAGGACATCAGAGGAGATTACTAATATTACAAGAGTAATTGCAGGGATAGCAGATGAAACAAACCTGCTGTCATTAAATGCTTCAATTGAGGCAGCACGTGCAGGAGATGCAGGAAAAGGGTTTGCAGTTGTGGCACTGGAGATAGGCAAACTTGCGCAGACAAGTGTGGATTCAGTGCAGCATATTGACAGGCTTGTACTGGAAATAAAAACATCCGTACAAGACGTTGTGCACCAGGCAAATAACAGCGTAAAAAGCATTGGCAGCAGCAGTGTGCTTATTGGAAATGCAGTAAATACATTTGATGTTATTTTTGAAAACATTGAGGAAACAGGACACCTGGTACAAAACATGATACAGAAAGTAGACCAGGTAGAGGATGTTGCAAGGAATGTTGCAGCAATTTCCGAAGAACAGGCAGCCAGTTCACAGGAAATCCTTGGTTCTTCAGATATGCTTGTGGAACAGGCAGACAGGCTTATGGAGAGCAGTGAAACTGTAGCTAAGGAATCTGAAGAACTGACAAATTCAGCAGAAGAGCTTGCAGCACAGATTGGGAATTTCCATATCTGATATAATAGTATTAAGGAGGACAATTAAAATGGAAACAATACGTTTTTTAGACAAGGATGGCACATTTTCCATAGACCAGCCAGAAAATTACAGTGGGCTGTATTTTCCAGTGGCGGGCGGAAATGGTATTAAGAGTTCTTTGTCACCATGCCTTGGGGGAGATAGCAAGACCAGCCAGAATTCTTTCCTTTTAGAGCCAGCCAGTATAGAAAACCTGCATAATAACCGCTCATCCAGAAATTTCTGGTGTATTGTGGAAGATACTGGTGCATGGTCTGTAACTGGTGCGTCAGCAGAAGAAGAATGTAAGAAATTTACGGGACTCCAGGATAAAAGCAGCCTGGAAGCTGGTTTTATGTGGCAGTCTGTTACCAGAAAGTCTGAAAAATACCAGCTTGAAGCTAAAGTTACATCATTTGTGCCATTAAAGCATGATGTAGAAATAATGTATGTAGAAATCAGGAATACAGGCAGTACAGCAAAGAAAACCACACCAGTGGCGGCAATACCAGTTTTTGGCAGAAGTGCAGATAATATAAGAGACCACAGGCATGTTACTTCACTCCTGCACAGGATTAGGACAACAGAATACGGGGTATATGTAAAACCTTCACTTTCATTTGATGAAAGGGGACACCAGAAAAACAATTTAACATATTTTGTATGCGGAGTTACAGGCAGAGGCGGGAAGCCAGAAAGTTTTTATCCAGTTGTGGAAGATTACCTGGAGGATGGAGGCACTTTTACACATCCAGGCAAGGTTATAAAGAACCAGGCAGGTGTTCCTGGCGGAAGCAGTTTTGAAGGTAAAGAGGCAATGGGCGGGATACGTTTCCAGCCAGTTACACTAAACCCGGATGAAACGGTTTCGTATATAGTAATAATGGGAATTACAGCTAATGAAGAAAGAATAGAAGATATCCTTATGGAATACCAGACCTCAGAAAAGGCAGAAAAAGCGCTTGAAGAAGTAAAAGCCTTCTGGCAGGAAAAGGTAAATGCCAGGTATTATACAGGAAACAGCAGGTTTGACAGCCTTATGCGGTGGGTAAGTTTCCAGCCAGTATTAAGAAGGATTTATGGCTGTTCATTCCTTCCGCACCATGATTATGGAAGAGGAGGCAGGGGATGGCGTGATTTATGGCAGGACTGCCTTTCACTCTTAATTATGGACCCGGGCGGTGTACGCCAGATGATTATTGATAACTATGGCGGTGTAAGGGTTGACGGGACAAATGCCACAATAATAGGTGCAAAACAAGGGGAATTTATTGCGGACAGGAATGGAATTGCACGTGTGTGGATGGACCATGGTGTCTGGCCTTTTATAACTACAAGATTATATATCGGCCAGACAGGCGATGCAGATATATTAAAAGAAAAGGTGTGTTATTTTAAAGACGGGCAGCAGGAGAGAGGAAGAAACATTGATGGTCTCTGGGATGCAGGTTATGGCTTAAAACAGAGATGTGAAGATGGCAGCATATATGAAGGGAGCATACTGGAACACCTGCTTTTACAGCATTTATGTGCATTTTATGAAACAGGTGCACATAACCATATAATGCTCCGTGGGGCAGACTGGAATGACGCAATGGATATGGCAGAGGAAAACGGGGAAAGTGTGGCATTTACATGTGCATATGCAGGAAACCTGTCACAGATGGCAGAACTGCTTACAACCCTTGAAGAAGAGTATGGATGGGAGCAGGCAGAACTTCTGGAAGAAATCCAGGTTCTATTGAAGGACAGTACAGAACTGTATAATGATACTTCTGCAAAACAGGAACTTTTAAAAGAATATACTCTCTCATGCAGCCATAATATAAGCGGGAACAAGATAAAAGCCAGTTTACATGATATTGCCACAAATTTAAGGCACAAAGCAGAATGGATAAAAGAACATATACGTAATACAGAGTGGATTACAGACAGTAATAACGGAGGATGGTTTAATGGTTATTATGATAATGACAGCCAGCCGTTAGAAGGCTTTTCAGAAGGAAAAGCAAAAATGGTACTTACAAGCCAGGTATTTGCAATTATGGGAGGGACAGCAGAAGACTGGCAGGTAGAAAAAATCTGCCAGAGTGCAGACAGATACCTCTTTAATAAAGAAATTGGCGGCTACCGTTTAAATACTGATTTTGAAGAAGAAAAATTTAATATGGGCAGGATGTTTGGTTTTGCATATGGTGAAAAGGAAAACGGGGCTGTTTTTTCACATATGTCAGTAATGTTTGCAAACGCACTGTACCAGAGAGGCTTTGCCAAAGAAGGGTATAAGTCATTACAGGCACTTGCAGATACAGCATTAAATTTTGACACAAGCAGGATATATCCAGGAATTCCTGAGTATTTTAATAACGGGGGAAGAGGCCTTTATAATTATTTAACAGGGGCGGCAAGCTGGTACATGCTTACAGTTGTTACAGAAGTATTTGGAGTGCACGGGGTAATGGGCAGCATGGTAATAAGCCCTAAACTATTAAAAGAACAGTTTGATACAGAAGGAAATGCAGGTATCAGCCTTTATTTTGCAGGCAGGAAGTTTGATATTACATATAAAAACCCACAGAAATTAACTTATGGGGAATATACAATAAAAAAAGCCGTTTGTGATGGGACAGATGCATTAAAATGCTGTAACGGGGCAGCAACCCTGGACAGGGAACAGTTAGCGCAGCTTGCATGTACAGAACACAAGATTATTATAGAACTTGGGCCTGTAAACGCATAACGCTATTATAACAGTTATTGGGTGACATATGGTTTTTAGTGCCCCTTTAACGGAATAATTGATGGCATCTGGCACGCAAAACCTGCCCGTAAATAATGGGTGGAAATTATCCTGTTTTTAAAAAGTCGTTGTGGCAAAAATTTTAATTATAAATTCCAGGAGGTATTGAATATGAAAAAAAGTTTTAAAAAATTTGCATGTGCAGCACTGGGTACATTAATGGTAGTGTTTTCACCTATAAGGACAGAAGCTGCAATTACTACACATTTTGGTGACGGGTTTGACAGTTATAACACACAATTCTGGGAAAAAGCAGATGGCTGGAGCAATGAAGGGATGTTTAACTGCACCTGGAGGGCATATAATGCCAATATTAATAACGGGCTGCTGGATTTGTCAATAACAAATGACTGGAATTCCGGCTCTAAACCTTATGCTGGTGCTGAATACCGTACAAAAGATAAGTTTGGGTACGGGCTGTACCAGGTACGCATGAAACCAGCAAAAAATCCTGGCATAGTTTCTTCATTCTTTACATACACAGGGCCATCTGATGGTACTCCGTGGGATGAGATTGATATTGAGTTTCTTGGCAAGGATACAACAAAAGTGCAGTTTAACTATTATACAAATGGTGAAGGAAACCATGAATACTTATATAACTTAGGGTTTGATGCATCAAAGGAATTCCATACATATGCAATAAACTGGCAGCCGGGTTATATTGCGTGGCTTGTAGATGAAAAAGAAGTATACAGGGCATACAGCAATATTCCTTCTAATCCAGGAAAAATAATGCTTAATATATGGCCAGGAATTAACGTGGATGACTGGCTTGGGGCTTATGATGGAAAAACCGGTCTTACGGCATCATATGACTGGATTGCATATGACCCAGTATAAATTATAAAAATGTTATTTTGCCATAACAGGGCAGCATAACGGGTTAAAGATATATCCGTATATGCTGCCTGTTTAAAAAATATTTAAAGATTTACCATGAAGGATGATAATACTGGTTGCGGTATTTATTAGGCGTTATCCCTACTGCTTTCTTAAATGTCTGTATAAAATGGCTTTGTGAAGAAAAAGCCAGGTAATTGGCAATATCAATAAGGCTGTAATCAGAATATTTAAGCAGGTTTTCCGATTTTTCTATTTTCTTTTCTAAAATATAGTCACTAATTGAAATCCCAAGTTCTTTTTTAAACAGCCTTGAGAGATAGCTGGCAGAAAGCCCTGTATATTCGGAAAGAACCTGTACTGTAATTCTTGTGTTTAAGTGGCTGTAAATAAAATTCATGCATATAACAACAGGTTTTGATATTGCAGAACTTTTCTTGACAAGAGCCATTTTTCCAGTAAAATCAAGAGCCATGCTGTGGTGGAGCTGTGATATTGTTTCTACAGATGTGCAGGAATCCATTTTTAAAATATAAAAATCACTTAAACGGTAAGCCTGTTCTAATTCCATTCCGGCTGTTACACACTGTCTTGTAATCATAGCTACAGTAATAACAAAATGATATTTTAAGTTTGTTAAGCTGTTTGTAGAAAGAATTCCCATACCTTCAGGATTAGTAAATGTATCCTGGCGGCAGTTTTCCTGTACAAAATCCATATCACCAGAACTGACAGCATGGTAAAATGAATATTCCTCTTCTAATGAGCGGTGTGCTACTGCTTCTTCACTTTTTATTAGTTCCTGCTCATACCATTCTTTTCTTAAATTCATGTATTTTTCCTTTCAGTTTTATCTTTATCAGCAGCTA
>CAJTRU010000002.1:92612-119916 GCA_910579085.1 uncultured Lachnospiraceae bacterium | reverse complement strand
ACAAAAAAAATTGTATAATTATTTTTTGTATAATTATTATATCATGATTTTGATATTTTTGTACATAGTTTTGTATTCTGCCAAAAGTAAAAGGCTTATAATTAATTATACTTAAAACGTAGTTGCATAGAAGCAAGTAACTTCATTGATGAGGTTAAACTGGATTTACAGGAAGTAGTAGTGTAAAAAACATATACATAAGTTTTTTGCACATAGGTTTTGTGTTTGTGCACTGCTTGGCACAAAGCTTATTATACTCAAAAAGCAGGGCAGAAATGGGGAATTATATGAGAAAACATTTATTAAAAAGTGCTGCTGCTGCTTTAGCAGTAGTAATGGCAGTACCATCTGTCCCAGTTCCTGCACAGGCAGCAGTAAAACTATCTGTGTCAGATTGTGTCCTTTCCATAGGGGATAAACTTAATCTTGATGTAAATGGCGCAAAGGAAAAAAGCGGCAAATACAAATCATCAAAGAAAAAACTGGCAACAGTTACAAAAGATGGTGTTATAACTGCAAAAAAGACAGGAAATGCCAAAATAACATGGAAAAAGGGAAATAAAAAATACACATGTAAAGTAAAAGTAGTAAAAGCACCTGTTTTAAGTAAAAAGAAACTTGAAGTTAATGCAGGAATGAAGGAAACAGTAACAGTCAATAAATATGGAAATAAGAAATTAACAGTTACATGGACTTCATCAGACAAAAAGATTGCAAAAGTGAGTGGTGGTAAAATCACAGGCATATCTGAAGGAGAGACAGTAATTAAGGCTAAAATAAAAGGGTATAAGAAAACCTGGACAAGAAAAGTAACTGTAACTGTAAAGGGTAACGGTGGTGATGTAACAAGTACACCTGATGCAACAAATACACCTGATATTCCAGTACAGCCAGAAGCAACAGAAATACCAGGAGTAACATCAGCGCCAGGTACAACAGAAATACCAGGTACAACAGAAGCACCTGGTGCATCAGCAACGCCAGGCATAACGGCAGCGCCAGGTACATCAGCAACACCAGATGCATCAGCAACACCATATCCAGGCGGCTACCCGGTAATTAAACCTTCTGCAACAACATCACCAGTAGATGAAACACATAAAGGTTATACACTTAAATGGGAAGAACAGTTTAATGGTACTTCATTAAACAGGGATGACTGGAATGTTGAACTGCATGAGCCTGGATGGGTAAATAATGAATTACAGGAATATGTGGATTCAGAAAAAAATATTTATGTTAAGGATGGCAACCTTGTAATAAAACCTGTAAAAACTGTTGGAAGTGATGGCAAGGTTTCTTATACATCAGGAAGGATAAATACACAGAATAAACATAACTTTAAGTATGGCCTTTTTGAGGCAAGGCTAAAAGTGCCAGCAGGCCAGGGATATTTGCCTGCATTCTGGATGATGCCTGCTAATGAGAACCTTTATGGGCAGTGGCCAAGATGTGGTGAAATTGATATTATGGAAGTCCTTGGCAATGAAACCAAAACTTCATATGGTACAATCCACTATGGCAACCCTCACAGTGAAAGCCAGGGCAAGCATACATTGGAAAAAGGAAACTTTTCTGATGAATACCATACATTTAGTGTAGAATGGGAGCCAGGAAAGATTAACTGGTATGTAGATGGCAAACTTATACATACAGAAAATGACTGGTATTCTGCAACTGAGGGACAAGGGGAAATTACATATCCTGCACCATTTGACCAGCCGTTTTATATTATATTAAATCTTGCTGTAGGCGGCAACTGGCCAGGAAACCCTGATGAAACTACAGACTTTGACAAAGCTGCTTTTATGGTTGACTATGTAAAGGTATTCCAGAAAGACAGCTATAATGAAGATGTAGAAAAGCCTGAAAAAGAAGTTATTTTAAGAGACCCTGACAAAGATGGCAATTATGTTAATAACGGGAATTTCCAGACAGCAGAAGACCTGGCAGACGAAAAGGACTGGATATTCTTAACAACCCTTGGCGGTGAAGCAACAGCAGAAATTAAAGACGGGCAGCTTTCAATTAATACAACAGAGGAAGGTACAGCAGATTACAGTGTACAGCTTGTACAGCCAGATATCCCAATGAAGAAGGGTGCAACATATAAAGTAAAATTTGATGCATATGCTGATGCAGCAAGGACAATGAAAGTTGACGTATCAGCACCAGACCGTGGATTTAAGCGTTATCTGCCTGACACAACTGTAGAATTAACTACTTCTAAGAAAACTTACGAATATGAATTTAAAATGACAGATAAAGACGATGCAAACGGACGCCTTGAATACAATCTTGGTGCAACAGGCTCTAAAGCAGGTGTACATATAAGCAATGTTTCTATTATAAAGATATCTGAGAGCACAGGTGAAGAACTGGAAGAGAAAACAGTACTTGCAGACGGCAATTATGTATATAATGGAAGTTTCCAGGAAGGAAAAGACCGTAAAGAATACTGGGATATTGACAATAAGGCAGGTGCAGAAGTTTCTGTAACAAATATAGATAATATCAGAAGGTTAAAAGTTACTGCACCAGAAGGGACATCAGAAGACAAACCAGTAATAGTATCACAAAGCGGGCTTGCATTAACAGGCAGCAACAATTATGCATTAAGCTTTAAAGCAGAAGGTGAAAATGCCAAAAACATAAATGTAACTGTTGCAGGCAAAGAGTTTAAGGCAGAGCTGGCAGGTACAGAAAAAGAGTATGATTATAAATTTACAACAGACGGTTCATTAACAAACAAAGATATTGTATTTAAGTTCAGCCAGCCTGGAACATATTATCTTGATGATGTACGTGTTGTAGAAGACAGCCTTATAAAGAACGGCAGTTTTAATGCAGGGCTTGCAGGATATGAAGTATACATTGACAGCAGCGCAGATGCCTCTTGTGTTGTAGACAGCCTTACAGAGGAAAATGCAGCAGACTTTACAATAAACAATACTGGTGACCAGGACTGGAAAATCCAGTTAAAGCAGAATAATATTGAACTGGAAAAAGGCGTGTGGTATAAACTTTCACTTGATGCCAAATCAAGCATTGCAAGGAAAATTATGTTTGCTATCCAGAGGGATGGAAGTGCTGATGACGACTGGACACCTTATTCAGGACAGCCGGTTATAGAGCTTGGAAGTGAATACAAGACATATGATGTTGTATTCCAGATGAAAAATGAAACTGATTTAAAAGCTGTATTAAGTATTTCAATGGGTGCTGTTGCAGGTACACAGATTAGTGATAAACACCGTATATGTATTGACAACATAAACCTGGAAAAAACAGAAGCACCAGAAGTGCCAGAAACACCAGCAGGTGAAAACATATTAAAAAATGGTGATTTTGCAAAAGGTGAAGAAAACTGGGTAAATGCTGTAACAGCTCCAGGCGCAGCAACAGTTTCATTTGAAAACCAGAAAGCAGTATACAATATTACTAATGTTGGTACAGAAGACTGGAATGTACAGCTTAAGCAGGAAGGCATTTTACTTGAAAAAGGCTGTACATATAAATTAACATTTAAAGCAGCTTCAACAGAAGCACGTACAATAAAGGCTGCTATGTTAACTGCTGCATATGACTGGTATGGCGGCCAGGATATTGTCTTAGAAAAAGATACAGAAAAAACAGTTGAAATTGAATTTACAGTGGATAAAGAAACAGATAACAATATAACAATGGTAATTTCTATGGGAAAGATAGCTGATGTGGAGACACCTGTATCAAACATTACACTTTCAGATTTTACACTTGTAAAAGCAGAATAATATAATAGTTATATTAGCATTTTAAGCCCTGTTGCCAGGAAAATACTGGCAATGGGGTTTTTATGTTATCAGTTTATACTATAATAGTATTATATAAAAAGATTAATATTTGATTAATAACTATTTAACATTGATTTAATATTGCGTTAGAATACTTGTGTGCATTAATTGTTTATAGTAATATAAAAACAGTTACATAAGTAACTGGTAAAAAACATATTTTAACAGCCTGTATGGCGGAAAGGAGACAATATGGGTAAAATAATTAAACCAATTATTGTAGCAGGAATTGCACTTCCATTATTATTTGCAGGGTATAGTTTAAACAATTCCAGTGAAAAACTACAAGAGCCAGGAACTACAGCAGAAAAAACAGTTATGGCAAAGGAAGTAACAAAAAGTACAAAAGAAAAAAGTAAAACAGACAAAAAGGATGCATTACCAGAAATAAAAAATAAAACTGCATTTAAAGGGGCAGAATGGACTAAAGAGGATGAAGCAAAATATGCTTTGTACAAAGGAAGCAATGCAATATGTGCAGACAGGGATAATGGTGGTATATATTATGTAAACTGGTATTATGACAATTACCTGTATTACTGGAAGGATGGTGAAACTAAGCTTATCCTTGACAAATGGGTATCAGAAATATGCTATATGGATGGTTATATCTATTGCATTTATGATGAAACAGGCAAAACATATAAAGCAGATATTACACCTTCATATGAAGGCAAAATATGTTCTTTTAATGTAAATACAGGGAAATTTAAGGAACTGGCAGAAACAAAAGCCAAAAACCTGGCAGTATGCAATGATGGTCTTTATTATTCATGGTTTACAGGGCCTGATGCCAAAGAACAGAAAGAAGAGTATGGTTTTTACTCATTTAGTGATGGCAAAGTACATAAGTCTGCTTCAAAACAGGAAAACGGCACAATGCAGGAAAGATATGGTAAATATGCCATTGTATACAGGGACAGGGCATATAATATAATAAACCTTGAAAATGGCAGTGAGCAGCTTCTTTTACCTGCAAGTGAAAATGCAGTACGTGTTAAGATAGCAGATGGAAAATGCTACTATAATGCATTAGAAGATAATGAATTAACATTAAATGTAATAAACCTGGAAGACGGAAAGAAACAGAAATTAAAAGCAGCCTTAAATATCTCCGGTATGGTACAGTTAAACAATAGTGGATATATGTATACCAGAAGTAATATTAGCGGCAGCATAAATGTATATGACCCTGTTAAGGATAAGGTTAAAACAGTAAAAGTGGAAGATGCATACTCCGCTACAGACAGTAATTATTTTGCAGAATGTCTGCATACAGATGGTGAATACCTGTATACACTTGTAAACAATGGAATGTATGACAATACAGGCACAGGGATAATAGTATTAAATGCAGATGGCATAAACATCTCTGAAATATGGTCATCACTTGGATATAATGATGCCAATTTGTAAGTGGACGCAGGGTTTCTGTGTCCAGTTTAAACATATTCCATTCCAGGGCACGTTCTCACTACGTCAGCCCACGCAGCAGTGCATAGTATCCCTGAATATAAAAAAGAAACTATCGTTCCTTTTTTATATTTAAAACGGGATACAAACACTGGCGGTGCTGAAGTGTCCCTGTCATGGAATAATGTTTAACTGGAACACTGGAAACCTGCTGTATCATGGCAAAAACACAAAAAGCATTTACTGCTATAACTGGAAATTATGGCAGGTGAAGGTAGTTTAGACAAACGGCAGTACAGTGGCATAAATTTTGTATTAATACACATACAACAGTAATTATTACACTGTATAATAAGTGATTAGCAAAATCATTCCCCGCCACCTCCATTTCCAGTTATCTTTTTTATTTTGTGTTTTATTGCAGGCTGCCAGTGACAGGTTTTGCGTGCCAGATGCCACGAATTATTCCGTAAAAGAAACACTTTAACCCCGCTGGCATTTAAGCCCATATATTATATATTACAAGAAAACGTAAGTTTTATCTGGAATATATAATATATGGGCTTTATGTGCCGCCCGGTGGGTTAACGTAGCGTAATGTCATTAAGTTAAGGGGATGACAGGAATGTTTTTGGAAGGTGCCAAAGAGCAGACTGGCTGGCAAATTCCAAATGTGCTTACATGAACAAGCTGTACGAAGCCGCTGGTGCTTAAGCCCCGTGTTAAATGTTCCGTAGGAACATAGGGGCTTTATGCACCATTGCGTGCGAGTTCAAGCGAAAGCGTGCTTTGTTCATGGAAGACACTTTGGATTTGCCAGCCTATACAATATATGATATTTTTAAACAATCATCCTTAACTAAATGACATTGTACCGTAGCGCAAGCGTGCCCCTGTATGGAATATTCTGGCTCTGGCATTAAAAACCGTCCGCCAGTCCAACATAAAAAATGATAACTGTAAATTATTTTAATATAGATTGACCAATTTGCCTTTGGATGATAAAATCATATTTATATAATTATTTTTTATCATCGGGAAATGGGGCATTTTTTATGGCATATAGTCCAGAAAACCCTGCAAACCCTGCCAGGGACAGGTATATGTTGCGTAAAGCAGCCGGCAGGTACTGGCTTCTTGATATGGAACAGCCTGGCTTTCCATACAGGCCGCCTGTAGTTATTAATGAAGGCGGCGCATATATATGGCAGTCCCTGGCAGAGGGGCTTTCTGTTACATGTATTGCAGAAAAACTTGCTATGGAATACAATATACCAGAAGAAGAAGCACAGCAGGATATTATACAGTTTATAAACCAGCTTGTGGAACAAGGGATATCATGTAAAGGGTTTACTGAAGGGAAGCATAACTAAAAAGGGGCATTAAGCAGATATGGATATTCTATTAATTGGCGGTATAAGCAGTTTTATGCGTTTGTTAGTTGATAAGCTTGCCAAGGAGGGACATAAAGTTTATGTGCTTACCGAGGAAAAGAAGGAAAACTACAGTTTCCAGAAAGTATTTGAAACATACCATTTTGAATATAATAACGTCTGTATAAGGGAAGTATTTGAAAGTGTCAAGCCTGATGTTTCTATTTTTACAGGTGCTTATGATATGAACTTTACATGGGATGATGCACAGAATACAGCAGTAAAATATTCATCTGGGCTTATGAATATACTGCTTGGTTTTGCTGCCGCTAATAAGGGACGTTTTATATATCTTTCTTCTGAAGAGGTATACCAGAAGTCATATACTTATGAAGTAGAAGAGGAAGAGCCTTATACAGCATATACACAAAAAGGCCAGGCGGTTGCTATTGGCGAGGAAATGTGCATTAATTACCAGAAGATGCTGGATGCAGATATTGTTGTGTTAAGGCTTGGGCATATGTACAGCATACCAGCTGGACCTGCCGGAATGGACAGGTTATGTGCCAAAATGTGCATGGCAGCTATTGACACTGGCGAAATAACAATAAATGCACAGCGCCGCCATTCGGTAATATATGCTTCGGATGCCGTGGAATTTATTTATAAAATGGCAAGCACAAAAAGGCATGATTATAATTTATACCAGATATCATGCCCTGAACCAGTGCAAGAGGCTGATATGGCAAAGATTATACAAAATGCCCTTGGTGGCAGCAGCAAAGTTAAAATCGCAGAAGAAAATTCTGGCAAGGATTTTGGAGTTATACTGTCAAGCCAGCGTTTTGAGGATGAATTTGGAATACAAATCAGGCATACGCCTGTAAAGGCCCTTTCAGAACTTGCTAAATATTTAAAGAAAAATGCTGCAAAGTTCAGCAGGCTTGATGAAGCCCCAAGAGGTTTTATGGAGCGCCTTAAGATGAAAACAAAAGGGCTTTTTATTGCAGCAGTCCCGTTTGTAGAGAACCTTGTTTTATTTATTCCATTTTTTATGTTAAATAACAGGGCAACAGGCAGCCAGTTCTTTTCACATATAGATTTTTATTTATTGTATGTACTGCTTTTTGCTATTGTACATGGCCAGCAGCAGGCTATATTTTCATCACTCCTTGCAGTTGCAGGCTATTGTTTCAGGCAGATGTACAACCGTACAGGCTTTGATGTGCTGCTTGACTATAATACATATATATGGATAGCACAGCTTATGATATTAGGGCTTGCTGTTGGATATATGAGGGATGAGCTGCGCATGGTTAAGGAAGAAGATGAGCATGAGATAAAGTATTTATCTGGGCAGCTTGATGATATATCGGATATTAATGTCAGCAATGTAAGGGTTAAGGAAATACTTTCAGACCAGCTTGTAAACCAGAATGACAGCTTTGGCAAGATATATGAAATTACTTCAAGGCTTGACAAGTATGAGCCAGAGGAAGTTATATTCTATGCAGCGGAAGTACTTTCAAAGCTTATGGGAAGCAAGGATGTAGCAATTTATATGGTTGCAAACAGGTCTTATGCAAGGCTTTTTTCAGCAACATCAGTTAAGGCACGCAGCCTTGGCAACTCCATAAATTACCAGAATATGGGTGTGATGTATGAAAGCATGGTTGATAAAAAGGTTTATATAAACAGGGATATGGACGAACAGTTTCCACTTATGGCAAATGCAATTTATTCGGAAGATGAGATGCAGCTTATACTTATGGTATGGGGAATACCTTGGGAAAGAATGACACTTGGCCAGGCAAACTTGCTGACTATTATAGGATACCTTATCCAGAATGCAGTAATCAGGGCAACAAGGTATATGTCTGCACTGGAAGAGCAGCGCTATATACAAGGTACTAATATACTTGAAGAAGGGGCATTTACTTCACTTGTAAGGGCATACCTTAATGCCAAGACTAAGAACCTTACTGAATGTACATTAGTTTCAATAGAAACAGGCATAATGCAGAAGATTGAAATAAGCCGGGAATTAAGCCCGCTTGTACGCCAGACGGATTATCTTGGTGAACTTAAAGACGGAAAGGTTTATGCGCTTCTTTCTAACACAAGTATAAATGATGCTGAATTTGTACGCAGGCGTTTTATTGAAAAAGGGTTTCCATGCCAGATTGAGGAGGATGTTGCAATATGACATATATGGAACTATGTTTTATACTGGTTATTTTTATTAACACCATTGTATCACTGGTTTACCTTATATGGAATATAGTGCATGTGGATAAAAGGAAATGTATTGAAGAAGGCAGGGACAACAAGGCTGGATATGTAATTAAATTTATTATTATGGTTTTATGCCCTGTTACTGGCCCTATGTTTTTTTTTACGGGCTATGCAATATACCGGACTGTATTCAGGCAGGGGGCTGACCTTGCAGATGTAATTTTTTCCAAAGACAGGGTAAAAGTACATAAAAGGGCAGATACTGAAAGGGAGGGAAACCTTGCCCCTATAGAGGAAGCACTTGCAGTTAGTGACAAAGACAGTTTAAGGACACTTGTTTTAAATGTAGTGCGTGGTGATGTTAAAAACTCACTTGCATCCATTGCCCTTGCATTAAACAGCGAAGATACTGAAACATCACACTACGCTGCCTCAGTTTTAAGGGATGAGTTAAATGACTTCAGGCAGAAGTCACAGGAACTTTATAATGCAATAAAGCAGGATGGTGAACAGTCTGTAGAGTATGCCAGCATACTTGTTGAATATATGAACAGTGTACTTGCACAGGATGTATTCCATGATATGGAACAACATACTTATGTTAAGATGATGGAAGAAGCAGCAGGCTTCCTGTACATGAAGGATAAGGAAAAACTTACACCTGAATATATGGAATGGATATGTCTAAGGCTGCTTGGCATAAAAGAATATAAGGATATGGAACTGTGGTGTGAAAGGAGCAGGGAACTTTATCCTGGAGAACTGTCAACATATACATGCCAGCTTAAACTTTACTTTACAATAGAAGATAAAAACAAATTTTTTGACGTATTAAACAGGCTCAGGCAGTCAGATATAGTAATAGATAAAGAAACATTAGAGCTTATAAGGATATTTAGCTAAAAAACAGCAAATACTTATTTAAACTCATTAAGTAAGCAGCTAATGACTGCTTGCAGGCAATGCGGATTGCGGATATCCGCCTGGCTAAATATTTCATAGCAGCTATAAAAAGGAGGTGCAGGGAAAGTGTCAATGCAGTTATTAACAATAATGCAGTTTGCCGGTGTTTTTGGCATTTATGTATTCCTGGCTGTACTTCTTCCTGCGCTGGTTTTTTACCGTAAATTTAAACAAGAACCGTTTTATGCCAGGTTTATGGTCTATATTACATTTGGTAATTTTTATATTATGAACCTGGTTTTTGCTGTACAGCTTCTTCATATTTCAAACAGGTTTACTCTTATACTTGGCACGGTTATATTTTTCCTGCTTGCAATAAGGAAAGTTTACAGGATAAGGCCGTTAAACAGCTTTAAAAATATGCTAAAATCCCTAGTGCGTGTTTTAAAAGGTACAATGGGTTTAAGGCTTTTAATTAAAAGAATTCTCTGGTACTTTAACAATATTGTTAAGGTGTCGTTAAAGAGAATGTTAAAAAGCATAATCCACTCATGGACTGAATGGATTTGCACTATTATAATAATCTGCCTGCTTTTATGGATGTATGGCACTAATATGGTAACAGCATTTGGCTATGGTGCATCTGATATACCAGTACACAATTACTGGATTAATGAAATGGACAATAATAATATATTTGCAGCAGGGATATACCCTTTTGGTTTCCACTGTGTAATACATTATATCCATACAGTGTTTGGTGTAAAGACATATATAATTTTAAGGCTTTTTGGCGTAGTCCAGACAATATTTATACACCTGGTGCTTCTTGCATTTATACGTGCATGTTGTAAGTCAAAGTATATACCATATGCAGTAACAGCATTTTATATATGTATTTCTTTTCTGGGCGAAGGCACATATTCAAGATACTGTAGTGCACTTCCACAAGAATTCGGCATGATTTTTATACTGCCTTCAATATATTTTATATACAGGTTTTTTGAAGCACGTAAAAGGGAACTTCTTCTTAAAAAGTCTGTACTTGCATATGCAGGTGATGTTATAGAAGAAGTGCGTAAAAAGTATAAATACAAAGACATAAAAGGAAAGATAATATTAGAAATAGAAATCTTTGAAAAAAATGACAAAAAACAGGATGTCCTGGATAAAGAATATTCCAGCAGTTTAATAATGGAAGACGGGGGATATAACGGTGCAGGGGTTATCCTTGAGGAAAGTGAAGGCATTGATGGCAGGTCAATAAATGAAAGCCTGGAATTATGCGAAGATATAAAAGAAACTTATAAGGTTTATAACGATGATACAGAAATACAGGATACAAGGCAGCTTTTTAAGGAAATAGCATCTTCAATAAAGAAAGCAGAGGAAGAGCGTCCCTGGGAAAAGGTTCTTAATGAACTGGAAAATGGTACGTTATTATCTGGCAGCAGTATGCAGGAACAATATAATGTCCAGGCGGATAGTAATGCTGGTATCCATTCTGCTGTAAGTCCAGATACAAAAAATAAAGATAATTTTGGAGTAAAAGACAGGAAACAAAGTTTCCAGTTTAAGGATTTAAAGAAACTGTTTATAAATTCCTGGATTAGTGTTAAAAGAAAGTTTAATAAACTCTGGGACATAGAAAGCAATCTCTATTTGCTGCTTTTTGCATTGTGTTTTTCAATGACACTGGCTGTCCATTTTTATGACACAATGATTGCAGGAATATTCTGTATAGGCATTGCCGCTGGTTATTGTTACCGTCTGTTTAAAAAGGGTTATTTTGGACATGTAATGCTTGCGGGTATTTTAAGCATAGCTATAGCTGTACTTCCAATGGCACTTGCATTTGCAGGTGGCAAACCATTACAGGGCTCACTGGGATGGGGCATGGAGGTAATCCTTGGAAGCAGGGCAAATGGCAATGCAGGTACGGCTGGCAGCACACCTGCCCAGGATGGCACAGGGGATTCTGCTGTTCCTGGAAACAATGCAAACGGGAGTGGCAGTAATTATATACAGCAGGAAAAGACAGATAATAAACCTCCGCTGTTAAACAGGATATTTAATAAAATAAACAACATCCTTTCATATTTTACAGGCATGTTAAATGAATATGTTTTACCAGAGGCTTCAGATATACAGCTTTATTCTGTTTTTGCAGTTCTGTTATCATGTACTATACTGGGGCTGTTATTGTCTGCTGACAAGGATAAGGATTACGCATCAAAGGTAATTTCGGCAGGGGTTTGCATAATAATACTTATGTCTGTTTTATGTGCTAAGAAACTTGGAATTCCTGCAATAATGGATGAAAGCAGGATTAGTATTTATATTGCATATATAATGCCAGTTGTAATTGGGATGGCAGCAGATGCAGTTATATATATCCTGTTTGGACGGGTAAAGAACCATAAATTTATGTATGCTGCATCTATGGCAGTTTCAGTATTTTTTACAGTTCTAATTGTAAAGGGCAGGTATATAAGGCAACATGCACAGATTATAGCATTTGAAACAAATGATGCTATTACATGCCTTACTAATATTATGAGTGAAAATAAAGAACGGACATATACCATATGTTCTGCTAATGATGAATTAAGAATGGTTGAGGGGTATGGTTACCATTATGAAATTATTACTTTCCTAAGGCAGATGGAGGGGGATAAATACCTTGACAGCCTTACAATACCAACAGATAAAGTTTACTTTTTTATAGAGAAAAAACCTGTTGACTATGATGAAGAATATGATGGCAGCGGGCAGTATGTTTCCGCAGAAGGTGCATCAAACCCTCTTGTATATTCCAGTGGCTTTGGAATATATAAAGGCAAAAACAGGTGGATTGTAATGTCCAGGATGTATTACTGGGCAAAAGAATTCCAGAAAATGTATGGAAAAGAGATGAAGGTTTACTATGAGTCAAAAGACTTTGTATGTTATGTGGTGGAACAGAATCCATACAGGCTTTACGATTTCTCAATAGACTACTGGTATAATACAAGGGAATGGCAATACCGCCCATAACCATTACAGCAATATATACAGAATGGGCAGAAAAGGCAGGGCAGACTGGAAGGGGGCAGAATATGGTATCCCGCAGGAATTATATTACAATTACAATAATGATATTAATTCTCTTATTTATGTTCCAGTTTATTGGGGTTATGAAAGATGCACTAAATGAGTATGGCACTAATGAATATGAGAAAACCACTGTTACAGAACTGGACAGGCAAGACATGTATACATCAGATGGCAAGACGGACAAAGAAGTACTTGCATCTGACAGGGAATATATAATTTATACAGGGCTTTCCCCAAAAAACAGCGTTGGCAAAACAGTGTCATGGTGGTGTACTTACAGTAAAAGGAATTTCCTGTATTATCCATCACTTGAAGAATGCTATATTGAAACATCAAACCCTCCTAAAGCACTTGTGCTTGAAGGCAGCATATTTAAAGCATCTGATATACCTGTTATTGATTTCCTGTTAGAGCAGAAAATAAATATAATATTTGCAGGGCTTCCACCAAAGGAATTGATAACAAGAAATGCAAAACTTAAAAAAATACTTGGAATAAAGTCTGCCAGAAGTAATGTTAAATTATCAGGTATGCACCTGTTTGGCGGTTTCCTGCTGGGTGGTGAGGCAATTTATAAACCAGCAGATAAGGAAGAAGAGGAAAAACGCCAGGACCTTAACTTAGAAGTGCCCTGGTATATTACAGGTGAAGGCACTAAAACGTATATGATGGGACTTGTGGAGCAGGAAGAGGGCATACAGGAAGAGGATAAAATTAAAAATGAAATGCTGCCAGCAGTTATCTGGCGCAATAATATAAAAGATACACATGTATTCTGCATAAACGGCGGGTATCTTTCAAATATGCAGGGAATGGGCATATTAACTGCAATAATGTCGGAAATTTCTGATTATGAGATTTACCCTGTTGTCAATGCAAGAAACCTTGTAATTGCCAATTATCCAGGGTTTGCCAATGAAAACGCCGAAGAAATAGACAGGCTTTACAGCCAGCCGCTTGAACAGGTATTCAGGGATATTATATGGCCTGTACTTGCATCAATGGCTAATAAATCAGGAAATAAATTAAGTGTTATGATGACGCCGCAGTTTGACTACAGCGATGGTATAGAACCGGATGGGACACATGTGCCGTTTTACTTTAAACTTATAAAAGAACTATATTCAGAAGCTGGCGTTTCCCTGGACTCTATACATACAATGTCAATAAACAGCAAACTGGACTATGACAGGAGGTTCTGGACAGGAAATGCACTGGATTATGGATTTAAGGCAGCATTTTCTAATTATTTAATCCGTTTTTACGGGCTTGCGGCACTTGGATGTGGCTATGATATAGATACATTTGTGTATGGTAACAGAAGGAATACAGATGAAATTATTTCCTATATTGATGATAATATAATTTTACAGGGGGCAACAGGCAGCGGCACTAAGCATACTTATACAGATGATATACTGCTTAAAAGCATTGAAACAGCACTTGCGTATTCTAATACAGTTATAGACCTGCAAAGAGTTGCCTATCCTGAAAGTGAAGAAGACTCCTGGGAAAAATTCAATAAGGACATGACAGCAATTATAGGCACTTACTGGAAGCCTTTTAAAGTATTTGATACTACAGTTGTTTCAGAAAGCAGCCAGAAGATAAAAAGGTTTTTGTCTGCTGACTTTACAAAAGAGCAGACAGAAGATGGTGTAAATATAGATATATCAAACTTTGAAGAGGAGCTTTCTTTTATACTTAAAACAAACGGGAAGAAAGATATATCTGTAGACGGGGGTACAATCGAAGACATAGAAGACGGGGCTTATCTTATAAAGGCACATTCGGGGCATATTGAAATAAAATGGCAGGAAAAGGACAGCCAGGAAATATATTATAACGGGGAATAACAATGAAAATATGTATTGTAGCAGAGGGGTGTTACCCATATGTGGTTGGTGGTGTTTCAAGCTGGATACACAGTATGGTAAAAACATTTCCAGATTATGAATTTGTAATTCTTGCAATTGTGGCAAACCGTTCTTTACGGGGCAAGTTTGCGTATGAACTGCCAGAAAATGTAACAGAAGTACATGAGGTTTACTTGCAGGATTATGACTGGAATAAGAAAAAAGCCAGGCTGAAGAAAAAGCACAGGCTGAATAATACAGAATATGAGGCATTAAGAAGCCTGCTGCTTAACCGCAATGTTATGTGGGAAGAACTTTTTAAGTTTTTTAGTAAAAGGAACTTCTCTTTTAACAGCCTGCTTATGGGCAATGATTTTTTGCAGGCAGCCAGGGAATGTTACCAGTTAAGGTATCCAGAAATTGTATTTTCTGATTTTTTATGGACAATGCGTTCAATATACCTGCCTCTTTTCCTGGTACTCGATACAGACCTGCCAGAAGCAGACCTTTACCATTGTGTTGCCACAGGTTATGCGGGTGTGCTTGGCAGCATGGCAAAGGTAAAATACGGCTGTGGGCTGCTTGTTTCTGAACATGGGATTTATACAAGGGAAAGGGAAGAAGAACTTATACGTGCCAAATGGGTAGAGGGCATTTATAAGAATATATGGATTGAACAGTTCAAAAAAATGTCCATGCTGGCATATAACCGTGCAGACCTTGTTACAAGCCTTTACGGACATGCAAAGGAACTACAGGTTGAACTTGGATGCCCTGAAGAGAAAATAAGGATAACACCAAATGGAATTGACTGGAAAAGGTTTGAAAAATATGAACCGGACAGCAGCACAGGGATTGAACCAGATAAAATACATGTAGGGGCAGTATTAAGGGTTACACCAATTAAAGATGTTAAAACACTTATACGTGCGTTTGCATATGCTAAAGAAGAAGTGCCAAAACTTAAGCTCTGGATAATGGGGCCTGTTGATGAGGATGAGGAATATGCAAAAGAATGTTTTGAGCTTGTAGAACTGCTTGGCGTACCTGACATAGTGTTTACGGGCAGGATAGATGTAACAAAGTACCTTGGCGGAATGGATATGACAATACTTACAAGCATAAGTGAAGGCCAGCCGCTTACAATACTTGAAGGGTATGCAGCGAAAAAGCCAGCAATAGCCACAGATGTAGGCAACTGCCGCGGGCTTGTATATGGCGAAGATGATGGCATTGGAGCTTCTGGCATACTTGTACATATTATGAATGTACAGGAGATTAAAGATGCTATAGTCTATCTTGCAAAACACAGGAGAAAAAGGGAAGAATATGGCAATAACGGGTATAACCGTATGATGGCAAAGTATAAAGTAGAAGATATGAAGAAAACATACCAGGAGATTTATAATGGCTTTAATAAAGCCGGCAGATAAGAAAGGCATGGGTTATATATGGCTGGGATAGGTGTCAGGCTAAGCAGGATATTTGGAAAAGAAACCATTGCAACAAACCTGCTTGGATTTGGTTACAGCGCAATGGTTACAATAGCCCCTATGTTTGTAATTATAGGCAATGTAATATTAATGGGCAATGTACTTGGATATGATTCAACAAGCTATGCAAGAAGGGGGCTTTTTTCAGGTACACTTCTGTATATATTTATATTTTCGCTGCTTTCAGCAGCACCTTTTAACGCTGTACTTTCAAGGTATATGTCGGATGTTATATATGATGAGGAATATGATGATATACTTCCATGTTATTATACAGGGCTTGTCCTGAATATAATTTTAAGCTGTATTATTGGGATACCTTTCTGTATACGGGAATATATTGTGGGCCATGTAAACCTGTTATTTGTATTTACAGGGTTTTGTGCATATATTTCACTTGTGCTGGTATTTTATTCGATGCTTTACTTGTCAATATGCAAGGATTATTCCAGGGTATCATTTTATTTCCTGTCAGGAATGGTTTTTTCATTCCTTTTATCACTTTTATTTGTCAGGGTATTTGAAAGGGAAATTGTGTACAGTATGCTGCTTTCACTGGCATGTGGTTTTTTCCTTACAGCATGTCTTGAGATGGCTACTGTTAAACATTATTTTAAAAAGAACAGCAACCGGTATATGAAGGTACTTTCATATTTTATAAAATACTGGAAACTTGTTGTTGCAAATTTTTTATATGCAACAGGGCTTTATATACACAACTTTGTGTTCTGGACAGGCAGCCTTCGGATGGAAGTTGCACATTCATTTGTATATGCACCGCCATACGACCTTGCCACATGCCTTGCAATGTTTACTAATATTTCTTCCACAATAATATTTATTGCACGTGTGGAAATGCATTTCCATGAGAGGTACAAGGGATATTCTGAAGCAGTTATTGGGGGCAGGTGGGCAGATATTAAAAATACAAAGAAAAGGATGTTCAGGCAGCTTTCAGCGGAACTTCTTAACCTTGTAAGAATACAGTTTATTATATCTGTAATAATATTTATATTATTTGTAATAATACTGCCACGCTATGGTTTTTCGGGGCTTGTAATGCAGATATACCCATGCCTTGCAGCAGGGTATTTTATACTTTTCCTGCTTTATGCAGAGGTAATATTTCTATATTACTATAATGACCTTACAGGGGCAGTGCTGTCAACAGCAGTATTTTGTATAGTTACACTGGCAGGTTCATTAATTTCAATGGATTACAAAGACCTATGGTATGGCGCAGGCATGGCAGCAGGCAGTTTCTGTGGCTTTACAACCGCTTATTACAGGCTGCGCTGGGTAGAAAAACATATGGATGAACATATTTTTTGTAACGGGATTTTATTCCCGTGTAAAAAAGGTACAAAGCCACCAGGGCTTGTGTATAAAAGGACAGATATCCCTGCTGGCAGCCAGGATGGTGTATTATAAGCAGGGCAAAGGCGCAGAAAGGCAGGTTTAAAACATGGATGTTTTGAAGATATCATGTATTGTAATAGGCATAATATTGCTATTGCTTGATATTAATGCATATGTACGCCAGAGACTGGCTGACGAGATAGGGCTTTTAATAGGCAGTTTTTCTATATTTCTTATAATAATGGGGATAATACTGCATTTCCATATGGACATTGGCTTAGTAATAACATTATTAATAATATGTTTCTGTTTCCTGCTGTTAATAATATTTTCACTATGTACGGCTGTATCAGTCCTTATTATGAAAAACAGGGAACTTGCAATGCAGGTATCACTGCTTAACCAGGAAAATGAAAGAATTATACATGAAACTGGCATTATGGCAGGAGCAGAAGGGAAGTACAACAGGGACATATAAAAGATTATACAAGAGGCAGGTATAAAGGGCAGTATATTACAGGCAAGACTGGCATGGAGGGAATAAGTGAAGAAAGAACTTTTATTTGTAATTAATACTTTAAGCAGGGCAGGCGCAGAAACTGCACTTCTTGAACTGTTACGCATAATTGCAGGAATTAAGGACAACAGTGGCAATAATAAGTACAATATAGATATATATGTATTAATGGGACAGGGTGAACTTGCAGGAAAACTTCCTAAAAGTGCCAGGCTTTTAAATAAAAAATACAGCCATTTTTCTGTTCTTTCTAATAAAGGAAGACACTATATGTACAGGCATATTGCCAGCCAGGTTTTTAAACATGGTGCAATATTTAAAAATTTCTTTTATATTATTTCAAACTTTGCAGATATGGCAAGGTCGCACCATATCTGGCCAGACAAACTTCTATGGCGTGTACTTGCAGACGGGGCAGAATTTACAGAAAAAGAGTATGACCTGGCAGTTTCATATATTGAAGGGGGTTCAGCATACTATACAGCAGAACATGTAAATGCAAAGAAAAAAGCAGTCTTTATACATATTGATTATAAAAAAGCTGGGTATACAAGAAAACTTGATAAAGAATGTTATGAAAAATTCGATGCAGTCTTCCCTATATCTGATGAAGTAAAAGGGCAGTTCTTAAAGGTTTATCCAGAATACAGGGACAAGACAAAGGTTTTCCATAATATAATTAACCAGAAACGCTTAAGGAAGCTGGCGGAAGAACCAGGCGGTTTTAATGATGGTTTTGATGGTATACGGCTGCTGACTGTAGGCAGGCTGACATACCAGAAAGCATACCCCATAGCAATAGAAGCAATGAGGCTTTTAAAAGAAGATGGTTATAATGTGCGCTGGTATGTACTTGGTGAAGGGCCTGAGAGGCCAGCGCTTGAACAGTGTATATCAGATGCAGGGCTTGCCAGTGATTTTATTTTATGTGGTGCTGTAGACAACCCATACCCATATTACAGGCAGGCAGGACTGTATGTACATGCAACAAGGTTTGAAGGGAAAAGCATTGCAATACAGGAGGCACAGACACTTGGGTGTGCTGTAGTTGCTTCTGACAGCAGTGGCAACAGGGAACAAATTGAGGATGGCATAGACGGGATATTGTGCAGCCTTGATGCAGTTAGTGTTAAAAATGCGGTAGCAGGGCTTCTAGACAACCCTGCAAAACGCCAGGAATTTGGAAAAAAAGCAGCAGCAAAAAAGATTACATATGAAAACGAAACCAGAATGTTGCTTGAACTGGTGGAAGAACAGAACATAGAGATGTTTAGTTTCTGTAAGTGACTTTTCAAAATATGCCCTGGCGCTGTTACCATACAGACGCCAGAAAAAAGGCTCTTGCAATCAAATCTAAGATATGCTATATTATAGATACAAACAAGAGAGCAGCCGCCCACAAGGGGTTGGCCAAATATGAAGATAGCAATGCCACCCATCTACCGGTCAAAGTATCAGGGTGGCTTTTGCTATGTAAGGCTACTTACAAAATGTAAATATAAATGTAAGCAATGCCAAAAGGAATATGCCAAATGTCAGCAACTCCATAAGAGAAATATGTATCTTGTGTTTCTTATGTTTTCTCTTTTTCATAGCATCACCCCCATTCTTTTTAGAATGAGGCCAACGCACCCTGCAACACGATTGCTCTTTTGGTTTACTGTTCCACAATAATATCTTTTATTTTTTTCTTCATTTTTAAGTATACTATATATAACCAGCTTTTGCCATTAGATTTTGGAAAGAAATCACGTACGTTTCATAATTTCTTTTATATTTTAGGCTCTTGTAGACGAGATGCGTTACGGGAAGGAACAGTAAAAATACGTATATTGGTTGATACAAAACTGGAGACAAGGACTTTTTAAGCCTTGATATGGAACATCCAAGATGTATGACGGCTGCACAGTTTTTAGAAAGTGAGGGCGTGTGTGAATAAATTTAATATTCTTTTACAATTGGAGCGGATGAAACAACTCTTGACATACTCCTGTTTTCTAATATAATGGAAAAAGATGGAAAATATTTATTGTAGGAGGACTGGCCATGCTGGTAACTGGAAAATTGTTAAAGCCGTTAAAAGAGGCAAGGTATCTTAATGTAGAAAATACAGACAGATACAGGCCTGTTTTACGGCTTTTTTATATGAATTATGAGAAGCTTAAATATTGGATGTATATTGAAGAAGTTTATGAAGAACTAAAAGAAGATACTTATTTTGAACAATATACTATAGAACAGTGCCAGCAGGATTTAGCAACCCTTGTTTCATGGGGCAGCCTTGATACAATGCAGGATACAAGGAAAGTAACAACATTAGAAGAGTTTAAAAATAAAAAATTCAGGTACCAGCTTTCAGCATATGCTATAGAAATTGAAAGAATGGTTATCCATCTTGAAAATCTTTTTATAGAAGGTGCTTCATTAGAGCCAGGACTTTTAGAGCGTATCAGACATAATGTACACCGTCTTGGAAATATTTTAGAAGAACCAGAAGAAAAGATTTACAGCTGGTGGAAAGATTTAACCAGTGATTTTATCAGGCTTAATAAAAATTACCATGACTATATGAGGACACTTGACAGTGTAAAAGCAGAAGAAATAATGAAAACAAGGGAATTTCTTGTATTTAAAGACAGCTTAATTGAATATTTAAGGAATTTTGTAAAAAGCCTGCAGCAGAATGTGGATGTAATAGGGCATTATATAAAGAATACCCCAGAAGAAAATATTGCAAAGATAATAGAAAAAGTATTAGCATATGAAATGTCAGTTCCAAGGATGGATATAGAAGCAGATGAAAAACTGGTTAAAGAAAATCTTGAGGGGCAGTGGCAAAGCATTGAAGGATGGTTTGTAAGCAGGAATGGAAAAGAAGCAGAAGCAGGCAAGGTTTTTGATGTTACAAATAATGTTATCCGTAAGATTACACGTTATGCAACAAGAATTAGTGAAATGATAAATGCAGGTGCAAACCGCAGGGAAGAATATTATAAAGTTGCCCAGATGTTTAATAATTGTAATAATATTAATGAAGCACACAGGTTTTCTTCTAATGTTTTTGGAATTGAAAGCTGCCTGCATTTAAAAGGGGAAATTGAAAGAGAAACGGAAAGCATTAACAGTGGTGTATATGAAGAAAGGCCACATATAGTAGAAATCACTCCAAGAACCAGGACATACAGGGATAAAGCCCAGAGGACAGGGATTATTGACAGGACAAAGGAGAAAGAAGCGGCAAAACGGGCTGCCATTGAAAGAATTGAGAGGGAACGCAGGCTTTTAGACAGTTATATAAAAGATAATAAGCTTGATTTTACAGGGCTTCCAGTGCTTGAGCCATCTGTAAGGGACACTTTTTTAACATGGTTGTCAAAAGCACTTGAAAGAAAGGACAGAAGTGCAAAGACCGAAGACGGAAGAAATTATTTTATTGAAGAACATAAAGGGCAGACTTGTGTTGTAGAGTGTACAGACGGGAAATTTACAATGCCTGCATATACAATATGCTTTAAATAAATTAAAATTATAAAAGGACAGGATTGGATGAATACATTAGAGATATTGTTAAGTAAACGCTGGATTTTAAAAAGCAGGGAAAAAGAATTATATTACCAGGTAAAAGACCAGCTAGGAAAATACAGGGATTTCCTTAATGACAAACTTGGCTGCCATATTGTTGTAACACCAAACCTTATTAAACTTGAAAAAGTGCCAGCCCAGCCAGAAAACTGGATGGGCATAACAGAGTTTAAAGAAAAAACAGAATATATATTTCTATGTCTTGTATTAATGTTTCTTGAAGATAAAGAAGCAGAAGAACAATTTGTGCTTTCAGATTTAACAGAATATGTACAAAGCCAGTGGAAAGAATATGAAATTGACTGGACTGTTTACCGTAACCGCAGGTATTTTGTAAAGGTTTTAAAGTTTTGTGTAAACTGTGGAATATTAAAAGTAGATGATGGAAATGAAGAGAATTTTTCAAAGGATAATGAAGCAGAGGTGCTATATGAAAATACAGGAGTATCCAGGTATTTTATGCGTGATTTTGCAATGGATATTTCAGGCTTTACAAGTCCCTCAGATTTTGTTAATAAAGAATGGATTGGCATGGATGAAGACAGGGGGATTATCCGCAGGCAGAGGGTTTACCGTAAACTTCTTATGACTATGGGGGTTTATAAAACAGAAGATACAGAAGAGGATTTTCTTTATATAAAGAATTACAGGAATATAATACAAGGGGAACTTTCAGGATTGGCAGACTGCCAGCTGCATGTACATAAAAACAGTGCATTTCTTGTTTTAGGTGAAGAATGCCATATGGGAAGATATTTTCCAGAGGGGAATACATTATCAGATATTACGCTGTTATGTGGCGGAATTATACGTGAAATGCTTGAAAACGGGGAGATAACCTGTCCTGTAGATGAAAAGATAGTTATGCCTGTACAGAAGTTTATAAAAATTCTGGAGAATTGTAAAGAAAAATACCAGGAAGGTTTTCCTAAAAAATACAGGGAAATGACAACAAATGAATTTGTAACAACAGTAAAACAATATATGGAAGAAATGGAACTGGCAGGCACAAATAGTACAGATATCTATATCCAGCCGGCACTTGGCAAAATGAAAGGTGTTTATCCAGATAATTTTAAACTCCAGAAAGGGGCAAAAGATGAATAACAGCAGATGGATTATTAACAAGGCAGGATTAATTGATTTCTGGTATTATGACCAGCAGGAATTTTCATTCCTGGATGGAAGGATGCTTCTGCGTGGTTCTAATGGTTCTGGAAAATCTGTTACGATGCAGAGCTTTATACCACTTTTATTAGATGGGAATATACGTCCTGAGCGTCTTGACCCGTTTGGCTCAAGGGCAAGGAAAATGGAAAACTATCTGCTTGAAGAGGATGACAGCAGGGAAGAACGCACAGGATATCTTTATATGGAATTTAAACGCCAGGAGTCAGATACATATATAACAATTGGAATGGGGCTGCGTGCCAGGAAGAATAAAAAGCTTGAAACATGGTATTTCTGTATTACAGATGGAAGAAGGATTGGCAGGGATTTCTGGCTTTACAAGGATGTACAGAATAAAATTGCATATTCTAAAACAGAATTAAGAAACCGCATTGGTGACGGCGGCAGGCTGATGGAATCACAAAATGAATATGCAAGCTGTGTTAATTCTTTAATATTTGGTTTTGAAACAATGGAAGAATATAAAGAAATGCTGGATTTATTAATACAGCTGCGTACACCAAAGCTTTCTAAGGATTTCAAGCCTTCTGTAATTAATGATATTTTAAGCAAATCTTTACAGACATTATCAGAAGATGACCTGCGTCCTATGTCAGAAGCCATTGAAAATATGGATACACTTAAAACTAATCTTGATAACCTTTCTGAAAGCATAAAAGCAGCAAAACAAATTGAAAAAGTATATGACCAGTATAACAGGACAGTCCTTTTAAACAGGGCAGAATCATACCTTAAAACTGTAAAAGAGTTTAATATACAGCAAAAAGAATTAAAATCCATTGAGGAAGGAATTGCAAAAAATAAAGAAGAATTAGAAAAAGAAAAAAAACTGTATAATAATTTAAAACAGGAATATGCTATTCTGGAAAAAGAGAGGAATTCTTTAAGTAATAATGATGCTACAAGGTTAAAAGCAGAAGAAAACAAACTTGAAGGACAGGCAGCAGAATATGAAAAAGAAATAGAAAATTATGGGACGCGTTCTGATAAAAAAAGAGAGGAATGTATTGACAAAGAAAACCGTATTAAAGCACAAAAAGATATGAATAATACAGCCTGGCAGGATTTAGATAATATACTTGTACAAATGGAAGAGGCAGTAGGAGATATCCCATTTGATGAAGCGTTTTTCTTTATAGAAGAAATAAAATCAAAAAAAGAAGGCAGATGTGATTTTAATTACCATGCAAGAATATTAAACCAATATGTACAGAAGGTAGAAGAGGGCACAAGTATATTAAGGCTGGAAGAAGAAGCTAAAAGACGCTGTGATGAGGCGTTTAAGGAACTGGATTTAAAGCGGGAATACAGGGATAAGGCAGAACGGGAATATTACCAGTATGACAGGCAGCTTACAGAACAGAAAAGTGAGATAACAGAAGCTGTATATGTATGGGAACGTGGCAATACAGAGCTTCATATAGAACCTTCCAGTTTACAGGAAATTGCAGGCTTTATTGATAATTACCAGTATGGCATGGATTATTCCAGGGTAAGTGAAATACTGCGCAGCCAGAAGAATAAAGCTTATGATATGCTTTATTCAGCAGAAAGGCAGCTTATACAGGAAAAAGAACCATTAACTGTACAGCTTGCTGAAACAGAAGAAGAACTTAAAACATGGGAAGAAAGCAGAGAGCCTGAACCAGAGAGAAGCCAGGAAGTCCTTAGTAACAGGAAGAAACTTGATGAAATGGGTATAAAATATATACCATTTTATAAGGCGGTGGACTTTGTGGAAAGTTTAAGCAGTGAAGCGGCAGACAAGCTTGAAGCGGCACTGTACAATATGGGTATCCTGGATGCTTTAATTGTAGATGCAGATGACAGGGACAAGATACTTGGCATAGAAGGAAATATCTGTGATAAATACCTTTTTAGTGATATAGAGCATGTCAAGCCTGGCATTATGGAAGTTATACAGGTATATAATGCAGAGGATGACATTATCCTTTACAACCGGATATCAAATGTACTTTCAGGAATTGGTTATTATAGCAAAGATGGGCAGTCATCAACATGGGCAGGCACTGAAGGGCATTACCATATAGGTGTACTGGAAGGCACTACAGGCACAGGGTATAAGGCTAAATATATCGGGACAGCAGCAAAAGAGCGTTACCGTTCAGAAAGAATAGAAGAACTTAAAAAACAGGCTGACATATTAGAGAAACAGATAAAGCAGATTGAATTGGATATTCTTAAAAATAAGGAACAGCAGAAAACTTTACAGGAAGAAATGGATAAATTCCCTGATGCAGAAGACCTTAAGATTGCAGCAAAAGACCTTTGGGACAGCAAGGTCCGCCTGGATACTGCAAAGGAAACAGCGGAGCAGTACAGGGAGAGGCTGTTAAAAGAACAGGGGAAATTAAAAGAGATACAGCTTAAAGTACAGGAAACCTGTGCAGGGGCGCATATGGCAAACCGCCTTGATATTTTTGAAAATGCTTTAAAAGGGCTTAAAGAGTACCATAACCTTTTAAGTGAAGCAGGAATAACATATAACAGGTACTGGTCAGGAATCAGCCTGCTTAAAACACTTGAGGACAGCCTTGAAGGACTTATAGAAGACAGGGATGAAATACTCTACACGTTAAACCAGTATAACCAGCGTAAGGCACGTACACTTGGAGAACTGGAATCTGTAAGGCAGCAGCTTGGACTTACAAACTATAATGAGATTAAGGAACGTCTTGATATATGTGTAAAGCGTCTTGGTGAAATACCTGGTGAGCGTGACAGGGCAGCGTCAGATATAGGCTTTCTTGAAAATTCCATTGAAAATGACAATGAAAAAATGGAGAGAAAACAGGAACAGATTTCTAATATAAAACAACTTAAAAATGTGGAAGAACAAATATTCCTGATGGAATACAACCTTGGCTATGTAATGCAGGATGTTTCTGGCGGAGAAACTAATAAACCAGAAGATGCAGAAATAAGGGCAAAGAATGTCTGTAATTTACCTGGAGGACAGAATATAAGCAAGATACAGCTGGATTTAATGCTTGGAAACCTGCAGACAGCTTTCCATGAGAAAAAAGGACTGCTGGCAGAATACCAGCTTTCTATATACAATCTTTTTGAAGAACAGAGAAAAGCTATTGACGGGCAGGAGCTTATAGAGAAATACGGCATACCAGCTTTCAGGCCTGATATTAAGACAAAATACAGGGGGATGCCTGTTTCATTTAAAGAACTGGTTGTAAAATTAAATACTGATATGGAGGATTTGGAGAAAGTATTAAGTGTAAAGGACAGGGAACTTTTTGAGGATATACTTTCTAATACAATTAGTAAAAAAATCAGGGCAAAAATTTATGAGAGCAAGCGCTGGGTAGAAAAGATGAACAGCCTTATGGAATCTATGCAGACTTCAAGCGGGCTGAAATTAAGCCTTAAATGGATTAGCAAGAAGACGGAAAAAGAGGGACAGCTTGATACAAAGGAACTTGTAAACCTGTTACAGAGTGATACAGAGATACTGCGCCAGGAAGATATTGATAAAATGGCATCACATTTCCGTTCTAAAATTATGGATGCAAGGAAACTGGCAAGTGATACAAATACAGCAATGTCTTTCCATATGATTATGAAAGATATACTTGATTACCGCCAGTGGTTTGAATTCCAGCTTTATTCACAAAAAACCGGTGAGAAGAAAAAAGAACTTACAGACAGGGTTTTCTTTACTTTTAGCGGAGGGGAAAAGGCGATGTCAATGTATGTGCCGCTTTTTTCTGCTGTTGTTGCTAAATATGCAGGGGCAAATAAGGATGCACCACTTCTTATTTCACTTGATGAAGCATTTGCGGGTGTTGATGAAATGAATATAAAGGATATGTTCAGGCTTATGGTAAGTTTAAACCTTAACTTTATGATAAATTCGCAGGTGCTGTGGGGTGATTATGAAACTGTGCCAGGTCTTGCAATATACCAGCTTGTACGTCCTGAAAATGCTAAATTTGTTACAGTTATACCTTATCTGTGGAATGGGAAGACAAGGGTACTGGGTGTTTGAAAATTAGCTGGAAAAAGCATAACCAGTAATTTTACATATTTTTGTCCTGAAATAACAAATGGGGTAAAAACTATATAAGGTAACTTTAAAATTATAAATAATAGACTTCCAAAGTCTTTACACCAAAGACTGGTAATAGAAGCAGAAAAAGAGGGTGTAAGCCTTAACCAATTGGCTTTATACAAGCTGGCACTTTAAAAATAATCAGATATATACAAGATTGGCAGGGCATTAAAACCCTGTCTTTTTATGTTGTTAATCCTCTTTAAAAGGTGTGTATATCATATAAGGGCAGACAGAAAAAACTGGATGGCTTATAATCTATATTATTTTCAAGTATAGTATTTTAAAGACAACAGGAAAAGGAAAAGAATGATATATCCGGACAGATCAAAAGCGCATGCGATTACATTGCAATACATATTAAAG
>CAJTRU010000002.1:0-92602 GCA_910579085.1 uncultured Lachnospiraceae bacterium | reverse complement strand
TTACTTAAAGAATGTGTAACTTATTTTAAAAAGAGGAATGTATACAAGAAACTTTTTAATGCTTTAAAGAAGAAATATGCAAGCCTTGGACATATGGGCGGTGTTATAAAACTTTCCGGGTTATCAAGTGATGAAAAGTATGATTTGGAAGGGTTTTTTAAAAAAGATTTACATGCAGAAAAAGATGTAAAGATATCTTATGCATTTATGGAAAAATCCCTTAAAAACAGTAAGTTTGCGCCATTGTCATGGGAAAAGGTTTTAACTGCATATTTTAAAGAACCACTTGTTATAAACAAGGATAAAAGGGAAAAGGAATTAAATAGCAGAAATGCTTTTTTTGAAGAATGTGCTTTAAATTGTAATAATAAAATTGTTTTAAACTGGTTTTTGTATGTTTTTAAAGAAAAGGGGAAAGGCAGCCAGATTATTTTTAAAATGTATAATGAAAATAAAAAAGAACTGGAACTGTTTTTAAATAAATTGTTTACAGCATTTGGAAAATTGCCATGTTTTGAGGGGAAAATGCTGCTGCTTCCTGTATTTGCTGCAGAAACAACCGGAAATCCACATTTCTTTGATTTAAGGACATCTGCATGTAAGCTTTTATTGAATTATATAGAATATTTCCTGGAAAATAAAAATCCTTATGGACTTGGACTGGACAGAATTGGTACAGATGGCTTGTCTGGAATTGAGTACACGGAAAACCTTTTATATAGCGTGGGTATTTTAAAGGATAATGTGTCTAATACATGCCTTGTATATGGTTTACATGGAGTTAAAAAAGATGGCAGCATACACAAAGGTATAGAAGGTGGTTTTATAGAGAAAGAACCTGTACAAGTTACTTTAAAAACTTTAAATTCACTGGAATATTTATGGGCTGGAAGCATACAGCACGAAATAAAAGAGATATATGTTGTAGAAAATCCTGCTGTATTTTCTTATCTTATAGACACTTATCCAGAAGGTGCATTTATTTGCGGCAACGGACAATTTAAACTGGCTTTTTATATAACATTGGAACTGTTAAAAGAAAAATATACTATTTTTTATGCAGGGGATTTTGATGCAGACGGGCTTCTGATTGCACAGAAACTTAAAAACAGGTATCCTGGACAGGTTGTGTTATGGGGATATAATGAAGAATATTATAAGAAATATTTATCTGATGTACAATTTGATGATAAAGCACTTGCTAAACTTGAAAAGGTGGTGGCAGATGAACTGCAGCCAGTTAAAAAATGCCTTCTTAAGTACAAAAGGGCAGTTTACCAGGAAACAATGTTAGAAATATATTTACCCTACAGCTAAAACTAGTGATGTAAAAAATAAGAAAACCCAAAATATGGCTGCCGCTTCATAAAAAAGGCTGCCATTATATTTCCGTTCGTCTAAATCACCACACACAAAAAAAATAACATGAAATAATTCTAAATAAACAGCATATAACACTTGACAACAGTTATAAACTGTTATATACTGTTATCATTCAAAGGAGGGACGGTAAAGAATGAAAGTAATTATTAACACATCTTTAATGGTTCCAATATATGAGCAGATTACAGACCAGATAAAAACACTTATACGCAACGGGGAACTAAAGGAAAATGATAATCTTCCGTCTGTCCGCACATTGTCGAAGGAGTTAAAAATAAGTGCTTTAACTGTTAAAAAAGCATATGACAGCCTGGAAAGTGAAGGTTTTACTATAACTGTACATGGAAAGGGGACATATGTAGCAGCCGCCAATCCAGAGCTTTTACTTGAGGAACAAAAAAAAGAACTGGAAGCAGATTTAGAACAGGCAATCCAGAAAGGCAGACGCTGTGGAATTAGCAATGAGGATATAAGGAGTTTATTTGAATTAATTTTAGAGGGGTGATATATATGCTTAAAATTGAACATTTGAAAAAACATTATAATAATTTCTCGCTTAATTGTTCGTTAGAGGTACATAAGGGCTGTGTAACAGGGCTTGTCGGGCAGAATGGTGCAGGAAAAAGCACAACTTTTAAAGCTGTGTTAGGGCTGGTCTCAGCTGGTAGCGGGAGTATTACAGTTTTTGGAAAGGATTTAAAGGATTTTACGCCAGAGGACAGGGAAGATTTAGGCGTTGTCCTTGCTGACTCTGGTTTTAGTGGCTATTTAACGGTTAATGATATTATTCCTGTATTGAAAAATATGTACAGGCATTTTGATTATACATTTTTTACAGAACAGGTTAAAAAGTTCCATTTACCACTTGATAAGAAAATTAAAGAATTTTCCACTGGCATGAAGGCTAAGCTGAAAGTGATTGTTGCAGTTTCACATAATGCCAGGCTGTTAATACTTGATGAACCAACTGCTGGTTTAGATGTTATCGCCAGGGATGAATTATTAGAAATGCTAAGGAATTTTATGGAAACAGACGAAGAGCGTTCTATTCTTATTAGTTCACATATTTCCAGTGACTTAGAAACCCTGTGTGATGATATTTATATGATTGATAACGGGCAAGTGGTTTTACACGAGGATACAGATGTTTTACTGGGCAGCTATGCATTGCTTAAAGTTAGCGAAGAACAGTTTAATAAACTTGACCAGCAGTTTATTGTATGTTCAAAGAAAGAAAGTTATGGATATAGCTGCCTTACAAACCAGAAACAGTATTATATAGAAAATTATCCTAAAATTGCAATCGAAAAAGGAACAGTAGATGAGGTAATTACAATGATGGTAAGGGGGCAGAAATCATGAAAGGTTTATTAGTAAAAGATTTTAAACTTATGAAAGGACAAAAAAATTTCTTCTTAATAATTGCTGCCATAGCAGCCAGTACAGCATTTTTTTCTGATGACACATCATTTTTTATGGGATTTTTGCCTTTCATCCTGTCAATGTTTGCATTAAGCACGATAAGTTATGACGAATTTGATAATGGCAATGCATTTTTGTTTACTTTGCCAATAAGCCGTACAGGTTACACCATTGAAAAATACTGCCTTGCCCTTATGTTTGGCGGGAGTGCATGGATTTTTGCAACATTTTTAGCTGTTATTTCTGGTGTATTAAAAGGAACAGCAGATATTAAAGAAATACTTATCTCTTCTTTAATAATTTTACCTATATTAATTGTGATACAATCATTAATGATTCCATTCCACCTTAAATTTGGCGGGGAAAAGGGACGGCTTGCCCTTATTGGCGTTTTTGGTATAATTTCTGTTATTGGCATTGCTGCTATAAAAGTTTCAGAAATGCTAGGGGTTAATATACCAGATATAATTAACCACATATCGGTTTTAAGTATGGGTGTTATTGTTGCAATTATAGTTATGGCGGCGGTTGTTATTTTGCTAATATCTATAAAAACCAGCAGTTCTATTATGAACCATAAAGAATTTTAGTGGGAAAGGGAAGTAGTGCCATGATTTATGGAGGAATTTATGAAGATTAAAAAACTAATTATCCCAATAATAGTTTTATTAATAACAATACCCGCAATTATTACAGCATATTATGCATACAGGCGTTATTTATATTATCTTCCTGTCAGGTATGAACATAATAAATGCAGTACAACTACTAGTGCACTGGATAACCCTTATTGTGGTTTCTACCAGATTTATCCTTATAAAATTACTAGCACCAGTACAGGCGGAAATATACTTCCTGGCAATATAAATGAAATAAAAGACCGGCTTGCTATGGTACAGGTTAATTTATCTATGTATAAAGATATGCCATTAAGCAGTGATGCACTTTCACAGCTTGACAGTATACTTGCCGCATGGGCAGGAAGCAACAAACAGCTTATACTGCGCTTTTTATATGACTGGGATGGCAATGCTTCTGCTACTGAGCCTTCTGATATAAATATTGTACTGGAACATATGGAACAGACTGCCTCTGTCTACAATAAATATGCAAACAGTATTTATATATTACAAGGGCTGTATATAGGAAGTTATGGAGAGATGCATGGTTCTGCGCACCAGGATAAAAGAGATATAATAAAGCTTGCAAAAAAACTTTATAATGTTTCTGATCCATTAATTTTTCTTGCTGTACGTACACCTGCACAACTGCGTACTATAAAAAAGGGCACTGACGGGCTTGTAACAGACAGGCTTGGGCTTTTTAATGACGGAATTCTTTCTTCTGAATCAGACTGTGGCACTTATGGTGAAGGTAAACGCAGGCAGGAACTCAAATTCCAGGACAGACTATGCATTTCAGTGCCTAATGGCGGTGAAACCATAATAGAGAACCCTTTAAATAATATTGGCAATGCAGTTAAGGACTTGCGTAAAATGCATGTTTCATATCTTAATTCAATGTATGATACTGATGTACTGGATAAATGGAAAGCTTCAGTATACAATGGAAAGGGTATTTTTAATGAGTATAATGGTTATGAATATATAGAAAAGCACCTTGGCTACCGGTATGCAATAAGTTCAAGCGGGCTTGAATTTGAACCATATAGTGATAAAACAGCCACACTTAATATTTCATTAGAAAATACAGGTTTTGCCCCATGTTATTACCCTCCATGCTATACTATTACATGTATAAACCAGGAAACAAACAAAACATATACATTAACCCCTGAAATTAATGCACCAGATAATGGAATAACAGAAATAAGGCTTTCTGCTACAATTAACGTGCGGGGCATGGAACCAGGTATTTATAAAATTTACCTGGACACAGCTGACAGCAAAACAGGGGAAACCATTAAATATGCAATAGACACACCACTTGGACAATATGGTTATCTGGCTGGCACATTGTCATTTCTTGATAAGTAAACTGCCAAGGAATACCATTTCTTTGGCATCAGAATTATCAAAACGGATAGCCTTTTTGTCATGTTTTCTGGATAATTCCAGGTAAAGCCTGCTGCCATTTGCAATACCTCTGATATTGTCTATAACTGCTTCTGTTGTATTTCCTGGCAGCAGAAGCCTTAAATCAAATGGAATTTCCATTTTAAACTTATTGCCATCCGGTTCTTCAATAACCAGTTCCAGGCATGTTTCAAAGCAAATACAGGAAAAACCATTGTTTGCCAGCAGTATTTTTAAACAAGTGCCATTTTTAACCAGTTTAACATCCTTTACAGTTATACGGTATCCAAGATGCATACTTATATAGGAATAAATATTGCCATATTCTTTTGTAGACTGGCTTTTCCAGTATTCCAGAATTCTTGTATCATGTATACAATTAAGGTAGTTTATATTCATATCCCTTAATAATTTTATAGTTTCATCTGGTGATGGAAAGTTTTCACCTGCCACTGCTTCACCGCCACATGGTATTTTTTCTGATATTTTCCTGGCAAATTCCAGTTCTTTATCCTTGCACCAGGGTTTTTCCCATCTGTTTTCATCTGCAATTCCAAATGTACCAAGATGTGTTGGTGATGCAAATATAGCATCGTCAAATATACCTATATTATTACTTCCACTGTTTTTTTCCTTTACAATTCTTACCTGTACAGGGGTGCGGAATGATATTTTTACACTTCCGCCTGTTTCCTGTATCCACTTTGAATAAAGGATTTTAAGCTTTTCTTCAGATAAGAACTTAGAAGTATGCATTTCTCCCCAGCTTCCAACAAAAAGTCCCTGGAATAAAAAAATATTATCCGCATATTCCTTTACAATGCCTCCAAGCTGCTGCATATGTATTGCCACTTGTGAGAAAAGAGAGGGTTCTTTCTGCATACCCTTTCCTTCTGTATCATAAACAATCCTAAGTATTATCTCTTTGTTCTTTTCTTTGAATTTGCCAAGTATATACTTAAAAAAATCCAGTGCGCCATCATCAATATTTTTGCTGCTGTATGCACCAATATCAGCCAGAACCAGGGCAAGAGTTTCATTTTCGTTGTAATAAAGCCAGTCCAGCTCATTATAATCAAGAGTGTCCAGCTTAAAAGTATAAATCCTGTACCAGCCCCTTCCAGGATTGGCAAAATCTTCCCCGCTTTCTTTTAAACATGCCTTATCAAGTTTTATATATTTACTGCCGCCGTCCCGGAAATTTTTTATAAAACCAAACATACAGCCGTTACATCTCCTTATTCAACACTGTTCCATTTTAAAACTTTAATCCTGTATATTACTGCAAATATCGAAAATGACATCCTGAACATATATAAAAATGGTTTTAATCCTGAGTGCATACTTTTCCCAAGTACCCTTGAATGCATAACTGCCGGGATTTCTTCAATATTAAAGCCAAGCAGCAGCATCTGTATAATCATATTGGCATCCGGATATTTATCATCAAAATTCCTGTATTTAGAATAGTGCAGCACAGCACGGCGGCTAAGCCCCTGTAAACCTGTAGTCGGGTCTGCTATGTATCTTCCTGTAGTTGCCTTGATAACCTTTCTGAAAATACGGTATGCTGTCATTTTAGCAGCAGATACCTTAAAAACGGAACTTTCTTTTAGAAAACGTGAACCAAGTACTATATCAGGACAACAGCCATTAGCATCTGCCTCTTTCAGCTTCTTATAAATAACAGGAATATTACATACATCATGCTGGCCATCGGCATCCATCTGTATAACATATTTATACTCACGGCGTATTGCATATTTATATCCAAGCTGCAAAGCCCCTCCATACCCAAGATTAAACACATGTGTAACAAGAGCGTGTCTGCGTTCTTTTACAATCCAGTTTGTATTATCAGAAGAGGCATCATTCATAACAAGTAAATCAGCAATCTCGGCAATTTCAGGCGCTTCAAGCTTATCAAGTACATTTTCAATATTGCCAGCTTCGTTATAAGCAGGCATTATAATAAGCAGTTCCTTTTGTTTCTTCTCCATTCCAGTATCCCCCAAAAATAAAATTATCAAAAATACTTTTTTATCCCCATAATAAAAATTATATAATAAGACTAGTCTATTCCAAATAACATAATCTGATGCCTGTATTTTTGTATAATTTTTTATTACCAGCCTGTTTATATTCTACACCAGAGGGGGAAAGGCGTCAATAAAAGAAAAGAAGGAAACTACCTTTGAACCCTTACAATTATTCCGGCCAGGGCAGTGGTAACACTTTTCATTTATATTCCGTTTTTGCAAAACGGGTATTACTCATAATATAATCTTCTGGCAAATTGTGTTTTACTACCTGTTTTCTATTATTATAAGCGGTATGTCCATCTCATCCGCAGTCATCCCCGCATGTGCCCCAATAAAATAATCTGCTTCTTCTCTTGTATTGTAAATTGACAAATCATCTGTTGCAATTGCCAGATAATTACCAATCATTCCATCAAAACATGGATGCTTACTTCCTGTTCCAAATAAGTTACTTTCAATCACCTTTTGCTTTGTCCAAAGTAAGAATTTATCACCAAATTCCTTTTTAAATTCATATTCAAACTGGTGCACTTTTTTCTCCTTGACAAATAAATTTAAAGCTCTTGGCTCAATTGACGGCATACGCACCAGGCAGTCAATTATTCCCGGATAGTCTGTTATTGACACACCCTTTGAGTCCATATGCCCGTGGTCTGCCGTCACAATTACAAGTGTATTTTCAAGTTCGTTACACAATTTTTCCACTTGCCGTTCCAGACTCCGGAGCATCTGCTTTGCATCATTGCCATAACATCCTTTCCTGTGCATAATGCCATCAGGTTCATTCCAGTAGCTATAAATATATTTCTTTCCTTCCTGTCTGCATAAATCCTTAATATATCCACAAATTTTTTCAAATGAATCTGGATAGGGTTCTGCAAAAGGGGCGGCCTCAAATGCAATTCCTCCATTTCCCCTTATTTTTGACACTATGCCCTCATAACCGCAATAAGTACATGCAACATTATAATCTGCTGCCTGGTTGTCAGTTCCGGATTCCTTATTAAGGTATATAGTTACATTTTTATCAATCTGTGGATAATAACATTCCCAGCCAAGCCATCCATGCTCACATGGCTGAAGGCCACTTAAAATTGATGTGGTTGCTGCAACAGTAGTCGGAGGAAAAACAGAACTATATATTCCCTTTAAGTTAGAATTAAAGAAACCATTCTTTTCAAGATTTTCCCGTATAATACATTCTCCCATTCCATCTAATAAAATAATTACAATATTTTCATAATCCTTTTTCAAATATGCATCTAATAAATTCATTTTTGGCTTTCCTTCTCCAGCACCAAATTCATCTAATATAGTATTTGCCACATTCACTAAACAATTTGTATAATCCGAAAATTTTATTTTCATAATTAATCCTCCTCATGTCCGTTTATTGCTGTTTTTAAATATACATATTTCCTATATATTAAAAAACGCATCAGGTATCTGTCTGCCTGATGCGTTAATATAAATATAATAAAAGATGCAATATATAAAAATATGCAGTTTACATTCACATTTATGCACCAGACTATAAGGCCTGCAAGCTTATAACCAAGTGCATGTAATCACTTCGTTACAAGCTGGTACGCCTATAATATAAGTACATATAATGTGTGATATGTAAGCTGTCTTTCATTTTTATACCCCTTTCTTGTCAAATATAAATATTTTAATTACCAGAAGCAATAATAAAAATATGCTTTGAAAATTGTATCATTCTTAAATTTTTATAAATATTAGCATTTAACCCATATGTTGTCAAGTGTACATTTTTTTTATTATTTGCAGTTATCTATTGTTGGTGTGTAGATGACGTACGCAAAATTTCCATGTTCCACTAAATTATTCCATTCCAGGAAAGCATGTCGCAGACATAGCTTTTGCACGCATTTCGCTACGTCAGCCCACCAGGCGGCACATAAAGCCAGATATTTAATTTTCCAGAATAAACTGACGTTTATTCCGTCACATTAAATATCTGGCTTAAATGCCGGCGGTGCTAAAGTGCCCCTGTCATGGAATAATATTAGATGGAACATTGGAAACTTTGCTGTACTTTGGCAAAATTACAGAAAAACAGGCTGGCAGGATAACTGCAAATTATGGTGTGGGTAAGATGATTCAGAAGCACGAAAGCCAATGAATATTCTTAATTATTTAATAAGTGACCAGCAAAATCCTCCCCACTCCTATACAGTTATCTTAATATTCTGTGTTTTAGTGCAAATTTACGATGGCAGGTTCCGCGTGCCATGATGCCAGTAATATTCCATACATGGGTACTTTAAGCCCGCCGGCATTTAAGTCCGCATGTTCCGAAGGAAACGTAGTTCTATCTGGGAGATGCGGGCTTTATGTGCCGCTGCGTGGCTTATCGTAGCGGAAGCGTACCCATGTATGGAATATTCTGGCTCTGGCACAGAAACCGTCCGTTTTTACACCAACACAAGATAACTGCAAATTATCCTAGACACCACATGTAATAAGTGCTATGCTATTTTTACAACAAATGGATGTTGTTTTTATAACTGGAATAGGGAGGGGGAATACTTATGAAATATTTTAAGAACTATGGAGTAAGCAGGATTATAACACCTTGTATAGTAATTCTGCTGGCATTGTCTGCCATATTGTTACAAAGCAAATGTTGTGGCAGTGCAGTTACTGGAAGTGCAGTCCAGGGTACAGATGCGCAGGATAATATTACAAATACTACAGACAGCAAGGATATTACAGGCTCTGGGGAATGTTTGCTGGATGTACGTGTTGGCTTTGGCGGCAAGCCTGTTATTCCAGACCCTGCTAAAACTGATGGCAAGGTTTCTATTTCCCTGCTTAGTAAGAAGAATGTTGAAAAAGCCTGTAAAAAGAAAAAATGGTGTAAGAAAAATGGTGATTTTTACCTGGGGACGGATTTGTCTTTTGCTGGTTTTAAAAGACCAGTTTTTGTAGGTTCTTATGCAGTAGGGGATATGACGGAAAAGTCTGGCATGGTATCATTTATATCTGAAAAAACGGCTAATGGCATTGCGAAAAAGAAAGTAAAAGGAAGCTGCCTTGTGCTTTTTGTATTAACTAGACTGGGAAAATATAAGACAACTGCTGATAGTTATTTTGTAATCCTTGATTATAAAAATGGTGTTTCTTATAAGAAAAAGATAGATTTTAGTATAAACCATGCATGGTACAATGCATGGCTGGATGAAATGTCTTTGGATGATATGACAGGTGACGGGGTACAAGAACTTCTGGCGATAGAGTGGGGTGTTAAATATAGTAATGAATTTGTAATATGCCATGCTGATATGGACACGCATAAAATAAAGACAATTTATGATACACATAGTGCATTTACAGACCGCAGGGAATTTAAAGGAAAGTTAAAGGATAATTACAAAGCAGAATTAACAGTTCCTTATATTGGGTATTCCAAGACGGTTTCTGTTATTAAAGATGGCGGATATAGTAAGAAATCCCTGCAAAAGAAAATGATAGACAAGTGGTGTGTTAATTATATAGGAATGTGGAAGAAAAATGGAAAAGTCCGCAAAAAGTGGGCAAAGAAACATGGGGAGGTTTTTCTGTATTCTTTAAGTGTTTCAGCCCCCATATATAAGAATGGCAATGTGCTTATAGAATTTAAAAGAGAGATATGTATAGGACACCGTTCAAACGAGATTGGATATATGCACATATATATGGGCTATGATAAAGCTTCAGGGAAATTTGTGGTAAAAGATGCAAAGTATTCACACTAATAAATAAGCAGGAAAATAACTAAAGGCGGTTTTATATATTTATATAATAGAAGCGGAGAGTAATAGTTATGAAATTTTTTAAGGGTAATGGAAAAGGCAGGATTATTATGTCCTGTGTAATGGTTCTGCTGGCATTTTCTGCTATATTGTTACAAGGCAGGTGCTGTGGCAGTGCAGTTACTGGAAGTGCAGTCCAGGGTACAGATGCGCAGGATAATATTACAAATACTACAGACGGCAAGGATATTACAGGTTCTGGGGAATGTTTGCTGGATGTACGTGTTGGCTTTGGCGGAAAGGCTGTTATTCCAGACCCTGCTAAAACTGATGGCAAGGTTTCTGTTTCCCTGCTTAGCAAGAAGAATGTTAAAAAAGTTTATAAAGATGGCAAATGGTATAAGAAAAACGGGGATTTGTACCTGGGGACGGATTTGTCTTTTGCTGGTTTTAAAAGGCCAGTTTTTGTAAGTTCCTATGCTATAGGGGATATGACGGAAAAATCTGGCATAGTATCATATATATCTAAAAAAACGGATAATGGTGTTAAGAAAAAGAAGGTAAAAGGGAGCTGCCTTGTGCTTTTTGTGACAACTAAACTAGAAAAGTATGAAGAGTCTGATGAAAGCTATTTTGTAATCCTTGATTATAAAAATGGTGTTTCTTATAAGAAAAAATCTAATTTATATTTACGCTGGTATTATTCAGAATGGGTAAGGCTGTCTGTAGCCGATGTGACAGGTGACGGGGTGCAGGAACTTCTGGCGTCCAGTTTGTGTAATAAATCTATTGAATTTGGAGTATACCATGCTGATATGGACACAAATAAAATAGAGATAATTTATAATACATATAGTGACTGGGAAGAAAACTTGTGGAAACCTGGCTGGGATTTTATAGACTGTGTGGAATTTAAGGGAAGGCTTAAGAATAATTATAAAGTGGAATTAACTGTTCCATGTATTGGATATTCCAAAACGGTTTCAGTTATTAAAGATGGCGGACATAATAAGAAGTTCCTGCAAAAGAAAATTATAGACAAGTGGTGTGTTAATTATATAGGGATGTGGAATAAGAATGGAAAAGTCCGTAAAAAATGGGCAAAGAAACATGGAAAGGTTTTTTTATATACTTTAAATGATATTTCACACAAAAAAGATAAAGATGGCAATGTGCAGATAGAATTTATAAGACCAATATGTATAGGACACCGTTCAACAGAGATTGGCAATATGCATATATATCTGGGATATGACCAGGAGTTAGGAAAGCTGGTTGTAAAAGATGCAAAGTATTCAGATTATAAAGAAGCAGAAAAGGAATGGGAAACCGCACGTAAGAAATATGGAGGTTTTAATTGGACATAGATTTTGTACTGGCATGGGTGGATGGTTCTGATAATGAATGGCAGAAGGAAAAAGCACAATATTGTGGGAAAAACACATCAGAAGATGGAAGGGAAGAACGTTACAGGGACTGGGATATCTTAAAATTCTGGTTCAGGGGTGTGGAGAAATATGCCTCATGGGTAAATAAAATATTTTTTGTTACATGGGGACACTTGCCATCATGGCTTGATATACACAACCCAAAGCTTGAAATTGTAAACCATGCAAGCTATATACCAGGGCAGTTCCTGCCAACATTTAATTCACATACAATTGAACTTAATTTCCACAGGATAAAAGGACTGTCAGAACAGTTTGTATATTTTAATGATGATTTTTTTATCACTAACCCTGTGAAGCAGGAAGACTTTTTTATTAATGGAGTTCCAAAGGACATGCTTGCATTACAGCCTGTTGTGGCAAATGTGGATAATCCTGTTATGTCATATATTTACCTTAATAATTCAATGCTTCTTGCAAAACATTTTGATAAAAGAAGCAATATAAAGAAACAGCCTGGCAGCTATTTACATACAGGCTATCCGTTTATGTATTTTTTCTACAATATGCTGGAGATGGCATTTCCAAGGTTTACAGGATTTTATACAGTGCACGGGCCCTCGCCTTTCCTTAAAAGTACATTTGAAACAATATGGCAGGAAGAAGGGGATTTTCTTTCTGGCACATGTATGCATAAATTCAGGGATAAAGAAGATGCCAGCCAGTATCTTATACGTGAATGGCAGAAACTTTCAGGAAATTTTAAACCAGCTAATGTAAAAAAACTGTGCAGGTATTTTGAACTTGGCAATGATAACAGAAAGCTATATAATACATTAATGAAAAAAACTTGTAAAATGGTCTGTATAAATGATGCTAATACTGCCATAGACTTTAATAAGGTTCAACAGGAACTTGCCACATGCTTTAATAGCATATTTCCTGTTAAATCTTCTTATGAATTATGAAAGAGGAACAGTAAATTGAAACAGAGAAGCAGGACAGGGTATTCGGCAGTAAATACAACAGTTGCAGTTTTTTCAAGGATTATAGCGATTTTTGCAGGTTTTGTAACAAGGGTTGTATTTACACGTATGCTTAATGAAAGCTATGTTGGCATAAATGGGCTGTTTACTGATATTTTAAATATTTTATCACTAACAGAACTTGGGGCAGGCACTGCAATTACTTATGCGCTTTATAAGCCAATTGCAGATAATAATATACCAAAACAGCAGGCGCTTATGCAGATGTTTAAATGGTTTTACCGGATAACTGCTGGCTGTGTAGCAGCTTTTGGCATATTAATAATACCATTTATGGATGTAATTATGAAGAACAGGCCAGATGTTGAAAACCTGGTATTTATATATGTATTGTACCTTGCCAATTCTGTTGTGTCATATCTTCTGGTTTATAAGCGGACATTAATAGAAGCGCACCAGCTTAATTACATTGTGCTGCTTTACCAGACAGCATTTTTATTAATACAGTATATGTGCCAGATTTTAGTCCTTGTAATTGCAAGGGATTTTATATTATTCCTGGTAATGCACATTGTATGTACTGTTACCAACAATATATGCCTTTCAGCTAAAGCAGGGCGGCTTTTTCCATATCTTAATGAAAAAGCAGTGGAAAAACTGCCAGAAGATGAAAAAAAAGATATTTATAAGAATATAAAGGCAATGTTAATGCATAAGGCAGGTGCAGTTATTGTAAATAATACAGATAACCTTATAATTTCTTCATTTGTGGGGGTTACAAGTGTTGGGATTTATTCTAATTATTTTCTGGTAATTGGTTCAGTACGGCAGTTGCTTGACCAGGTTTTCCAGGGAATTACAGCAAGTGTTGGCAACCTTGGTGTAACAGAGGATAACAGGCATGTTAAAAAAATATTTGAAACAGCATTTTTTACAGGAAACTGGCTTTATGGTTTTGCTGCCATATGCCTTTATGAACTTTTAGAACCATTTATAGAAACCAGTTTTGGAAGGAATTATCTATTTACTAGTGATATTGTACTTGTATTATGTATAAATTTTTATATAAACGGGACAAGAAAAGCAGCACTTACATTCAGGGATTCACTTGGCCTGTTTTTCTATGACAGGTACAAGGCTGTTGCAGAAGCCTTGTTAAACCTTGTAATTTCAATAATACTTGTAAAAAACTATGGAGTCCTTGGCGTTTTTACAGGAACTCTTTCAAGCATGGTTTTAGTTTCTGTATGGGTTGAACCATATATTTTATATAAATACCATATAATGCAGCCATGTTCCATGTTCTTTGCAAAATATAGTATTTATGCAGCCCTTACAGGTACAGTGTGGTGGTTAACTGATATTGTATGCCGCCATATAACAGGTGCACCAGTTTTTGTGCTTGCAGCCAGGGCTTTAATATGCATTATTATACCAAATACAATATTTACTGTTTTTTACCATAAGACAGAAGAATTTGGTGTTATAAAGGAAAAAGCCAGGGAGCTAATAAAGAGGAGGTAATAAAAATTGGAACAGCATGAAAAATTATTATGCCATTTGTTAGAATGTGCAATTAATGGAAAACATTTTAATAATACCAGAAATTATACAGCAGATGAGTATAATAAAGCTATAAAAACTGCTGCCATGCATAATGTGTTACCTCTTTTATATGATACTTTAGACAATGCTGGCATAAGCGGGGATATATTAGCCAGAAAAGCGGAAAACATGGCATTGCAGGCTGTACAGCAGAGCTACCACCTGCTTTTCCTTTCAAAATATGTAATAAACATCCTGGAAGAAAACGGAATAAAGGCAGTATTGTTAAAGGGAAGCAGTACAGCCTCATTATATCCTGTGCCCGAACTGCGTAAATCGGGTGATGTTGACCTGCTTCTTGAAAATGCAGGGTCAGTGGACAGGGCAGGCAGTATACTTGGCAAGGCGGGATTCCGGATGGAAACGGAACAACATGCACAACACCATGTTGTATATAAATCACCTGATGGCATTGATGTGGAACTTCACAGCCTGCTTGTAGAGCCATTTGACAATAACAGGGTAAATAACTATCTTGAAAAAGCCAAAGCAGGCATTTTTAAAGATAATTGCAGAAAAGATGTTATGGGTATAGAACTTCCAGTGCTTAGTGAGCCTTTCCATGCATTTTACCTGCTTCTCCATATGTTACAGCATTTCCTGCGTTCAGGGTTTGGGCTTAAACTTATATGTGACTGGGCTGTATTCTGGAACAGGGATATACCACAAAAGGATAAAACACAGTTCCTCCAGCTTGTAAAGGAAAGCGGCATATATGGATTTGCAAGAATGGCTACGCTGTTATGTATATATTATTTAGGTCTTTGCAAGGATAATGTATCTTTTATGGTTTATCCTGGAAATAATTATAATACAGATGAAAAAAGAGACAGGGAAGATGCAAAAGAATTTATGGAAGAAGTTTTTGAAGCTGGTGAGTTTGGAAAGACAAGCCCTGACCGTATGGTAGTGCTGCGTGGGACAGGCTGGATATCTTATATAAGGGAATTCCACCATCAGATGAGGCTGACATATCCAAAAGCAGGACATATATTTATTTTATGGCCGGTACTCTGGATAATGACGTTTACTGGTTTTTTATACCGTAACCGAAGCATTAGGAATGTTACAGGCAGTGCAATAATTAAAAAGGCAGCACAGAGAAGCAGGCTGGCAGGCAAAATGAAACTGTTTAAGAATACAGGATGAATTTATATTATTAACTTTATAAAAAATAAGGCAGGTGTTTATTTATGTATACAGAGAAAGACAATCTTGCATTTATCTGGCGTGAAACAGGTAATGGAGCCGAATTGCTGCGTGTATATTCAGATATGCCAGATGTATGTATACCAGAAGAGGTTGCTGGCAGGAAAGTAGTGTCAGTTGGTGCATACTGTTTCTCTGAGGTAAACAGGACTGGTAATTATATTAGTAATACAGAAGAAAACCTGCCAGCAGGCAGCCACCTGTGTGAGTTCTGTGGCAATAATGTAATAAATATTTCCCTGCCAGATACAATTGAAAAAATTGGCAATAATGCTTTTTATAACTGCCGTAAAATGCTTTCTCTTGAAGCCGGGGCTTCTTTAAGGGAAACTGGAAGCGATATTTTTATGAATTGTACAAGTTTTACAAAACTGCATTTAAGACACAGGGCAGATACACCAGGCGGGCTTAAACATATTGTGGGACGGCTGTGCACACATCTTGATGTGTATTTTTATGACAATGGGAATATACATGCAATGCTTGTATTTCCTGAATATACAGACTCCTATGATGAAATTGCACCTGCACATATATTTGGCAGGAATATTATTGGTGAGGGTTTCAGGGCAAGACAGTGTTTTGATGGTGACATTCCTGGTTTCAGGCAGTATGATGCAATATTTGACAAGGCTTCAGCAGAAGAAAGTGTGGAGGTTATATATAAAATGGCACTTGGAAGGCTTATGTACCCTTTTATGCTTGAAGACGGGGCAAAAGCCAGATATGAAAAATATATTAAAAACAACCAGGCTGCAATTATGGAAATCCTGGCAGGGGAAAGGTATATTGAAGCTTTATATTTTATGTGCAGGCACAGGTATGCGGATGCAGAAGGCATTGGCAATGCAGCAGCAAAGGCTTCACAGGCAGGATGGGGAGAAGGCGCAGCAAGCCTTCTTAAATGGAAACATGAATTTATTGGAAATGCACGGAAAAGCAGGTATGAATTTTAACCTGTAACAGAAGCAGCAGGTGTACTGCTGTTTTTCCCTGGCAGCAGAAAGGCAGGCTTATATGGCGCATAAAATTACACAGGCAGAGTGGGAAGAGGAAATGTCAGAAAAAATACTTAGCTTTACAAGAAATGAACTTTACATGGAGTTAAGGTTTCTGGATGTGGCATTATCAGGGCTTGCATGGAAAAGTGACAGTTCCATTGATACACTGGCAACAGACGGGGAATTTATGTATTATTCTTTTAACCAGTTATCCAGGGTTTTTAAGTCTAATTCACGTTTTTTAAACAGGCTGTATCTTCACAGCATACTCCATTGTATTTATGGGCACTTGTGGCTTTGTGGCAGCAGAAGCAGGATTTTATGGGATATAGCATGTGATATTATTACAGAATATACTATTGACAGTTTAGGCAAGCCTGCCCTGGAAAGGCCATTAAGTTTTACAAGACAGAAAGTTTATAGTGAGATAAAACAGCATGGAAGAGCAGTATCTGCACCTGTTATTTACAACGGGCTGTTTAGTCTGGATAATACTGTTATAGAAAAGCTACAGAGGGAGTTTTATACAGACAGCCATATTTACTGGCCGGAAGAAGAAAACCTGCCATCTGCTGCAATAGATGCCCAGTCTAAATGGGATAAGATTGCCAGGCAGTCACAAATGGAACTTGAAAGCAGGGGAGATGGGGAAAAAGATGGTGAACAGATTTTTGATGAAAGGGCAAGGATTTTAAAAGGACAACGCAGTTATAGTGATTTTTTAAGGAAATTTGCTGTACTCCATGAGGAACTTAAATGTAATCCTGATGAATTTGATTTGAATTACTATACCTACGGGCTTTCACTATATGGCAACATGCCATTGGTAGAGCCGTTAGAGTCGCGTGAGTCAGTAAAGATACAGGAATTTGTCGTAGCAGTTGATACAAGCGGTTCTACAAGCGGGGAAATGGTTAAAAGCTTCCTGAGGGAAACATATAATATACTTTCTGAAAAGAGCAGTTTTTTCAGTGGATGCCATATGAGAATAATACAATGTGATGATGATATACGCATGGACCTTCAGATAAATAAAAAAGAAGAACTTGAGCATGTGCTGGACAATTTCCATATTATTGGTGGCGGGGGAACAGATTTCCGCCCTGTTTTCAGGTATGTAAACAGCCTTGTTGAAGATAAAATTTTAAAGAACTTAAGAGGGCTTGTCTATTTTACAGATGGCAAAGGTATTTACCCAAAGTTAAAGCCTGCATATAAAACAGCGTTTATATTTGCAGATAATCCTGATGACAGTGCAGTTCCGCCCTGGGCAATGAAGATGCATATTGAACCAGCACAGTTTAATGGTTTGTACTGCCAGGGAAAGCATAATGTGAAGAATGGAGATAATAATGGATATAAAGAAAGCTAAAAATGAGATTAAAAACACTGTAAGGGCATATCTTCTGAAAGATAGTTCTGGAAATTATAAAATACCTTCCAACAGGCAGAGGCCAGTACTTCTTATAGGCCCGCCAGGAATAGGCAAAACCCAGATAATGGAACAGATAGCAAGGGAACTGGAAATTGGTCTTGTTGCATATACAATTACACACCATACAAGGCAGAGTGCAGTAGGGCTTCCGTTTATTAAGGAAGAGGAGTTCAATGGCAGGAAATATTCTGTCACAGAGTATACAATGAGTGAAATTATTGCAAGTGTATACAGCAAAATCCGTGACAGTGGTTTAAAAGAGGGTATTTTATTTATTGATGAAATTAACTGTGTATCTGAAACATTAGCACCTACAATGCTCCAGTTCCTCCAGTGCAAGACGTTTGGCAACAGGAAAGTGCCAGATGGCTGGATTATTGCTGCCGCTGGCAATCCTCCTGAATACAATAAATCAGTCCATGAATTTGATATGGTTACACTTGACCGCGTAAGGAAGATAGAAGTAGATGCAGAATACAGCGTCTGGCGTGAGTATGCACGTGAGAACCGTATAAATGCAGCAATTACCAGTTACCTGGAACTGCGTCCACAAAGCTTTTATAAGGCGGAGGCAGATGTGGACGGCATACAGTTTGTAACTGCAAGGGGATGGGAGGATTTAAGCTGCCTGTTAAATGTATATGAAGAACTTTCTATAGATGTGGATGAAGAAATAATTTATGAGTTTATACAGCACAGGGAAACTGCCAAAGATGTGGCGGCTTACATTGACTTATATAAAAAGTACCAGGATGATTATGGCATTAACAGTATTCTTGCAGGCAATGTGCCATCTTCTGTATATGAGAGAATATACAGGGCTTCATTTGATGAGAGGTTAAGCGTTGTAAGCCTTTTAACCAGCGGGCTTGCGCTATATTTTGACAAAACATTTTTATATCATTTTATAGCAGATAAATGGTATGGGTTTTTAAAGAAATTCAAAGAAGAAGCAGAAAACTGCCAGGAACCTGCCCTGCTTTATGAAAAGCTTTATAAAGAGTATGAAGCAGATACAGAAGCAAAGAAAAAGGCAGGTTTTTATACAAGGCAGCAGGAAGAATGTTATAGCAGGCTTTTAGAAATGCTTTGGGAAAACAGGCCAGACAAAGGCAATGCAGACGGGGTATTCGGGCAGGCAAAGGAAGGCTTTGGCAAGTGGAGTGCAGAACTTGAAGGGCTTGAGGATAAAACAGGCACTGTCCTTGAAAATGTGTTTGACTTTATTGAAGCAGCATTTGGCAACGGGCAGGAGATGGTAGTATTTATAACAGGGCTTACTATGGACAGCAAGGCAGTTTCATATCTTTCAGAAAATAAATGTGAAAGATACCTGCAATACAATGAAGAATTAATGGCTGGTACTAAAAAAGCACAGATACTCTCAATGCTTGAAAAAGATGAAATATATGGAAAAGAGCATATAAGGGAATTTTAACATTATTAAGACAGCCATTTAAAATACGGGCTTCTTACGAGGCAGGCTTAGTTTGGCAGTGATTGTTCCGTCTGGCATGGCAGCGGGTAAGCAGACTGGCGGATTGCAGATATCCGCCTGGTACAGGATGTGGCATATATGTTATATATTCTTAAGAAAGATTATTTTAAAATTGTAAAACACTGCATGGACTGCCTCCCATATGAGGCTTGCGGGCTCGTGGGCGGGATTAAATGTGGCGGGGATAAATATATTAAAAAAATATACTTACTAACAAATACTGAAGCAAGCACAAACCATTTTACAATGGATATAAAAGAACAGTTTGCAGCAGTAAAGGATATGCGCAAAAACGGGATGCAGATGGCAGGGAACTTCCATTCACACCCATCTGCCCCGGCATTGCTTTCGGAAGAAGATAAACGGCTGGCATACGATTTTAATACCAGTTACATGGTATTGTCATTAATGGATGCCAGCTTTCCTGTATTAAAAGCATATAAAATTGATAATGAAAAAAATGTAACGGAAGAAATAATAAATATAGTTAATAAACAGGATTACTATAATTAAATAATATACTAAAGCAGTTATTACCAGAATTAAATCCTGTAGTTTTATTTTAGAAGAAACGCAGGCATATTTTATGGAAAGGGGATACTACATATGGTTTTTACATATACACGGAAGCTTGCTGCCAGCATTGTTTTAATCTTTGCAATGGTTCTTGGTGCTGTACCAGCATATCCAGAAGCAGCAGACAGTAAAATAGTTACAGGCACACAACAGCCCCAGCCTTAACCATCTGCTGTTGTGGAAAATAAATGTATAAGTACAGATAAACAGGATGCATTAAAACTTCTGGAGCAGAAAAAGTTTACAGTTTCAAATCCAGATGTAGAAATGAAATCAAATATGAATGGCAGGGGTGTGCTTATAAAGGGGGATAACCCTGTTATTACAGGAAGCCGTTTTACATTTGGGCAAGAAATTGATTTTGGGGCGCAAAGCCCTGGCTATATTGTTGTAGATGCCCTGGCTGATAAGCAGAAGGATATGGAGCTCCAGTTTTACCTTGATGATGAAAAGGAATATTTTGCTTCAGTAAAACTTAATTCTATTAAACGCAAAAACTACTGGGATTATAAAAAGAATACATGTAAAGATATTAAAGAAAAAAATATTACAGGCATACATAAAGTTTCATTCCAGGCCGTTACAGATGATAAAAATAATGTAACATTTATGATGCGTTCGGTCTTTTTTACCAATAATGACATCCCTGTACTGGATTTTGACATTGATGAAAAAGAAGGGACAATTGGTGAAATGAACCTGGATTCAGGACATAATACTGAATGTTATGGCAAAATGTCAGTAAAAATACCAGATGGCTATACTTCTGAATATACAGATAAAAAGACCATCCCAGGCACATACAGTCTGGAATATATAAGAGGACGTGGAAATTCAACATGGTCTGCTGATAAAAAACCTTATAAATTCAAGCTGGAAGAAAGTACAGACTTTTTTGGCATGGGCAAGAATAAAAACTGGATTTTACTTGCAAACCATTTTGATATTTCAATGCTGCGCAATAAAATTACTTACTGGCTTGGAAATGGTATGGGAATGGAATTTACGCCAGAATGTATATTTGTTGATGTAATTATGAATGGGCAGTACCTAGGGAGCTATTATTTATGTGAACAGATACGTGTTGGCAAAAACCGTGTTAATATTGATGACCTGGAAGAAGATGAAACTGCCAGAAATATTACAACAGGGCCTGCTATAACAGGAGGGTATCTTTTGTCAATGTCACCCTATACACAGAGTGACAATATGAAACAGTCATTTTCTACAGAACGTGGGGCTGCTTTTGTAATACAAAGCCCTGCTTTTGATGATTATTTTAATGAAGCACAGTATAATTATATCTCACAGTATATACAGAAAACGGAAGATGCCATATTTGGTGAAGGTTTCAAAGACCAGGATGGTATATCTTACATGGAATATATGGATATAGATGCTGCTGCCTGCTATTACTGGGTACAAGAAATATCCAGTAACGCTGATGCCTATATTTCCTCCAGTACATATCTTTACAAGAAAAGAAATGGCAAACTTTTCTGGGGGCCTTTATGGGATTTTGATTATGTTGCATGGGGAGATACAGATATAAATACAAAAGGGTTCAGATGTAATTCAGAATGGTTTTCAAGGCTTTTGCAGGACAAAACATTTGTAGAAAAACTTATGCAGAAGTGGCCAGGATTTAAAGAAAAACTGCTTTATGCCTGTAAAGATGGCGGAAAAATTGACCAGTATGCAGCACAGCTATATAATTCGCAGAAAGCGAATTTTAATGTAAACAATATATATAGTGAAGTATGGAATGAATGGGGCACAGAAGAAAAGACATTTGAAAGTGAGACAGAACGTCTCAAGAAATGGATATATGACCGTGTAAACTGGATAGATGAAAATATAGATATGCTTTATCCTGTTGAATTTAAGATTACATTTATGTCTGGCGGAAAAGTATACAAAGAAGGCAAATTTATTAAAAACAGCATAAATGGGATTATACCACCAGAACCACCTGTAAAGAAAGGCTATGTATTTAAAGGCTGGTATACAAAGGAAATTGTAGATGGGAAAGAAAAAGAAACACTTTTAAAGGGAAATATGGGAGTAGATGAAGATACAGTATTTTATGCTAAATGGATTGCAAAAAGCCAGATTGTAAAAGCTTCAGAAATTACTTTTGCATATGACGAAGTAACTTATTTTGAATATGATACATTTTCTGCAATACCTGTATATACAAAACCATTTAATGCAGAAGTGCCAGAAGTGGTTTATACAAGCAGCGACCCAGGCATTGTTGATATAACTTTTAATGAAGATAATAAAAACACGCCATCATTTCATACATTAAAGCCAGGAGACGTTACAATTACAGCAACAACAAAAGACGGGCTGGAAGCAACATGCCTTTTACATGTTACCAGCTATGAGGATAAAGTTTATCCAAAAGGACAAAGCTTCTCATTAGATTATAAAAAGATAACAATAGAAAAAGACAGTTATGCCAGAATAAAACCAAAATATCCATATAATATACCATATTTAAGTTATAAATTTGATATATCAGATAACAGCATAGCAGAAATTAATGAAGCTGGTTATATCTATGCTAAAAAAGCAGGGACAGCATGTATTGGTGTAACATGCAGCAAAACGGAAGATATACAGTTCTGTACTATTACAGTTACAGGCAAAGGCAGCAATAGCAATAATGTTAAGAAAAATAATGATGGTACTGGTAATACAAATGCCGTATTTACAAATGGTGTGCTTAAATACAAAGTCATAAGAACTGGGACTGGCAGGACAGCAGAATGTATGGGTGTTACAGATAAATCCATAGTGGAAATTAAAATTCCAGGTACAGTTATATATAAAGGCGTTAAATTAAAAGTAACATCAGTTGGGAAAGCCGCCTTTAGAGGATGTACAAAGCTTAAAAAAGCTGTAATAGGCAGAAATATCACCACAATTGGCAGAGAAGCGTTTTATAACTGCAAATCATTAAAACTTCTGGATATAAAATCAGAAAAATTAAAAAAGGCAGGCAAAAATGCAACAGGCGGGGTTTCTGGCAGCTTCAGGATAAAAATACCTGGCGGAAAATATAAAAAATACCTGGAAATGTTTAAATAGAAGCAGTACCAAAGGCAAAAAAGCAAAAAATAACACAAAAAATAAAACCAGTTTATTTAAAAGAAGCAGGCCAGGCTGGCAGGGATTGTACCAATAAGGATTACACCTGCCAGCCTGGTATTTATTGACATGTATAACAGAGAGCTCTGATATATTATACATGAAACATAATGTAATTTTATTTTTGGTTATAATGGGAGCGGCATTGGGCAATTTCTATTTGTCCATTTTTTACTCTGTAAACCAGTCTGTCAGTTTCATTAATACGGCGGCTCCACCAGCCAGAATAATTTCCTTTTAATGGTTCAGGTTTTCCGATGCCTTTATAGCTATTTCTGTCAATATCCCGTAATAGCTGGTTAATACGTTTTAATGTCTTTTTATCCTGGTTTTGCCAGTAAGTATAATCTTCCCATGCTTAATCCTGCCATAACTTATTCATCTTCATCCTCTATTAATTCGTGTATTTCCCCTTTGACATTATCAAGGCCGGAAATAGATTTCATTAAATGCCTTTGGTTTTCTTCGCTATAAAATGGGTCTGCTGAAATTTCAAATGGTATTTTATTTTGCCTTACAACTGCTTTAGCAAACATTGTTATAGCAGTTGTCATATTTAATCCCATATCTTCAAAAAGAATTTCTGCCTGCTTCTTTAAATTTTCATCCATACGGATAGTAATACTTGTTGTTGCCATAGTATCATCTCCTTTCGTACATATAAAATAACACAATATAGCCAAAATATCAATACATGGTATGTACAAACGGGGTATTATTTATATTTTCCATATGTACTATTATAGGATATAAAAACAGAGAAAATATTGTATGTTTTAATTTGTTGTATTGGCAGGCCAGGCTGGCAGGGATTGTACCAACAAGATTATCCCTGCCAGCCTGGTATTTATATAACAGGTATTTTGTTTTTATAAGGCAAGCTATACGATTTCTGCAATACGGCTTACACCAACGAAGATTTCTGAAATCTTATACCATGTGGCAAAATCCACAACACCTGTCTGTGGCAGGTTAAATACTTTCTGGAAAACCCTTACTGCATTTGCAGTCTGTTCACCATATATGCCATCAGATGAAATTTTAGGTATAAGCGGGTACGCCTTTGATATTACATTTAACTGGTCCTGCATTTGTTTAACCTTACTGTTGCTTGAACCTATAGACAGGTTAAAACCGGGCCATGAAGCAGGCACACCGGATATTTCCTCAGAAGTATTGATATATATGGAGCTGCCATAAAAAGTCCTTAATATTTCGATAGCAGAATAACCCTGGTCGCCAAGATATTTGGAGTCCCACTGGCGCATCCATTCAGGGCATGAAACCTGCTTTCCATCGCAGTACTGGGTAAATAAAGGCTGTGTCACATTTGGCTTGGAAAGGTAATTTGAGAAAATAGTATCAACTGCCCTTGATATACTGTTAAATATATTACGCCCAGGAATCCATTTCTGGTCATAGGCAGTTGAAGAGGTAATAGTAAAATCATAGCCCTTATTACGGTACCATTCAGTATATACCCTGTTAAGGGTTATAGACTGTATGGCAAGTATATTTGCATACAAGGTTGCTTCTGGCCATGTAGCATAAATTTCGCTGGAAGCAACATTTTTAATATAATCTTTGTACTTTACATAATAGTTTTTGGCGCTGCTGTCAGAAGGCGGCCCGTCATGGACTATTATAAATTCGGGGGATGGTGTGTGATAGAAGCAGTATAAAAAATTTATTGCAGATTTTATTGTAAAAGGCTATATTTTTTTGTATAATTAAAAGAATAGCGCAACGGTGTATGGAACATAATGTAAACTATGCGTTTTCTATAATATAACCAAAGTAATGGAATTTTTATGGAAAGGCTCTGTAATGGAAGACAATATAACAGTAAATACAAAAACAAAACAAAAGAAAGCTAAAACCAGGAAACGTACAGAAACAAACTGGCAGAAGCTTGACAATACAGCCAACCTTTTTCCAGCTATTGCAACACATACAATGACAAATGTATACAGGATAGCAGTGGAACTGGGTGAGGAGATTGACAGGGACATGCTGCAGAAAGCACTAGACATGGTACTCCCTGGTTTTGGCACATTTAATGTCCATATGAGGAAAGGGGTTTTCTGGTATTATTTTGAAACAAATAATAAAAGACCGCCATTTGTTGAAGAAGAAAGTGACTACCCATGCCGGTATATTGAGCCATATGCTAATAATAACTACCTTTTCAGGGTAACTTATTATAAAAAAAGAATTAACCTTGAAGTATTCCATGTACTGGCGGATGGAATGGGAGGTATTAACTTCCTGCGTGAACTGGTGTACCAGTACCTGCGTTTAAAACATCCAGGCATAGCAGGGGAACAGGGGAGCGGGCTTTCTGATGTAACATCCCTTAATACAGAGGACAGTTACCTTAAAAACTACCGTAAAGGCCATTCAAAAGGCTATAAAACAGCAAGGGCAGTTGAGGTAAAAGGAGAGAAACTTATAGCAGGTGAACTAGGTGTAATACATGGATATATGCCATTAGACGAAGTTAAAAAGGCAGGGAAGGGTTTCGGGGCAAGTATAAATGAATACCTTACAGGGCTTTTCGCATATTCTGTTTTCTGCGAATACCTGCATGGGCAGCCGTCTTCTAAACCTGTTGTTATATGTGTGCCTGTAAACCTGAGGCCATATTTTGACTCAATGACTACCAGGAACTTTTTTGTAATGGTAAGCGCACTTTTTAAAGCTGAAAAGGATGACTATACATTTGAAGAAGTCCTTGATAAAATAAAAAACAGCCTTAAAAGCCAGATAAATAAAGAACATCTTGAAGAACTTTTTTCATATAATGTGTCCAACCAGAAAAATATATTCCTGCGCTCTGTACCATTTTTTATAAAAAAGATAGCAATGAAGTTTGTTTACAAGTCATCTGCCAAAGCAGGTACTACTACACTTACCAATATAGGGAATATAGCTATAGATGATGTATACAGGGATTATATAAAACGTTTTTACTCAATGATTTCTGTATCTACAGGCCAGAATATAAAAGGGGCAGTAGTTTCATATAATGGTGAACTTGTCTTTACATTTACATCAATACTGGCAGATGTATCAATACAAAGGCGTTTTTTCACGCTTCTGGCGGAACATGGCGTGAATGTAACGATAGAAAGCAATGGTGTATATTATGAACAGTTGTAAAAGATGCGGGGTGGCAATTAATGATGAAACCACCATATGCCTTTTCTGTGGCATGGTTCTGTCCGGTGACGGCAGCGGCACTGGAAATATTTATCCAGATATAAGGAACAAGACAAGGATGTTAAAAAGGCTTATAAATATTGCCAGTTATTTTGCAGTAGTGCTGGAAATATTTTTGGTAGTTATTAACTATTATAATTACTATGGGATAAAATGGTCAATTATTACAGGAGGGGCAATATTTTATATAATACTTACCCTCCAGTATTCGGTTAATAAAAGGGACGGGCATATTAAAAAGATATTTGTCCAGATGCTTGGGGCAATGCTGCTTGTCGTGGTTATAGACTTTGCACTTGGATTTAGCGGCTGGTCGTTTAATATAGGAATTCCTTTGATTATACTTTTACTGGATGTTATTATATTGATATGTATGGTTATTAATTTTGAAAACTGGCAGAGTTATCTTCTGATGCAGATATTTACGCTGGTTATGAGCATAATCCATATGGTATTTTATATGACAGGCATAATAAAAAACGGGCCTCTGCTGCCATGGGTGACATTTGGGGTTTCAGCGGTGATTTTTACATCATGTCTTGTAATAGGGGATAAAAAAGCAAAGAGTGAACTAAAAAGAAGATTTTATATTTAGGAATAACAATTATAGAAACGGAGATAAAAATGGACGCAAATAAAAACAGTGATATCAGCATCCAGGCAAAAATTGTACGCCAGCTTATAAATATTGCAACATCTGACCATCTTATAGGGCCAGGCATTAAAAAGGGGACATTCAGGAGGAGAATGGTTGAACCGCCTTGGAAGTGTCCTTCTGGCTATTCACTCCTTAAAGTCAGGATGAAAAAATTTGACATGGAGCTGCTGTCACCGCCAGAGGTTAATTCAGGCTGTGTTGTTTTACAGCTTCATGGGGGCGGGTATATAGGGAAGATGCGGAATGTTTACAGAAGTTTTGCTAAATATTACAGTGATATGAGGAACGGCATTAAGGTACTTACAATTGATTACAGGGTTGCCCCGGAAAACCCTTTCCCAGCAGCGCTTGAGGATGCTTTTGCAGCATATAAGTGGCTTATTGGGCTGGGATATAAAGGCAGTGATATTATAGTTGCAGGCGACTCAGCAGGCGGCGGCCTTGCCCTTGCCCTTGCAATGTACCTTAAAGACCACAAGGAAACCCTGCCAGCGGCACTTGTGCTTATGTCGCCATGGACAGACCTGACTGCATCAGGTTCATCATATGAGACAAATTATGAAAATGACCCTCTTTTTGGAAATACGCGTGAAAGCATGATTTACAACGGCGAATATATAGGGAAGAATGAGCCAGATAACCCATATATTTCCCCGCTTTTTGGTGATTTTAAAGGGCTTATGCCAATGCTGTTCCAGGCAGGAAGTATTGAAATGCTTTTAAGCGATTCTGCTGATGCGGCAAAGAAAGCAGAAGAAGCAGGCTGTAATGTAAAGCTGCATGTATATGATGGGATGTTCCATGTGTTCCAGATGGGGCTTGACCTTATGCCAGAGTCAAAGCAGGCATGGCAGGAAGTGAGGGAATTTATAGAGAATATAGAAGAACCAGTATAAAACAGCCAGGTTTCTGGCTGGAAAATGTTTAAAAGTATTCCTGCATAAAACGTATATGCAGGAATAATATATTACTAAAACTTATTGGAGACGCACCAGCCATGGTGCTGTAAATGGTATGCCTGGTATTATGTATAATAATACAAATGGAGAAAATACAGGGTGGGAAGTAACATGCCATTATGATAATAATTATAATAACGGGACAGGGCCAGCAAGCTTTATGGAGTGTATGGCTCTTTTTGTGCTGGAAAAACAGCAGGGGTGGAACAGTGATTTAAAACCTGCCTGCAATACAGGCAGGGACATAAGGAACGGGGGGATGTTATGAGGTGTGGTATTTACCTGCGTATTTCCAAGGAAGAAGCAGGCACTGGAAGCAACAGCATTTCTGGCCAGCGTATGGTAATAGAGCAGTTTATACATGGCCACAAGGATATGGAAATTGCTGGGGAATGGTGCGACGATGGTTATAGTGGTGTTACTTTTGACAGGCCGGGAATAAAATCACTGCTTGAAAATATTTATTCAGGCAGGATTGATTGTATAATAGTAAAGGATTTGTCAAGGTTTGGCAGGGATTATATACAGACAGGCAAATATATAAAATATATTTTTCCTGGGCTTGGTGTAAGGTTTATTGCCATATGTGACAATTACGACAGCCAGAACAGCGGCTTCCTTGAAGATGCCCTTTTAATGCCTATAATGAACCTGGTTAATGATGCATACTGCCGGGATATTTCCAATAAAGTCAGGTGGCAGCAGGAAGCAAGGAGGAAACAGGGCATTTATATAGGTGCGTTTGCTGTATATGGCTATATTAAATCAGATAAAGAACGTGGAAAACTTATACCAGACAAATATGCAGCAGATATTGTCAGATGGATTTTTAATATGCGCCTTTGTGGTAATTCTGCCGAAAAAATTGCAGGGAAACTGGATGCAATGGAAGTGCCATCCCCGCTTGTATATAAAAAAATTAATAACAGCAGGTTTACAACTACATTTGCCAGAAGTGAAAACCCTGGATGGTCACCAGTTGCCATAAGACGCATACTTTCTAATGAGATATATACAGGGGTGCTGGTGCAAGGGAAGGACAGGAAGACCAGTTATAAACTGCCTGGCAGGAAAAAGCTTCCAAAAGAAGAGTGGATAAGGGCTGAAGGTGCTGTAGAGCCTTTAATAAGCCGCGTAACTTTTGAACAGGTGCAGAAAATGGATTTGAGGAAAGGCATAAAATAATGGAGCGTGCTGGTATTTATGCAAGGGTTTCAGTAAAACATTATAACAGAAAGGACTTGACAATAGAAAACCAGGTACTTACAGCAAGAAGGTATATTAATGAAAATAAGATGTCGCTGGAAGATGTGTATTCTGATAAAGGTTTTTCTGGTATGGATTTTCAAAGGCCTGCCTGGAAAAGGCTTGTTAAGGATATAACATGCAATAAGCTTGATATAGTAGTTGTAAAAGACTTTTCCAGGATTGGAAGGAATTATATTATTACAGGTGAGTATATAGAAAAATTTTTCCCTGGATATGGCATAAGGCTTGTAGCTGTTGCAGAAGGATATGACAGCAGGAATGGGATTGGAGGTTTTAATGCAGGGCTGAAAAATATTATTAATGAGTGGTATGCCAGGGAATCCGGAAGGAAAGTTTCAATGGCTAAACAGTACCAGAAAACAAAGGGCGGATATACAGGCGGCACTGCGCCATATGGTTACTGCCTGGCAACAGAAAACGGGCTGCGTATACTTAAAGAGGATGTTTCGATGGAAATAATTAAAAAGATAAAAGAAATGCGCCGCCAGGGCTTTAATTCAAGGGAAACAGCAGACTGGCTGAACAGCCAGAAAATAAACAGGCCTTCTGTATATAATAAAACCAGGGAAATTTACTGCACAGGCAGCAGTTACCTGGAATGGGATGCAGGAAGTGTAAGAAGGCTGTGGTAAACAGACACCAGCGGGGATTACCACACGGCTTAAAACGATATTGCCCGTTTCCTGTGTGCTTTTTATCTCACTCTCTGCTATTTTTGGCGGATAATTACCATACAGGGTATGGGGCGGTATCACGAAAAGTTCTTCACTTGCCCCTAAGGAGTCCTTTAATGGCATAAGGGAAACATTCTGGACAGCAGTCTGTCCAGACAGTATTTCTGCACCTGATATCTCCACTGTTTCAAAACCAGGTGCAGAGATGCGTACATTATAAACTGAATAGGGCTGTTCAGCGGCAGGCTCCATACTGTATTCAACCGGAGGCGCCGGAAGCTCAACAGCCTCAGTCTGCCCCGAAGTATCAGTTTCAACTTCTTCAATTACCCTGCCAGGGTCATTTATATCTGTAATCTGGACTTTAGCACCAGAAACAGGCCTTGAAGCAATTATAGAAGATACATTTGCCTGGAAATACCCTGTGTCCTCTGTCTGTTGTATGCGGATTGAAGCTGGCATAAAATTACCTCATTTCTGCGCCATTATAACGCAATACTGTTTTTATATTATTGTATGCATACTTAAGGAATGTGGTGTAGAAAATTATGTATATATATGTTAAAATATAAAAACATTATAACTATATCAGTGAAAGGCGGGAATTATATATTTATGGAGAAACTAAAAATCAAGTATTTTACAGACCAGATTGCACATCTTGAATATATAGAAGGCAAATCTGACTGGATAGACTTAAGGGCATCAGAAGACGTGGAACTAAAAAAAGGTGAATTTAAGCTTGTGCCTCTTGGAATTGCTGTAAAGCTTCCAGAAGGGTATGAGGCCCATATTGTGCCAAGAAGCAGTACATATAAGAACTTTGGCATAATACAGGCTAATAGCTGCGGGATTATAGACTGCTCTTATTGTGGTGATAATGATATGTGGATGATGCCAGTTATTGCCATGCGTGATACAGTAATACATGTTAATGACAGGATTTGCCAGTTCAGGATATTTAAGAACCAGCCGGAACTTGTATTTGAGGAAACAGGCCATCTGGAAGGGGCTGACAGGGGAGGTTTTGGGAGTACAGGCAGAAGTTAAATAATAAAAAACAGAAATGGGGATTAACATAATGAATAAAAGAACAGCTAAAAGATTAAAAGCCATGCCAGCCATTATAATGGCAGCGGCTGTATTTACTGGTATAATGGCAGCAGGCAGTACCAGTGCGGATGCAAAGCCTTCTGTAAAACTTGACGGGGAGTACCATGCTGCCCTTGGTGTCAGGACAGGTTCAGGCAAAAATATATACCGTATGGCATATTACCATAAAAAAAGCGCTGGCACTGATAAGTGGAAACACCTTGCAACTGGTGATTACAGTTCTGAAGAATACCAGGAAATACAAAGCACATTTAAAGATGTAGTAATAAAGGGCAATGGAAAGTATACAGTTTCATTAACAAACGCTGATTTCCAGGGGGAAACAAGTTTCAGCAGGATGCAGGTTTCAACAGATATACCAGATACAGGCAAGATTAAATTCTCAGATATGTCAGTTAAAATTAATGGCAGCGAGCTTGTAAAATATGATGAACCATATATTGACAAACACAGGGATGCAGATGGAAACTGCTGCCTGCTTGTAATCAATGGGGACAGGGAAGGGTTTGACAGCCTGGATGGCAACTGTGTGCCACAGGGGACAGAAAATACAATTTCAATTACATTTAAAGTAAGCGGTTTTAGTTATAATAAAGGTGAAAAGCCAAAACCAACAGAAACACCAGCTCCTAAGCCAACAAAGACGCCAGCTCCGGAAGAGCCGGAAGACACACCAGAACCAAAGGAAACTTCCAAAGTTACACCAGCTCCAGACACATCTTCACAAAAGCCAGTAGTTAGTGAGGAGATAAGGCCTGCTGTAATTATTTCAATAATTGTGGCAGCAGTAATATCTGTAATTGCAATTACATTTAGTGTTACAAAAAGAAAGAAGTAAATAAAAGGCACAAATAAGCAGGCAGTATTTAAAAGCAGCAGGAAAAAGGGCAAGAAAGGGGATAAGTATGGGGAAATTTTTTAAAAAAGCACTTGTTAGTTTAATAATTGCAGCACTGGTATATGGAAATATTCCTTTTAATTCTTATATGGCAAACTACGTACAGGCAGCAGCTAAGAAGCCAGCAGATAAAAATATATCTGCTCCAGGAATAATGGCAAAACCAGCATCAAAGACATTATATATTGGCTGGAAAGAGAAAAAGAAATCCACATCAATAAAGGTAACATATAAAAATGTCCAGAAAAAGAAAGTTTCTTTTAAATCGTCTGATAAAAAGATACTTAAAGTATCACAAAAAGGAAAGGTAACAGCGGTAAAAGCAGGAAAAGCATATGTAACAGTTACATTAAAGGAGAATAAAAAGGCAAGCGTAAAAGTAGAATTTACTGTGAAAAATTATCCAATGGCTTTTGCTTCAAAGTCTGTGACTATAACATTACAGGGTACATCTGCAACAACACAGGAAAACCTTGTACTATATGGTACACAAAAGGATGTAACATACTCTTCAGGCAATGAAGATGTGCTGGTTGTTGATAATAATGGCAAAGTCCAGGCAAAAATGTTTGGAAAAGCTGTTGTAACCGCAAAAACACCTGATGGAAAGACAGCAGAATGTACAGTTAAGGTGGTGCATCCTGATATGGCAGTACATGACCCTTCTGTATACCGTGACCCTGTAAACGGGAATTATTATACATTTGGTTCACATCTTATGGCAGCAGTTTCAACAGACCTTAAAGGCTATAGTGTGGCAGCGTCTTCTGGAAGCAATTATGCCCCGTCAAGTAAACTTTTTACAAAGAAATACACAGAAGAGTTTGCAGAAGCCTATGCATATACAATGCCTGGCGGTGCAAGCCAGAACCTCTGGGCTCCTGATATTATTTATAATACAGATATGAAAAAATACTGTATGTATGTTTCTGTGGTTGATGGCAGCACAAAATGCTGTATTGCAATGGCGTCATCGGATAAACCAGACGGGCCTTATAAATATGAGGGGATAATAGTATGTTCTGGTATGGAGAAGGATGGAAGTGATATAGATAAAACCAACCTGGCAGAAGCACTTGGCATTACAGTGGAACAGGCAAAAGAAAGCAAATATGCAGCTCTTGGTGCAAACAGTCCTGACTGCATTGATGCAACAGTATTTTATGACCATAATGGCAAGCTCTGGATGGTTTATGGTTCATTTACAACTACAGGCGGTATACGCCTGCTTTCATTAGATAATAAAACAGGACTCCGTGGCAGCAATTATAAAGACAGCGGGGATGGCACAGGTACAACGCTTTCTACAGATGACCCTTATTATGGAAAGAAAATTGCTAACAGCAATGGTGAAGGCCCTTATATACAGATGGTCCAGAATGAAAAATCTTCTACAGGCTATTATTACTATTTATGGATTTCTGCTGGCAACCTCCAGAATTATGGTGGTTACAATATGCGCCTTATGCGTGCTGAAAACCCGGAAGGCCCTTATTATGACCCAAAGGGCAACGAAGCTGTAAAGGATATCCAGAAATATGCACTAGGATTACGTGTAATGGATAATTACCAGTTTTCATTTATGGACACTGCATATGTATCACAGGGCGGCAATTCCGCAACAGACGACGGGAATGGAAGGACATTTATACAGTTCCATACAAGAACAGCACGTTCAGACAGTTATACATTCCGTACACACCAGACATTTGTTAATGAGGACGGGTGGCTTGTAACTGCGCCATATGAATACAATGGTGAAACTATAAAGGACAGTTACAGTATACAGGATGTTGCTGGGGATTATGAATTTATATACCACAGGGATACATTTGCCAAGACTACAACTTTAAATATGGATTACATTAAATCTGAAAGGATTACATTAAATGAAGACGGGACAGTTTCAGGTGCAGTCCAGGGTACATGGGAACTTTCAGGACATTATTTTACTATAAATATTAATGGAAAAGTTTATAAAGGTGTTGTGTTAGAACAATATGAGCAGACTGTTGCCAGAAATAAAACATTTGTATTTACGGCAGCAGGAAATGACAACAGGACAGTATGGGGCAGTAAGATTTATAAAACTGATGCTGCATCTGTAAAATATGATGCTGCACATATTGAAGTGCCAGAAACAGCAGGCAGCAGCTTCACGCTTCCAGTGGAAGGGCTGTTTGGCAGCAGTATTTTATGGTCATCACCAGACAGCGGGGCTGTTACATTTACAGCTACACCTGGAGCTGTAAACGCCAGCGTGTCACGCGGCAGCAGTGACGTAAACATTGAATTAACCGCAACAGTTTCTAAAGGAAATAGTTCTTCCTCCAGTAAATTTAATGTACTGGTAAAAAAAGCTGTTTTAGAAATTAGCAAAGTAGTAAAGGGAGATTTTATAGAACTTCCGCAAGAATTTGCAGGAAACAGCGTAAAATGGACTTCTTCTGATACAGCTATAATAACAAATGATGGTAAAGTATCACCACCAGAACAGGGTTATAAATCTGTTATAATAGAATCAGAAACAGGTGGTGAAAAGCAAAAACATGAAGTAATAGTACTTCCAGCCAGGGCTGCTACACCAGGAGCATTAGAAGAAAATGTAAATATACTTTATAAAGAAGACTACAGTAATATGGTTAATGATGCAATGATTGCAACAACATGGACGTCAAAGGACAAACAAAACTGCCTGTATGTGGAGTCAGACGCTGTACATAACAGCTTTATCAAATTTGCGGCAGGAAATACAGGTTCTTCACAAGGTGCAAATACAGACTTTGGATTGCAGGATAAGGAAATTAAAGATTATACTGTGGAATTTGATGTTGCATTAGATGCAGGAACAAGGGATATAACAGAATTTGCAATAACCGGGCAGGATGCAGCATATATAGATAATGATACTAATGCAGGTCTTGAAAGCGGGTATATATTAAAGCTTTCTGCTGATAACAGTACAACATGGCAGGTAAATGATGATACAGAAAAAACATGTGTGCTTCCATTTGGATGGGTGCATGTAAAAGTTATTGTAAACAGCAATGACAATAAAGCAGCTATTATAATAAGTGATACAGAAAATATATATTTTGCAGGAGAAGTTAATATTAATGGAGCAGGAAAACCTGGAGGGCTTTACCTGAAATGGGGATGTGTACAGGCACTTGTTTCAGTTGATAATGTAGAAGTAACAGAATTGGTTAATAAATAATAGTTGTATTAAAGAATAATAGTTAAAATTTAAAGAGGGGCTATGAAAAAGCCTCTCTTTTAACCTTTCCAATACATACCCTGTTGTAAATAAAATTTATGCATTTATAATATTATTGTAACATCATGGAAGCAATTCACAAGTTGACATATTTGCAAACAAGGGTTAAGATATAGGTAAGCAGTATAAGGAGGTTATAGAATGGATTTTCAACGCATTGATAAAAATACAGTACAGTGCCGTATGACAGAAGAAGAAATGAACGAATATGGATTCGAGATAGAAGATTTCTTTACAAACCAGGAAAAATCACGGGCTTTTTTAGAGCAGATTGTGGAACGTGCAGAGGAAGAAGTAGGGTATGAGGTTGAAAGCGGCATGATTTCAATGCAGCTTATGCGTATGCCAGATAATTCACTTATGATTACGTTTTCAGACCACGGTGATGAAAGCCTGCAAAATGTGCTTCACCATTTACAGAACCTTGCAGGGCTTATAGATGAGTCATCTGTTGAAACAGTTATTAACGGACTTTTACAGGACTGGCAGGGTGATAAAGGCACTGCTGCTGTCCAGGATGTACATATGTCAGAAAATATTGATGAACTAAATAAAACTGGTGGCAGGAAGTTTACAGAGGCAGACAAAGCTGCTTACCAGAAGCACTTAAAAGAAATTGAAAGGATAACACATGAAAAAGAAAAGAAAAAACTATCTGCTGCAAAGCTTTTCCGCTTTAATTCACTTCATGACCTGGAATTTTTTGCATCTACAGTTTCATACAGCAAGCCTGTAACAAGCCGTGTATATAAGGACAAGGCTATGGGTGATTACTACCTGTTTATAAAGAAAGGCAAGCTTAAAGTTGGTGAATTTGACAATCTTTGCAATTATATCAAAGAATACGGGGAACTTTGCATAAACCAGCCATATGCAGAACAGTACTGCAAGGAACATTTTGAGTGCCTTATTCCAAAACATGCTTTAAAGGTTTTGCAGGAATACTAATAAAGTGATTGGAGAAAAAAGTGTTTTATGAAATATGATTTTAATCTGGAAGACCGCAGGAAAAAGTATAAGTCAATACTGGCCCAGATTGTAATAACACTTATAGAAATTGCTATTGTTGTAGCTGCTGCATATGCCATAACCCATTATGGGCTTGAAAAGATGAGTGTTTCTGGAGATTATATGGCCCCAACACTTAAAGACGGGGATGATGTGCTAATCAACAAAATATCTTATGCAGTTTCTTCTGTTAAAAGAAATGATATTATTGTTATACAACAGGATGGTTCAGAGCACAGTTATTATTCAGTTGCCCGTGTAATGGGTCTTCCAGGTGAAACTGTTAAAATTGAGGATGGTTATCTGTATATTGACGGAAAACAGCTTGAGGAAAAATATAATTTCCCTGTAATGGAAAATGGCGGGCTTGCACTTGAGGATGTTATCCTTGACGAAGATGAATATTTTGTATTATGTGATAACAGGAATGAAGGAGAAGACAGCCGCAATGCCAATACAGGCAATATTTTAAAGAAAAATATTGTTGGAAAAGCATGGCTGCGGATTAATTCACTTGCAGTTATTAACAGTATTAATGAATTTGGGGAAGACAGCAGCAGCGGAAAAGAATAATAAAGATAACAAAACGCCACTTGGCCAAGTGGTGTTTTTTAGAAATGGAGAATTTATATTATGCAGTTCCAATGGTATCCAGGACATATGGCAAAGGCTAAAAAGGCTATGCAGGAAGACATTAAACTTATAGATGTTATTGTTGAGCTTGTTGACGCAAGAATTCCATATAGCAGCAAGAACCCTGATATTGACACACTTGCCAATGGCAAGTCAAGGGTTATGGTTTTGAATAAATATGACCTGGCAGACAGCAGGGTTACAGATGAATGGGTAAAATATTACGAAGCCAGGGGATATTTTATTGCGAAGGCAAATTCTAAAAATGGAAAAGGCGTTAAATCTGTTAATAATATAATACAAGAGGCGTGTGCCCAGAAAATTGAGCGTGACAGGCGCAGGGGGATTATTAACAGGCCTGTAAGGGCAATGGTTGCGGGTATACCCAATGTAGGAAAGTCTACATTTATTAACAGTTTTGCAGGGCGGGCATGTACCAAAACTGGCAATAAGCCAGGAGTTACAAAAGGAAAACAGTGGATAAGGCTTAATAAAAATGTAGAACTTTTAGATACACCTGGCATACTCTGGCCTAAGTTTGAAGACCAGCAGTCAGGGCTGCGCCTTGCATTTACTGGTGCAATAAAAGATGAACTTTATAATATATATGAATTAAGCATATTGCTTATAGATTTCCTGGATGAAAATTATCCAGACGCAATTAGCAGTTATTACAATATTGGAACTGGCAGTACCAGCAGTGCGGCAGAAACATTAAGCCTTATAGCATCATGCAGGGGATGTATTAAAAGCGGTGCGGAGCCTGATTTAGATAAAGCAGGGAAACTTTTGGTAGATGATTTCCGTGCAGGGAAACTTGGTGCAATTACCCTTGAAAGGCCTTAGGGCATTTCATCACTATTTGCGCCGCACGAAGGCGGCATGGGAGGCTATTATGTATGATGAAAACCTTATAGATGAAAGCTTGGAAGCATGCAGGGATTTAGATGTTGTCAGGGAAGGTACAACTGCTGCAGGGCTGTTTGACGGGCTGCATGAATTAAATGCTGCTAATTCCAGCCATTCATGGGAAAAAGTACTTGATGAAATTGATATTGACAGTATAAAACAGGATATTATACAGACAGCATTTGAGCCTGTTATAAAAACACCAGATATTGTTGTTAATCAAAAAGACAATGGCAGGAAAAAGAAAAAACTGTTTCATAACTTTTTTCTTGCTGCTTCATGTATTGTTGCCGCATTTCTTCTGTCTATGTTTATTAATTCCAATATAGCACACCAGACAACAATAGAGGGAGGTTCAATGGAACCTGCCCTTAAAAATAATGATTCTGTAATAATACAGAAGCTTTCTTATTACTGGGAAGACCCTGGGCGTTATGATATAATAGTATTTCCAATAACAGACAGGGATAAGGACGGCAAAAGGATATATTATATTAAACGTATAATAGGGCTGCCAGGTGAAATAGTGCAGATTATTGACGGGTCAGTTTATATTAATGGTAAAAAACTTGATGATGACGTTTATTCAGATGAAAAAATTGAAGACCCCGGAATTGCTGAATCACCTGTACAGCTTGCAGAAGATGAATATTTTGTGCTTGGTGACAACAGGAATATGAGTACAGACAGCAGATATACATATGTAGGAATGGTAAAAAGAGAAGATATAGAAGGTGAAGCATGTTGCTGTATATGGCCCTTTTCACGTATAAAGAAAATATAATGTCTATTTTATAACATGCAGGGGTTAAATTGGATTTTACTGCCAGGATTGGAGAATATATGGGGAAACCAGTTAGTGAGATACGTAATGAATTTAAAATGGCAGATAGTGCCAGGAGAAAAGAACTTTACAGTCTGTATGCAGATGATGAAAGAAAAGGTGTCAGGCAGTTAATTGAAAAGTCCAGGCACGAAGATGAAAAGCTGCTGCTGGAACTTAAGCGGCTGGATGCAATGAAGGTTTTTGAAAAGAAATACGCTGTTTACCAGAATATAGCAGGTATTGACGAGGCTGGGAGAGGCCCGCTGGCAGGCCCTGTTGTAGCAGGTTCAGTAATACTTCCGGCAGACTGTGAAATCCTTTATCTTGATGACTCCAAAAAGCTCTCTGCCGCCAGAAGGGAACAATTATATGATGAAATAACCAGTAAAGCAGTTGCATATGGTGTTGGAATAGTTTCTGCTGGCAGGATAGATGAAATCAATATATTACAGGCTACATATGAAGCTATGCAGGCAGCTATAGAAGATATGGGCAAAGAGCCTGGAATGGTGCTTGTAGATGCTGTTACAATACCTAAGATAAAATACAAACAGGCAGGTATTATAAAAGGTGATGCCTGTAGTGTTTCTATTGCAGCAGCGAGTATAATAGCCAAAGTTACAAGGGACAGGATTATGATGGATTTTGACCAGATGTATCCTGAATATGGATTTGCTTCACATAAAGGGTATGGCTCAAAAGCACATATTGAGGCAATCAGGGAATATGGCCCATGTCCTTTGCACAGAAAAACCTTTATTAAAAAATTCATATAAATTCCTGTCTGGATAGGAAAGGTGTGGTAACAATATGGCATATGGCAGCAATTCTAATAATAACAATAATAATAGTAATAACAGAAACAGGAAAATATACAGCAGGAATGACCTGAGAGGCAGTAACAAGGCAGCAATAGCCCTTGAATACCAGCGTACTGAAAAAGCACCTAAAGTTATTGCTACGGGAAAGGGATATCTTGCTGATAAAATTATACAAAAAGCAGAAGAACAGGACATTCCTGTACATAAGGATGAAAAGCTTGCAAATGACTTATCAAAACTGGATATAGGGGAATATATACCACCAGAACTTTACCAGGTAGTTGCAGAAGTCCTTGTTTTTGTTGACACTATGGACAAAATAAAAGGAAAAGTAATGGATAATAAAAAGCACTGACAGGCATTTTCCATATGGAAGGAGTGGACAGCATAAATAAAAGGGAAACTGGCATACAGTATGAACAGGTTGCGGCGGTTTTTTTACAAGGCAGGGGCTACAATATTTTAAAGCAAAATTATTACTGCCGTTATGGTGAAATTGATATTATAGCACAAGAAAACGGATATACGGTATTTATAGAAGTAAAATACCGTAAGAATACTATGTCAGGAAGCCCTGAAAGTGCTGTGAATGGTATAAAAAGAAAACACATAAGACAGGCGGCACTGGATTTTCTTATAAACAGCTATGGGACAGAGGAAATTCCATGCAGGTTTGATATTGTTGCAATTACAGGAAACCAGATAAATCTTATAAAAGATGCTTTTTAACCATCATATTATATTTTATCACTATTTAAGCTGCTATAAGTGGTCCGGTTAATAGTATAATAATGGAGGATTTTTATGTTATATGGTATAAATGAACTGTACAGGGTTGTTAATGGCATAAAACCAGATTCTAATAAATGTTATTATCATGCTGGCGTGGAAAATACCTGTTATGTTGATGACAGCAGCGAAGTACCACTAATAAGGTTTACCCCTTTCAGGAAACATAGCTGGTTAAGCCTTGGCTTTTCTACAAGGCTTGGTGGTGTAAGCAAGGGACGTTTTGCAAGTCTTAATCTTGGATTTAACAGGGGCGATGATAAGGAAAATGTAATTGAAAATTACAAACGCGTCTCCAAAGCAATGAACGGAAGTTATAAAAACCTTGTATTGTCTGACCAGGTCCATGATACTAAAGTAATGTATGTTGACAGAACATATACAGCAGGTGTGGAACTGGAAAAGAAGCTGTCTGGCATAGATGGCATGGTAACAGATATACCAGGAATTATACTTGCAACTTCTTATGCAGACTGTGTGCCACTCTTTTTTGCTGACCCTGTGAAGAAAGTTATTGCTTCATCACATTCAGGCTGGCGTGGCACAGTTGGTTTTATCGGCAGCAAGACTATAAAAAAGATGGAACAGCAGTTTGGCAGTTTTCCTGGTGATATAGAATGTATAATTGGTCCTTCAATATGCCAGGATTGTTACGAAGTAAGCGAAGATGTAATAAACGGGGTTAAAAGAGTTTACCCTGAAAATACATGGAAAGATATTTTTTATTGTAAAAATACAACAGAAAGAAAGTACCAGCTTGATTTATGGGCAGCTAACTTCCACCAGTTACTGCTTGCTGGTTTAAAGAAGGAGAATATACATATTTCAGGTCTTTGTACCTGCTGTAACAATATGGTATTATTTTCCCACAGGGCGTCAGAAGGAAAAAGAGGCAACCTTAATGGCTTTATAATGATAAATGAAACATAACAGATTTCTTAGAACAGGCAACAGGCAGTTGCTTGTTTTTTTATTTTATTGGCAATATAATTAAATATATCATAAGAAATGAGGTGATGTTATGCAGGTAAAAGACGTTATATTAGAACTGCGCACAAAAAAAGACATGACACAAGAAGAACTTGCAGAAAAAGTTTTTGTAACAAGACAGGCAGTTTCCCGTTGGGAATCAGGAGAGACAGTCCCAAATACAGAAACACTAAAACTCTTATCAAAATTGTTTGATGTTTCAATAAATACCCTGCTTGGCTGTCCGCACAAGCTAATCTGCCAGTGCTGTGGTATGCCGCTTGATGATACATCTATAAGTAAAGAGCCTGATGGCAGTTTTAACGAAGAATATTGTAAATGGTGTTATACTGATGGTAAATTTATATATACAAAACTTAGCCAGCTTACAGACTTTTTAGTAGAAAACACAGCAAATGAAAGATGGACAAAAGAACAGGCAAGGGCGTTTTATGAAGAAGAACTGCCTAAATTAAACTACTGGAAAAATAAATAAGAGCAGATATATGCCGCCTGCAAACCAGCCTTATCAAGCCCCAGGACAGCCGTTTGTAAAATGTGTCTTAAAGGGCTTGCCTGGTAAGGTTAAATATTTAATATTATACTGGTTTTAAGAATGTTCTTTTACATAATCCAGGAACTCTTTTGTTTTTGACCAGTATTTTATGCCCCAGTTCTCAAAGTTCCACTCTTCCATATAATTATTACATTCATAGTCAATATAGTATAAAGTACTGCCCTGTAGTACAAAATTAGTTGGAAAATAGTCAATATTAATATTTGCAGGATATAATAATCCACACATATTTTTAACTTGTGTTATACAATATTCTGGAAGTTCATCATTTAAAACCATTTCATATGCAGTCTTTCCGTCAATAAATTCCTTCACAATACGTTCTTCTTTAATATCAGTATCTATCATTGCAGGCATTGGAATTCCAATTTCACGCAGGCGTTTATAATCATTAATTTCCGCTTTAATTTTATTGCCAAACTGGTAGTAACTGCAAGGTTCATGGTGGATTTGTTTTAAGACAACCTTCCTGCCACCATCAGATGCCAGATAAGAATACCCGCCTTTTCCCTTTCCAAGAAGCTTTAAAATCTGGTATTCCTTCCCATTAACACTTAAACTTTTAATATCCATTAAGTATCCCTCCATTTACTTTCCTGTTCTTTCTGCATCTTGTAACTAACCAGGATGTTTTTTGGATTTTGCCAATATTATTATACAGTATGGTCTTATATCAAGCATGTGTCAATACTTTTTATGGATAATTTCCAGTTATCTTTTATTGGTGGACGGACGCAGGGTTTCTGGTGTTCCACTAAATTATTCCATTCTAGGGCACGCTTGCGCTACGTCAGCCCACGCAGCAGTGCATAGTATCCCTATAAAAAAAGAAACTGCCGTTCCTTTTTTTATTTAAAACGGGATACAAACACTGGCGGTGCTGAAGTGCCCTGTCATGGAATAATATTAGATGGAACACTGGAAACATGCTGTACACCAGCAAACACAAAAAATACAACATACATGCAAAGCAAATATTATAACTGGAAATTATGGTGTGGGGCAGGTGATTTAGACAAAAGGAAGCAAAATGGCGTCGTTTTTGTATAATACCACATATAGTAATTACTACATCGTATAATAAGTGGCTGGCAGAATAATTCCTCCACCCTATTTACAGTTATCTGGTTATTTTGTGTTTTATTGTAAATTTGTGATGGCAGGTTTTGCGTGCCAGATGCCATCAATTATTCCATAAAAGGGGTACTTTAACCCCGCCGGCATTTAAGCCAGTATATTATATATTCCAGGGAAACGTAAGTTTTATCTGGAATATATAATATACTGGCTTTATGTGTCGCTGCGTGGGTTAACGTAGCGGAAGCGTACCCCTGTATGGAATATTGTGGTTCTGGCACAGAAACCGTCCGTTTTTACACTAACACAAGATAACTGGAAATTATCATACATATGCTTTCAGATGCCTTTAACCATATAAACGTTATTATGAAGCCGGATAATAATATGCATGTACATATAAAAAGTAAATACATTGCTCCTTTTTTTGCGCTTATAAGGCCAATACGCGCATTTAAAGCTGGTATAATTGATGTTATAAATTACAGGCGTCTTTTAACTGAAATTGCAATGACAGGAGCAGGAATGGAAACAGAAGTTATCCGCCAGTCAGCGGATAATATAAATGAAGCACTTAGTAAAGATGGTATACTGCATCTGGATTTTAAAAAGCCATATAATAAGCATTATTCACCAGAATATTTAAAATACCCCGCACCATATACAGATGTAATGCTTGAGGCTTCTTATAAAGATAAAAATGCTTTGTTATGTGACCTTACATTCTGGGCTTTAGAATTCTTATTTTATGCAGGATAACAGGTACAGGGTTTTGGAATAATAATTATTTAATATTTTATCTGGTATTTAACAGATATTAACAGGAATATTTTCAGATTTGTGTTATAATACACAAGTAAATGCAAATATTGCACTGGTAAAGAATAATAAATTTATAAAGGGGAAATGTTATGTCAAATGAAAAAAATATATAATATGACGTTTGCAAAACTTTATCCAATACTTGTTGCAAAGGCTGTGAAGAAGGGACGGACAAGGGAGGATGTAGATGAAATTACATGCTGGCTGACAGGATATAGTAAAGAAGATTTAAACAGGTTTCTGGACGGTGGTATTACATATGGGGATTTCTTTCTTCAAGCACCCAGCTTAAATCCAAAACGTAAATTAATAAAAGGGGTTGTTTGTGGTATCCGTGTAGAGGATATTAGTGAACCGCTTATGCAGGAAATCCGCTATTTAGATAAATTGATAGATGAACTTGCTAAAGGAAAACCAATGGAAAAAATTCTCCGTACATAAATATATTTAAACTATTGTTTACTTGTTACTATTACACTGTCTGGCAAGTGGCTGGCGGAATAATCCACGCCACCCCATAATTTACAGTTATCTTATACCATATGTTTTATTACAGGTTTATTATGGCAGGTTTCCAGTGCACAGATGCCAGCAATATTCCATAAAAGGGGTACTTTAAGCCCGCCGGCATTAAAGATATATCTTTAATGTTACGAAAGAAACGCCAGTTTATTTTGGAACATTAAAGACATAGCTTTATGTGTCGTTGCGTGGCTTACCGTAGCGGAAGCGTACCCCTTGTATGGAATATTCTGGCTCTGGCACTGGAAACCGTCCGTCCAATAACAAAAGATAACTGGAAATTTATGAAAAGGACATGGTGTGTTTGTAACAAAACTTGACAGCAGGATATAAGTAGGTTAAAATTAACAAGACAGAATTGGAAATTATTTATAAAAATTATTTACACTGGCATAACAGGATAGGCATAAGCCTGTCCTTTAATATTTTGCCGTTACATTGGGAATATTTATAAAGGGGAACAGATATGGCAGATGATAAAAGAGGCATACCACGGCACATAGCAATTATTCTGGATGGTAATGGAAGATGGGCTAAGAAAAGGCTGCTTCCACGTAATGCAGGCCATGCGGCAGGAAGTAAGAATGTTGAAAAGATATGTGCTGCTGCCTGGGATATGGGTATAGAATATGTAACAATGTACGCATTTTCTACTGAAAACTGGGCAAGGCCAAAAGATGAAGTGGATGCACTTATGAAACTGCTTGGCAGTTATCTTAAGGACTGTATTAATACAAGCAGAAAAAACAATATGCAGGTACGTGTAATAGGTGATATCTCACGTCTTGACAGGAGTTTGCAGGAAAAAATCCAGGAACTTGAAGAAGTTTCTGCACAAAATACAGGGCTTCATTTCCAGGTTGCGCTAAATTATGGAAGCCGGGATGAGATTACGCGCTGTATCAGGAAAATTGCACAGGAAGCAAAAGACGGAAGCCTGGATATAGGCAGCATAGATGAGGATGTTATTTCATCACATCTTGATACATATGATATTCCTGACCCTGACCTTATGATAAGGACAAGTGGTGAGCAAAGGCTGTCAAATTACCTTCTATGGCAGCTCGCATATTCAGAGTTTTATTTTACGGATGTACTATGGCCTGACTTTAATAAAAAGGAACTTGAAAAGGCTGTGGAATTCTATAGGATGAGGGACAGGCGTTTTGGAGGGGTAAAATAATAACTTACAGAGAGGATTAATAAAATGTTCAGGACAAGGCTTGCCAGCGGAATTGTTCTTATGGCAGTTACAATTACACTTATGGTTTACGGAGGATATCCGTTATTCTGGGTTATAACAGCAATTTCTTTAATTGGGCTGTATGAACTTTACAAAGCAGTTGGAATGGAGAGAACAGTTCCTGCACTTGCTGGGTATATTTCAAGTATTGTTACAGATTTGCTGCTTTTAAAAAATGAATATGAATACCTGGTAATGTGGATTATATTTACTTTAATGGTATTTATGGCATGTTATGTGGTTTCATATCCAAGATTTAATTCAGAACAGATAACAATGCTGTTCTTTGGGATTATATATGTTACAATAATGCTGTCATTTGTATTTAAAGTGCGCTTTGTACAGGACGGGCATCTGCTTGTATGGTTTATATATATAGGGGCATGGGGTTCAGACACATGTGCATACTGTGTAGGGAAACTTATTGGAAAACATAAAATGCCTTCAAAACTAAGCCCTAATAAAACTATAGAAGGCTGCCTCGGCGGGGTTGCAGGTGCGGCACTTATAGGATTTATATTTGCGGCAGTATTTTATGATAACAAAGATATATGGTGGCAGCTTCCTTTAATTGGTGCGGTTTCTTCTGTTATATCACAGATTGGCGACCTTGCTGCATCAGCAATTAAGAGAAACCATGATATAAAAGATTATGGAAACCTTATACCAGGGCATGGCGGAATTCTGGACAGGTTTGACAGTATTATATTTACTGCACCAGTAGTATATTATCTAGTGGAATTTATTATTTTATAAAACAAGCTGTGCCATCTTTACAGGAATGGAGAAAAAATGAAAGAAATAGTTATACTTGGTTCTACAGGCTCTATTGGGACACAGACACTTGAAGTGGTTAAAAATAACAGTGGTTTGCATGTAAAAGCGCTTGCTGCTGGAAATAATATAGAACTTCTTGAAAAACAGATAGAACAGTTTATGCCACAAATGGCATGTGTATATGACAGCAGTAAGGCACTTGTATTAAAAAAACGTCTTGAGGCAAAAGGCGGGGACTATAAGCATATAGATATTGTAACAGGAATGGAAGGATTAACAGAATGTGCAGCAATACAAGGTGCAGATACAGTAGTTGCTGCTGTTACTGGCATGATAGGCATAAAACCCGTAATAGAAGCAATCCAGTCAGGAAAAGACATAGCGTTTGCCAATAAAGAAACACTTGTTACAGCAGGGCATATTATTATGCCTATGGTTAATAAACATAAAGTAAAGCTTCTCCCAGTTGACAGTGAACATTCAGCAATATTCCAGTGTATTGGGGGACAGCATGGCAATAAACCGTCAAAAATTATACTTACTGCATCAGGCGGGCCTTTCCGTGGAATGAAGAAAGATATGCTTAGCAATATAACACCTGCTGATGCGCTTAAACATCCTAACTGGTCAATGGGCAAAAAGATTACTATTGACTCCGCAACAATGGTCAACAAAGGCCTTGAAGTAATTGAAGCTAAATGGCTTTTTGGCATGGAACTTGAAAATATTGAGGTAGTAATCCAGCCCCAGAGCATAATACATTCAATGGTAGAATTTAAAGACGGTGCAGTAATTGCACAGCTTGGGACTCCAGATATGAAGCTTCCTATACAGTATGCGCTATGTTATCCTGAAAGAAACCACCTTCCAGGAGAGCGCCTTGACTTCTATAAGATACCACAGATTACATTTGAAAAACCTGACCTGGAAACATTTGAAGGCCTGGCACTTGCATATAAAGCAGGAGAGGCTGGAGGCAGTATGCTTACAGTATTTAATGCTGCTAATGAAAAAGCGGTTGCAATGTTCCTTGCTGGCCAGACAGGTTTTCTTAAGATAACAGAAATTATTAAAGAATGTATGGCAGCACATAAAAATATTGATAATCCGTCATTAAGTGATATACTAGAAGTGGAACAGGATGTTTACAGGTATATTGAAAGCAGATATTTGTAAAATATGGAGGTTTTATAATGAATATTATCGTAGCATTACTTATATTTACAGTGATTGTAGTAATACATGAACTAGGACATTTTCTCCTTGCCAAAAAGAACGGCATAGGCGTTCCAGAGTTTTCCGTAGGCATGGGGCCAAGGTTAATAACATATGCTAAAACAAAAGATGGCCATGTAATAAAGCTTTTATGCTCACAGAAAGAATTTGAAAGCAGGGAAAACTGGCAGGATGTAACAAAATACTCGTGGAAACTTTTTCCAATCGGCGGTTCATGTGCAATGATTGGTGAAGATGAAGACAATGACGCTGAAAACTCATTTAACAGCAAAGGTGTATGGGCAAGATTTTCAGTAGTATTTGCAGGCCCATTCTTTAACTTTATACTTGCATTTGTATTTGCAATTATAATACTTTCATATTCGGGGATTGATTATCCTGTAATAAGACAGATATACACAAACCAGCCAGCAGATAAAAGCGGGCTTGAAACAGGGGATGTGGTTAAAAGCATTAATGGCAAAAAGATTACTATAGGACGTGAAATACTTACCTACACACAGCTTCATCCGCTTACAGGTGATAAAGTTGAAGTTGTGGTCGAACGTGATGGTGAAACTAAAACATTTAGTATTGACCCTTATTATAAAGCCAGCCTTTTTGGCTTCTCATACCCATCGGACAGGGAAGAAGGGACTAAGATAACACAGGTGACAGAAGGGGGTTCATTTGAGAAAGCAGGCATTAAAGCAGGCGACATTATAAAATCTGTAGATGGTGTTAATGTGTCCAATGCAGGCGAACTTAGCGATGCAATGAACTCAGTAAATAAAAACGGAAGTGGAATTAATTTCTTAATAGAACGTGACGGGACAGAACAGGAATTCATGGTCCAGCCAGCAGAATATGAGACATATACACTTGGTTTTAATGCTGCATTTGATGAAAAAGGCGGAAACGCACTTGATGTAATTAAATATAGTTTTGTTGAAGTAAAATACTGGATAGTTACCACTGTTGCAAGCCTTGGACAGCTAATTACGGGTAAACTGTCAATGAATGATGTGTCAGGGCCTGTAGGTATTGTAAATGTTGTAGGAAGTGCTATTGACCAGAGCAAGAGCCTTGGAATAATGGCTGTAATAATACAGATGCTCTATATGTCAGTACTGCTTAGTGCAAACCTTGGTGTAATGAACCTTCTTCCGCTTCCAGCCCTTGATGGCGGCAGGCTTGTATTTATACTTATAGAGGCTATACGTGGAAAGCCTGTTGACAGGGAAAAGGAAGGGTTTGTACACTTTGCAGGGCTTGTAGTCCTAATGCTCTTTATGGTATTTGTAATGTATAATGATATAATTAAGATTATTAAATAATTGTATAGTGATATTAAATATTGGATTATTTGCAGTAGTGCAGCCGTATCGTCTGGAAACGGCAGGAATGGAGGATTTTATGTACAGGTATAATACAAAAGTGGTTAATATAGGCGGCGTAAAAATAGGCGGCGGTAATCCTGTAGCAATCCAGTCTATGACCAATACAAAAACATCTGATATAAATGCTACAATAGAACAGATATACAATCTGGAAAAAGCTGGGTGTGATATTATAAGATGTGCTGTTCCAGACATGGAAGCTGCAAAAGCGTTAAAAGAAATAAAAAAAGCTATACACATACCACTTGTGGCTGACATACATTTTGATTATAAACTTGCTATTGCTGCAATAGAGAACGGTGCAGATAAAATAAGGATTAATCCAGGCAATATAGGTGATAAAGACAAAGTACGTGCAGTTGCCAGTGCGGCAAAAGAAAGAAATATCCCAATACGTGTTGGAGTAAATAGTGGTTCACTTGAAAAAGAAATTATAAAAGAATATGGCGGTGTTACAGCAGACGGGCTTGTCAAAAGCGCACTTCTGCAAGTAAAAGCGGTTGAGGATATGGGATATGACAACCTTGTAATCAGTATAAAATCCTCAGATGTGCTTATGTGCATAAAGGCACATGAGATTATTGCAAAACAGACAGATTATCCTCTTCATGTAGGAATTACGGAATCAGGCACGATGTTAAGCGGAAATATAAAATCTGCTATTGGGCTTGGAAATATTCTTTACCAGGGAATAGGTGACACTATACGTGTTTCACTTACAGAAGACCCTGTACAGGAAGTGGTTTCTGCTAAATTAATTTTAAGGACACTTGGCTTAAGAAAGGGAGGTGTTACAGTTGTATCATGCCCTACCTGCGGGCGTACGCAGATAAACCTTATAAAACTTGCCAATGAAGTTGAACAAATGGTACAGAATATTATTACAGACAAAGAACTTAAAGTGGCTGTAATGGGATGTGCAGTAAACGGGCCAGGAGAAGCAAAGGAAGCTGATTTAGGCATTGCTGGCGGAAAAGGTGAGGGACTTCTTATAAGGAAAGGTGAAATAATTAAGAAAGTACCTGAAGATAAACTTCTTGATGTACTTAAAGAAGAGATTTTTTCAGAACTGGCAAAATAAAGTGTATAAAATTATATGTGAAAAACATAGTAAAACATTAATATACGTAGTTTAAAGCATATCTAATGTTTAAATGATATTAAGTTTATATAATAAAAAGATATAAAGGAGTGGTTTAAAACATGCCAGAGAAAAATGCAATTGAAAAAATAGCAAAAATAATTTCAAATGATGACAATGATGTAATGGATGATATAAATATCTGTGTTAATGACACAGATACATATTTTAAAAATAACATTGTAGATTATGATGAACGTGGGATTACTCCAGAGGATATAGAAGAAGGTGAAGTTGAAGAAGACGGGATAAGATGGCTTGGAATGATTGATATTCTTCAGAAATATGGCTATGTATGTGAGGTAGATACAAGTGAGTTCCTGGAAGATTTTATAGACGTTGTACAAGACTTTAATGGCACAAAAGTCTATAACCTTCCAATAAATGCAGACTGGTTTGATGAAGATGCAGACACATTTGAGTGGTGTGAAGTGCTGGATGGAAACTGGGCATCTGAAGGCTATTGTATTGCTAATATTGAATTTGATGGTGATGACCTTGTTTTATTTCCATGTCCTTTAGAACTGCTTGAAGAATTAAACGGATATGCTAAAGAGGCAGGCTATTCTATAAAACATGCCAAGGATGCATAAAGGACAGGCTTATAATGAATTCAAAATACAATATGACACAAGAAGAAAATATATTTCTTGCCAAAAGGAATATTGTGGATTATATCTGGAAAAGCGCTAATCTTGAAGGCATTGGCATAACATATCCAGATACACAGGCAGTTTATAATGGTATGTCTGTATCTGGATATACAATAGAGGATATAAATGCTATAAATGACTTAAAACATGCATGGCAGTTTTTACTAGGACATATTAATGATGAACTGGATTTGGAATTTATAGAAAAAGTCCATATGTTATTAGGCAGGTTTACAATTATAAATGCTGGAAGCATAAGAATGGAAGAAGTAAGAATTGGTGGTACAAAATATATTTCTGAAATGCCAGATAAAGAAAAAATATGTAATAAAATACATGAAATTACTGCCAGCCAGGCTGGGCCATATAATAATGCATTAGATATTATGTTATATCTTATGAGGGCACAATTATTTTATGAGGGCAACAAACGGCTGGCGATGCTTATTGGTAATAAGATAATGATACAATATGGCAGAGGGATTATAACTGTAAGCCAGAAAGATATAAATGAATTCTACAAGTTGTTAATTGAATTTTACGAAACAAATAACACATATAAAATTAAAGAATTTTTATATAATAACTGTATAGATGGAATGAAATTTAACAGATAAGCATTTTTATAGTTTGGTCAATAATAAAGGAGCTGGTATGCTTAATTTGATTTTTCAGAAAAGAAAAACAACAATGCCTGTGTATGTTGATTCCAGGACTTTTTTTTCTATAAATAAAAAAGAATTCTGGTTTACTAATAAAGTTGTACAAATAATTATGGATTATGTAGATGGTACAAAATTAGTAGACGGATTTGTATTAAAAGACAGGCTCGGAAGGATAATCCCTCCTGAATATTTAAGTACAGGTTCTAAAACAGCAATACTTATATGGTTATATCCAGAAATAGTTTTTAATGTTACCCAGTGTGGAGACAATGCATTTAAATGTGTTGCTGATTTTTGTGAGTATTGTGACAGGACAGTCCTGACATACAGATATTTACCAGAACGTTATCTCCGCAGGCTGGATTTACAAAAAGATGGTACAAGTTTTGACTTGGATAATTATGATGATTTAGTTGATGGCTGGCTGGAGGAAAAATATAATGATTAAAATTTCTTCAGATGTGTTAGAATATGAATTCCAACATCATATTAATGTAATTGGAGGGTATAAATCTACAGGTGAAAAAAGCGGTGTATACAAAACTGCATTATATGCTGTTCTGGAAGCAGCAAATATTAATAGCAGGTTAAAATCAAATATACCGCTGGTTTTTCTTGATAATACCACTGTATTGCCACAAATCCATGTAACAAATGAAGTATGTTATATAATAGATGAACTTAACTTTTCTCCAAATAATTTTAATGATTTTTTTGGAAAACTTAAGAAAGTTAATGGATTTGCTATTGTAATTGGCAGAATGAAAATAAAACAGATTAATTATTCTGTTGATGCTATTTATGTTCTGGATAATACTAGTCCTCCATTTAAATTATCAAAAGCTTTTGTAAATATAAACAAGCACGCATATATTGATAATGATATTTATATTACAGAAGACTCAAAATCTATTGCAGAATATTATACAGAAAAAACAGGCTATAGTTTTTGTGCTGCATCTGGCAAAGACCGTATTTATAAGTATCTTAAACATAAAAAGAGCCCATTTGTTATTGCAGATAATCCTAAGTTTGGAAATATATTGTTAGATATTATTGAAAGAAGAGATAATCTTGAAACATTAGATTTATTTCTGCCAGCATGTTTTGAAGAGTTTATGTTAAGTTCAGATTTTAATGTAGATGATGTTAAAAAACATATAAAAGATAATATACAGCTAAACCAGGTTGATGGAGAAACTTATTGTGAGAGTTTATTGCTGGCACATTGTGGTAATATTTACTCTAAATCTAATATATCAGAATATATTAATTGTATTAAAAATGGAATAAAATGTGGCTTATGTGATGTAAAGATAGAACATTCTGCTTTATTTACTTTGTTACTTGAACATCTTGCACATAAAAAAGAATATTCGTATATAGGGAGTAAAAGTATTTGTTATACACTTTTTAGAAAAGATTTTAAAAAATTTACTGAAGATAACAGCAGTATTTCTAATAATTTATTTTCAGATATTAATATAGAAAATGGAGTTAAAATGGAGGAAAAGTAATGCAGACGATTATTATTTTATTAGAACCGACTAAACTTGTAAATCCTGATTTAGATTTGCGCTATAAAATACCCGATTCTATAGAAGAAGTTACGGACGGCAGAATACAGGATAATGGGTATGATTATATTGACAGCAGCCTGGATTCAGAAAATGGCAGGGATTTGCTTGGCATATGGCTTAAAACAGAAAATGCTGCCCAGGATTATAAAGATATTGTGGAGTTATTCCAGAAGAAGAAATTTCTTAAGAATGATTTGTCAGAAAGTGCAGAAATATATATTTCAGAAAATGAGACAGAGGATTTAGAAAATTGTACTAAAGTATTTCCAGCTTAACCTGTTATCTATAATAATATATTGGCAGGCTTTTAATGCAGGAAATATAAGTATTATAAAAAATTACTGGATGGCAAAGGCTTAAGGGGGATTAAATCCAATGGAAAAACCTTTACTTGAAACGTTTGATAATTTAAACCTGACAGACAGGCAGGCAAAACTTTTTAAAGATGTTGTGGTTTCAAGGGTTGTTGTAATAAGAAAAACTAAAAAAGTAGAAATCTATATAGAAAGCAGCCATATTATTGCATACCGTGAAATAGGGCTGCTTGAATATGCTTTGGCTGGAGTACTTGGAAGGGCAGGTTATACAGCAAAGGTTTATGACAGGTTTAATTTGTCATCACAATATACACCTGGGAATTTCTGGGAGGAATACCATGACAGTATACTGCTTATTTTAAAAGAGGATAATATACTTGAATTTAATATGGTATACAGTGGAAATGTGGATATTGCAGGCAGTATAATCAATATTTCATGTGAAGATGACAGCATGTACAGGGCAAGGGAAGGGAAGCTGGCAGAAATTATAAGCAGGATATTCAGTATGAAAGCATCTTTTGAGATATCTGTAAATGTAAAATATACTGAACCAGTTTCTATAAATGAACTTCCAGCTACTGGTACATATGGTATGGCAGGGCCTGTTGTATATAAGCCTAAGCAGGCTGGCAGTAATGTAAAGCAGGCTCTCACTGGCAAGGACTCTGTTAAAAAGAATAATACTTTGCACGATAACGTTAATCCTGAAGATAATTATTATGCCACAATGGCAGGTGCAAGCCTTGCAAGTGAAATGTTTGATAAAAAAGAGAAAGACAGCCATACAGAAAATCCTGTGAAACCGCCATCTTCCAGGACGCAGGCAGGCGCAAATAATAACAGCAAAGATTACAATAAGAAATACAATAGCAAGCAAAAAGGCAGGTACAAAGGGCAGGGCTTTGGCAAAGGTGCTGATGAAGAATGTTTCTATGGAAGAAACTGTGATGGTGATATTATTAAGATTGCTGATATACAAGGCGAAGTTGGGGAAGCTGTAATAGAAGGCCAGGTTGTTTCTACAGAAGAACGTGAGATTAAAAATGAAAAAATCATATATATGTTTAATGTAACTGATTTTACAGATACAATACAGGCTAAAATATTTATTCCAAAAGAAGAAGCTGATGTAATACGTGGTAATATAAAGGCAGGAAAGTTTATTAAACTTAAAGGTGTACCACTTTATGATACATTCAGCAGGGAAATTACTATTTCTTCTATACGTGGTATTAAACCGGGTGTGGATAAACGTGTAAAACGGATGGATAATTACCAGGGAATGAAGCGTGTTGAACTTCACGCACATACACAAATGAGTGAAATGGATTCTGTAATGTCAATAGGTGATTATGTAAGTACTGCTAAAAGGTGGGGGCACAGGGCAATGGCTATTACTGACCACGGTGTAGTACAGTCTTTTCCAGATGCAGACCATGCCTTAAAGCCTGGTGATGACCTTAAGATTATCTATGGTGTTGAGGCTTATCTTGTAGATGACCTTATAAATACAGTAAATAATAGCAAGGGACAGGATTTTACTGGTGAATTTGTTGTATTTGACCTTGAAACAACAGGTATTGGGGCAGCCAGTAATGAAATAATAGAGATAGGGGCAGTTAAAGTTGCCAATAATGTAATTACAGACCGGTTTAGTACATTTGTAAACCCTGGAAGGCCTATACCTTATAATATACAGGAACTTACAAGCATTACTGACCAGATGGTTTCAGATGCACCATCAATAGACACTGTACTCCCAGAATTCCTTGATTTCTGCGGAAATGCGGTTCTTGTAGCACATAATGCCTCATTTGATACAGGATTTATATACCAGAAGGCAAAAGACAGGGGAATACACACGGATTTTACTGTAATAGACACTGTTTCCATGTCAAGGGCAATTCTGCCAGAACTTAAAAAATATAAGCTTGACACAGTTGCAAAAACCCTTGGTGTTTCACTTGAGAACCACCACCGTGCTGTTGATGATGCAGGTGCTACGGCAGAAATATTTATAAAACTGGTAAAAAGGCTTGAGGACAAGGGGATAACTACACTGGATGGCCTTAACGAATTTGGCAGGCCTGGTGATGAAACAATAAGGAAACTTCCATCATACCATGCAGTAATACTGGCTAAAAATGAAACGGGCCGTGTAAACCTGTACAGGCTTGTGTCGGAGTCCCATCTTAAATACTTTAACAGAAGGCCAAAACTTCCTAAAAGCCTGTACCTCCAGTATAGTGAGGGGCTTATGATTGGCTCTGCCTGTGAAGCAGGGGAACTTTACAGGGCAATACTTGAGGAAAGGCCAGAAGAAGAGATAGACAGGCTTGTTAAATTTTATGATTACCTTGAAATACAGCCACTTGGCAATAATGCATTTATGCTTCGTGATAATAACAGGTTTCCGCATATCCAGGATGAGAACGACCTTATGGAAATCAACCGTAAAATCGTTTCACTTGGAGAAGAGTATAATAAACTTGTAGTTGCTACATGTGATGTACATTTCCTCAATGCAGAAGACGAAGTATACAGGCGCATTATTATGTCTGGAAAGGGGTTTGCTGATGCAGACCAGCAAGCGCCGCTTTATTACAGGACTACAGAAGAGATGCTTTCAGAGTTCCAGTACCTTGGTTCTAAAAAAGCAGAAGAAATTGTTATAACCAATACAAACCTTATTGCAGATATGATTGACTATATAAGTCCATGCAGCCCTAGGAAATGCCCGCCTGAAATTGAAAATTCAGATAATGACTTAAGGGAAATCTGCTATAATAAGGCACATTCAATATATGGTAAAGACCTTCCGCCTGTAGTAGTAGAAAGGCTTGAAAGGGAACTTAATTCAATTATAAGCAATGGCTATGCAGTTATGTATATTATCGCACAGAAACTTGTGTGGAAATCAAATGAAGATGGCTACCTTGTAGGTTCAAGAGGTTCTGTAGGCTCATCATTTGTTGCAACAATGGCAGGAATTACTGAAGTAAACCCGCTTTCAGCACATTATTACTGCCCAGAATGCCATTACTATGATTTCGATTCAGAAGATGTAAAGGCATTTGCTGGAAGTTCTGCATGTGATATGCCAGATAAAAAATGCCCGGAATGTGGGCATATGCTTGAAAAAGACGGCCATGATATACCATTTGAAACGTTTCTTGGGTTTAAAGGTGATAAAGAACCTGATATAGACCTTAACTTTTCAAGCGAATACCAGAGTAATGCGCATGATTACACAGAAGTAATATTCGGGGCAGGACACACATTCAGGGCAGGCACGGTTGGCACTCTTGCTGATAAAACAGCATACGGCTATGTTAAAAAGTATTATGAAGAGCATGAGGAAACAAAGCGTAAAGCAGAGATAGAGCGTATTTCTGAAGGATGTACAGGTGTGCGCCGGAGCACAGGGCAGCATCCAGGTGGTATAGTTGTACTTCCAATGGGTGAAGAAATCTATACATTTACGCCAGTACAGCATCCTGCTAATGATATGTCTACTAAGATAATTACAACACATTTTGATTACCATAAAATAGATGCCAACCTGCTTAAACTTGATATACTTGGGCACCAGGACCCTACAATGATACGTATGCTTGAAGACCTTACAGATGTTGACGCCTCAAAGATAAGAATGGATGATGCAAAAGTATTGTCACTTTTTGAAAACACAACAGCACTTGGAATAAAGCCAGAAGATATTGGCGGATGTACACTTGGCTGCCTTGGGCTGCCCGAGTTTGGCACACAGTTTGTGCATGGGATGCTTATGGAAGCAAAGCCAAAGAACTTTTCTGACCTTGTACGTATCTCAGGGCTGTCACATGGTACAAATGTATGGCTTGACAATGCGCAGTATTTTATTGCAAATGGTGACTGCACACTGTCAACTGCAATATGTACACGTGATGATATTATGACATATCTTATCCGTATGGGTGTTGAAAATGAACGTTCATTTAAAATAATGGAAAGTGTGCGTAAGGGCAAAGGACTTACACCTGATATGGAAGAAGATATGCTGGCATGTAATGTGCCAGAATGGTATATTGAATCCTGCAAACGTATTAAATACATGTTCCCAAAAGCACATGCTGCCGCATATGTTATGATGGCTATACGTGTAGCATACTTTAAAGTGTATTACCCGCTTGCGTATTATGCCGCATTTTTCAGCATACGTGCAACATCATTTAACTATGAACTTATGTGCCTTGGCAGGGAAAGGCTTGAGTATTATATGGAAGATTACCGCAAACGTAAAAATGAACTTTCAGATAAAGAAAAAGATACATATGAAGATATGCGTATAGTACAGGAAATGTATGCGAGAGGCTTTGGATTTGTAAAACTTGATATATACAGGGCAAAAGCAAACCGTTTCCAGATTACAGATGGAAAACTTATGCCTTCATTTTCCACAATAGACGGGCTTGGTGACAAAGCGGCGGAAATGATAGAAGATGAAGCAAGTAAAGGTAAATTCCTTTCACGTGAGGATTTTAAAAACCGCTGCAAAGTAAGTGAAAAAGTAGTAGAAGCAATGGCAGACATGGGGCTGATGGGAGATATGCCACACAGTAACCAGATGTCAATAATGGACTTCCTGGCTATGTAAAGAGAATAATGCAGGAAAGGGGGATGTGATGGGAAAAATCTTTAATATAACTGCCTGCTGTAACCCGACATTACATTATATGGCTGACATTAGTTCCAGGCTGGCACAGATTAAAGAATATATAGACAGAGGTGAATATTTCACAATAAACAGGGCACGCCAGTATGGCAAAACAACAACACTCAGGGCTTTAAAAGATTATATTGCAGATGAATATTATGTAATAAGCATGGATTTCCAGATGCAAATGAGCAGTGCAAAATTTAAAAACGAAAATACATTCTCGGTGGCATTTGCAAAAGCATTTATACGTATAATACAAAACCTGGAAATATGCATTACAAAGGAAATGGAAAAACAAGTAAAAAATCTTGAAAAAGCATTAAAAGAGAATATAGAAGATTTAGAATTAGTAGAATTATTCCAATATATAAGTGATATCTGCAAAGTATCAGACAAACCGCTTGTACTGGTAATTGATGAGGTTGACAGTGCTGCAAATAACCAGGTATTTCTTGACTTTTTAGCCCAGTTAAGAGGATATTATATTGACCGTGGCCAGTCACCAGCATTACATTCAGTTATCCTGGCAGGTGTATATGATATAAAAAACCTTAAAGGCAAATTCCGTCCTGGTGAAGAACACAAAAATAACAGTCCCTGGAACATCGCAGCAGATTTCAAAGTTGAAATGGGGTTTTCTGAAAATGATATTTCAGGAATGTTACAGGATTATGAAAAAGACCATGCTACAGGAATGGACATTTCTAATATAGCAAAACTGGTTTATGAATATACATCAGGTTATCCTTTTCTTGTATCAAAAATTTGTAAAATTATTGATGAAGAAATTGCAGGAAGTAAAAATTTTCCAGAACTTAAAGCAGCATGGACATATAAAGGCTTTCTTGAAGCAGAAAAAGTTCTTATTGGAGAAAAAAATACCCTTTTTGAGTCTATGATAAATAAACTATATGATTTTCCAGAGCTGGAACAAATTGTTTATTTAACTTTATTTACAGGAAAAGAAATTGCTTATAACCCATTAGACCAGGAAATTTCAATGGCTGAAATGTTTGGTTTTATAAAAAATATTAATGGTACAGTTGCAATTACAAACAGAATATTTGAAATTGTATTCTATAACTTTTTCTTAACATCTGCAAGAAACCAGAATACGGATATTTATAAAGCCGCCCTGCATGATAAAAACAGTTTTATAAATAATGGTTATCTGGATATGGAACTTTTATTAGAACGGTTTATAGTTCATTTCAATGATTTATATGGAGACCAGACAGACAGGTTTAATGAAGAAGATGGAAGAAAATACTTTTTACTATATCTTAAACCAATTATAAATGGAACAGGTAACTATTATATTGAGTCCAGAACCCGTAATATGGAACGTACAGATGTAATAATAGATTATAATGGCGAACAGATAATAATTGAATTAAAAATATGGCGTGGTAATTCATATAACCAGCGTGGTGAAGAACAGCTTGCAAATTACCTGGAACATTATCATTTAAAGAAAGGTTATATGCTTAGTTATAATTTTAACAAAAACAAACAGACTGGAATAAAACATATTTTAATTGGTGATAAAATATTAGTTGAAGCAACTGTATAGTTTTACTACTTTAAATAAAAGTATAATAATAAGATTAAAACAAAAAAACTTCCAAGGAATTATGTAAAAATACATTGTTCCAGGAAGTTTTTTGTTTTAACAAACATAATGTATTTTGTAAAATACCAGTGTGCCTGTACATTTATTTACTACTGGTTATAAATGAATTAATTGAATGTGCTTCTATTTCTGGCTGTATTAATTTTCCACAGATATCTATTACAGGTGTTACATTTGTATCAGAACCATTTTTTATCTCAGTAATAACTTTTCCATCAGGATTTTTAAATGCAATTATATCTATATCCTGGCAGCTGCATTTAATTTTTACGTCTATGCGCTTTGCACCGCCTGCTATTAAATTACTAAAATGTTTTGTAAGATAATAGCTTGGGCAGAAAGTAATTTCCGATGTATGGCTGTCAACGGTTACTGGTGAATTCTGGTACCAGGGACTGCTTGCAGTATTTGCGCCTTTTTCATCAAGTACCATATTCCATATATAATAACGGGTTACGCCTGCTTCCAGAAATTCTTTAAAACAGCCGAACTGTTCTTCTGCATAGTTCCAGTCATTTTTGCCATCACCACATTTTGTTTCTGACTGTATTAGTTTCTTGCCATATGCCCTTTGTACAGCCTTTCCAAGATAAGAACCCCACCACTGGAAGCATACGGCATCTATTATCCCGTTTGTTTCTTTATCTTCAAGTGCAGGGACAACAAGGGAAGCATTTGAGTCTGTAAATGTACCAAGCCATATTTCTGTATTATTAATACCTGCTTCTTTTAACGCTGGATATAAATAATCCCTTATAAATACATTAAGTTCTTCGCCTGTCCATACACATGAAGCGTAAAGTGTATTCATTGTAGGTTCATTCTGTGGTGTAATAGCGCTTATATGTATACCATGTTTCTTGTATTCTTCAATATATTTTATAAAATACCTGGCGTATGCTTTTAATATTTCTGGCTGGAAGATAATCCTGTTATTATCATCTGTTCCATGTATACAGTTGTTTTGTTTCATCCATGACGGTGGTGACCACGGAGTTGCAAAAAAGTCTATATCTGGCCTTGCCTGTAGTGCCATTTTAATATATGGCAGGAGATAAGCTGTATCTGTTGCAAGGCTGAAATGTTCCATTAAAAAATCACCAGTATTTTCATTATATGATTTATGCGTATCTGAGAAATCATTATTGCCAAGTGGCAGGCGTGCTGTTGTAAAATGAAGCCCGTCATCGCCAAAAAGCGAATTTATAATTTTCTGTTTCTGCTGGTCTGGCAGCTTTTCCATAGCCATATAGCCACGGTCAGCAAAACAGCCTCCCCATGGCTTTTGGTCCATTGTCTGGTAACAAGTATCTGCATCAATTATAATATCTTTATTTTTGTCTTCTTCTGTAATATATGGGATTTCTTTATTGGTCCAGTAATCTTTTCTGGTAGTTGAAATCCATAATGCTTTTTTATCCATATTTAACCCTTGCCTTTCTTTATTATAACGGTTTTATTATAAAATATTTTTTAGCCGCCTTTAGATTACCAGTATAATACCAGTAATCTATTAAAATAACAAGTAAAAAAACAAATCCCTGGAAATATTTTAATTTTCCAGGGATTTGTAATATTATAATATTATACACTGTTGTATAAAACAGTATTATTAAAAGTATGCATCAATTGATGCCTGGTTTCCGAGTATTTCGCGTGAAGCATATAATTCCATATCCTTTTTAGTACTTACAAACCATTTAACAAGAGTAATATTGCGTCTCTCTATTTCTATAGCAGTTATACCAGCAGGATGTACACAGCTTCCAGTATTACAGTATGGCGAGGTTTTAGAACCTGTCATTGGATGGTGTGTATGTCCTGTAATAAGCAGATGTTTATTTTCCAGTGCCCATCCTGCCAGTTTCTTTTCAGACTTTTTCTTCCTGGTATTATTTTTAGCAGCGCTTGTCGGGTCTGGAACTCCAATGCTTTCCAGAGGCCTCCATACATAACGCACCAGAAAACGTGATAAACGCCAGAATGTGCTGTTAAGCAAATCTGCCTGGTGTCCATGTGTCATATAAATATCATGGCCTTTAAGTTTATCATGTAATATAATTCCTGGATAAAATGTAATATCAGGAAAAAGCGGCCTGTCGCAAAGTGTTTTGACACAATAAAAAGAGAAGAAATGCTTTTTAGGAAATTTACCGCTTTTTTTAGTTATATCATGGTTGCCATAAACTGCAAAAAAGCGGTTCTGCATGTAAAACAGTGAAAGCATTTCAAAACTCTGCATGTGGTTTTCCTTAATGCTCTGCATAGAACGGTTTTCCCATAATTCATCAGCATCACCAAGTTCAATATAAGTAAATCCTTTCTGGTAATAGTGGCGCAGGGCAGCAAGGTAAAGGAATTCGTTGTGCAGGAAATTATCATTTGCCCTGCCAGTGCCACGGTGGCAGTCACTGAATATAACATATTTTGAACCTGGATAGAGCGGGAGATTAAGGGAATTGTCAAATGTCTTCTGGATACGGCTTTCAAATCCCATGCCTGCGTCTTTCCTTTCTCCGCGGTTTGCGGAATTTCTGCTTTTTGTGTTTCTTCATGCAAAGCATATGCCTGAATGCAAAAGGCAGAAAATAATATAAATATAAAATTTTGTCAAGTGTACATCTGAAAGGCCTTGTTACCCACATATACAATTTACAGAAAAGCCTGTTTTTAAATTGTGCCCATCTTGCGCTAAAGCAGGTTTTACAGCAAGGCTGTTTGGAAAATGGTTTTACAAACATAAATGAAACTGTCATGTCGCAGACTGAAATTCCACATTTTATATAGCCTGACTGTACAAGGCTGGTTAAAAAACAGTACATCATATTTTCGCTTTTAAATGTAATAGAAACACGTAGTGCCAGGTCTCCAGGCCAGCAGAACCTGCCAGGGCAGAAACCTGTAAGCCACCAGTGCGGCTGGCAGGCAGTAAATAACGGGCTTCCTTTATAATATGCTGTCATTGTAACGGGCATCAGTTCCTTGTCACTTATGCCATGAAAAAGTGTTTTATCATATTCCCACGGGCTTAAAACCCTGTCAGCACAATATAAACCAATTTCAGCGCCAGTGCTTATTCCATACTGGCCTTTCCAGAACTCAAACATCCAGGTACGGTTATTATAGTTAAAATAAATTGGCTCACAGTCAAATACCATAGAAAAATGGACTGCTGTTTTATCATATAAAGCGCAGTATCCAAACTTTTTCTGCCATGCATCAGTCCGTGAGGTAATTATATCTTGTGAAGGGGAATAACAAAATCCAAATGGTTCCATAATCTGGTTTAGCAGGCAAACTTTTTGTTCAAGCTGCATTTCACAGATTTTACGGATTATTCTCTTTTTTCTTATATGGAAAATAAGAGAGAAAAGTATACATATGAGAATTAAAATCCCAAATAATAAGTACATAATAAAAATCCTCCAGAAAGTATTTGTAATATTATATGAAATAGAAAACTGAGTGGTACAAATAAAGTTTTAACCCGGAAATTATACTATAAATTATTTTATATTTGTATTGACACTGGTTACTACCAATAGTAGAATATATCTATTGGAAACGGGCAGTTATATTTAAGAACTTACCAGTCATTAAATATGGCTGTTTTAATTTGTGCTTTCTTATGCTTTACTATTGTAACGATATAGGATACTACAGGCATTTCAGGAGGTATGTTTAAATGGGGGAAATACGGTTACATGAAGGAGAATTAAATGTAATGGAGCTTTTATGGTCTAATAAAGCATTAGCTGCGAGGGATATTGCCAAAATTATTAAAGAATATATCGGATGGGAAAAAAACACTACATATACCGTAATTAAACGGCTTATTGATAAAGGTGCTATTATAAGGGAAGACCCAGGGTTTATATGCAGGGCAAATATTTCTAAAAAGAAAATACAGGATACAGAAACCCAGGTTTTATTAAACCAGCTATATAATGGTTCGGTTTCTAATTTTATATCTGTATATCTGGCAGACCAGAAGCTATCTGGCAAAGATATTGAAGAACTTAGGAAAATTATAGCAGAACAGACAGCTTCTTAAAAAGTAACAGGGCTTGTAACAGGGTTTCCAGTTTTATCTGGAAACCCTGTATGTGTTTTAAACATATTGCGGTATTATAGCAGGAAGCAGGCAGGGGAAGAGAGGTAATTTTTTGTATTTATATATATTTTTATCTCTTTGATAAATTCCAGTTTAACAAAGAGATGTTGCAAAAATAAAAATAATGCTCTATAATTTAATTACCAGTTAAAAATATACTATTGTTCTTTCAAAACTAAAATTATAAAGGAGAATTTTTATGGGCAAATCAAATAATGAAACTTATCATCAGCAAAGTATACAACAGAACACACAAAAGTTAAGAAATCTTTTAAATGAAATGCCAAAATTCTGTAAAGATTTTTTCCGTGGCATTGAACCTTCTACATCTGCGAGGACACGTGTTGGTTATGCATATGACCTCCGGACTTTTTTCAGGTTTCTTGTATCTGAAAATTCTGGCCTGGATGTTGATATTATCCCTGATATAAAACTTGAACATCTTGAGCATCTTGAACCTGTAGATATTGAGGAATATATGGAATATCTTAAATTATATTATTACAATGGTAAAAAATATACTAATGATGAACGCGGGCTTCACCGTAAAATGGCTTCACTACGTAGTTTTTATATGTATTACCAGAAAAGAAAAATCATCAAAAATAATCCTGTTGAGGTTATCGACATGCCCAAAATACACGAACATGAAATAATCCGTCTTGATAATGATGAAGTTGATGAGCTTTTAGCGCTTGTTGAACATGGCGGCAAAGACCTTAAAGGCATTAAAAAAACATATTATGAAAAGAATAAACTAAGGAATATTGCTATATTTACCTTGTTCCTTGGAACTGGCATACGTGTGTCAGAATGTGTCGGATTAAATATTGAAGACGTTGATTTTAAAGAAAACAGAATAAGGATTATACGCAAAGGCGGCAAAGAAGAATATGTTTATTTTGGTGATGAAGTTGCTGAAGCACTTGGCAATTATATAGAAATTTCAAGATGTATAGTTAAACCTAAAGAAGGCCATGAACATGCCCTGTTCTACTCTATACAGAAACGCCGCATTACAGTACAGGCTGTTGAAAACCTTGTAAAAGAATATGCCAGCCAGATTACAACATTTAAACATATAACCCCGCATAAATTAAGAAGTACATATGGTACAGCACTTTACCACCAGACAGGTGATATTTATCTTGTTGCAGATGTACTTGGACATAATGATGTAAATACTACCAAGAAGCATTATGCTGCAATTAATGATGATAAAAAACGCAGTGCTGCAAGTGCTGTCACACTGCGTAAAAGCCAGTAATATACCTGTTTTGCATTTTAATATACCAGAAAGTTATTTTTATTTACTTTCTGGTATATTATATATTTAGTTTTTATCTAATTTAATTTTATAGTACCTATTATCTTTATAAGACGGAAAACCTGTTCTGCTGTATCTTCTATATTTCTTTGCGCCCTGTCCTTTTCCATTGCTTCCTCCAAAGTACATACTGACCTTAAAACAGGGAAAAAAGCGTCAATTCCCGCATTATTGCAAGCAGAGGCCTGGTCTGTAACACATCCTGGAAACGCAATTACAGGTTTATTATACTGTTTTGCAATCTTTGCAACACCTGCTGGTGCTTTTCCCATTACAGTCTGCCCGTCCATGCAGCCTTCTCCTGTTATAATAATATCTGCTGTTTTTATATGGTTTGTAATACCAGTTTCATTTAGTATAAGCTGCACACCTGGTTCTAAACTTGCATTTAGAAATGATAAAAATGCAAAGCCAATACCGCCTCCTGCTCCTGAACCTGGAATATTGCCATCTGCTAGTGGCCTGGTTCTTTTTACTAGTGCCTGGTAATCTTCCATCCAGCTATCCATCTGCTTTACCAGGGCAGGTGTTGCACCTTTTTGTGGTGAAAAAATGGCACTGCACCCATTTTTCCCGCACAATGGGTTTGTTACATCACAGGCTATTTTAAAATTACATTCTTTTAATTCTGGCATAACATTTTCTTCCGTAATAACAGCAAGTTCTTTTAAGCCTGCCGCACCATATGCCACTGGTCTTCCATCTGTATTTTCCATTCCAAAGCCAAGAGCCTGTAGCATCCCAATTCCGCCATCATTAGTAGCACTTCCACCAATGCCAATAATAAACTTGCGGCATCCTCTTTTTATTGCATCTTTTATAACTTCTCCTGCACCATATGTAGTTGTATAAAGTGGATTTCTTTCTTCAGGACTGGTTATTGCCAGGCCTGCCGCACCAGCCATCTCAATTACTGCTGTATTACCATTAATAACTGCATATTTGCATAATACCTTTCTGCCGGCCGGGCCAGTAACATTTATATTATATATTTTGCCATTACAGCCATATGCCAGTGCATCTACTGTACCTTCCCCTCCATCTGCAAGAGGCATTATAGTAACCTGTGCATTGCTGTATACTCTTTTAATGCCTTTTTCTATGCTTCTTCCAGCCTCTGCTGATGTCAGGCTTCCTTTGAATGAATCCGGTATTACCAAGATTTTCATATAGATTATACCTCCAGTAATCCAAGCCATAACTCTCCCGCTGTCATGGCTTTTACAGTATTATAACACGTTTTCTATATTAATCCAGTAAGATGGATAATTTACAGTTATCTGCTTATTTTGCGGATTTATGATGGCAGGTTCTGCGTGCCAGATGCCATCAATTATTCCATAAAAGGGGCACTTTTGTGGGTCTGGCACAGAAACCGTCCGTTTAATAGCATATCTTATCATTTATTATAATGGTTTAAAGGCCTCTGCCCCATGTTTGCATACAGGACAGATAAAATCTTCTGGAAGTACGTTGCCTTCATAAATATAACCACAGACTGTACATACAAATCCCTTTTTGCCATCAGTTTTTGGTGCACTGGCAGTTTTAATGTTTTTCTGGTAATAGTCATAAGTTACGGATGTATCTTCTGTAATAATTTCCGCATTTGTTACATCTGCTATAAAAAGTGTGTGTGTACCTAAGTCTTTTTCTTCTGTTATTTTACCAGATAAAAAGGCATTACTGTATTCTGTAAGATATAAAATGCCATTTTCTGAACGTGATATATCATTAAATCCATTAAATTTATCAGTATCACGTCCGCTTGCATATCCAAACCTTTTATATATATCCATTGGTGCATTTTCTGAAAGTACTGATACATTAAAATTTCCTGTTTCTTTTAACATATCATGTGTATAATTCTTTTTATTAACAACAACTACTATCTGTACAGGGGATGCTGTAACTTGTAATACAGTGTTTATAATGCATCCATTGTCTTTATCTGTCTTTGCAATAAGCAGAAATAAACCGCTTGTAAGTTTAAATAATGCATTAGTATCCACAAAAACACCTTCTTTCCTGTGCCATAATAAAAACCTTCCTTTTAAAGACACTATACTAAATTTCCTTTTAGTTATTGTGCTCAAATGGAAGGTTTTTTAAACTATATTATCTTCAAGAACCTTAAATAAATCTGTTCCATAACTTGTATATGCTGGTTCTCCTTGTACCATCCTGAAAGTCCTTGTTCCATCTTCTTTTCTTTCTGCTACAAGAAAAACTGCGTGTTCCAGCTTCTTGTTATAAAGTGACCTGGCAAGCTGGAACAAATGTGTCACCATAATAGTTGTAATTTCTTTATCATAAAATGCATGAAGTATTCCGCCCGCAATTTGTGAACCCTCTTTCTCTGTTGTACTGGCAAATGATTCATTTAGAAGGAAGAGGCTATGCGGTTTTGCTGCTGATACCATTTTATCCATACGTTCAAGTTCTGCCTGTAGACGCCCGCTGTTTAACTGTTCGTCTTCTCTTCTGGTAAAATGCGTAAATATCTGGCTGTAAATAGGTGCAGAAAACCTGTCCGCAGGAACCGGCATACCACATTGCATAAGAACCTGTGCAATACCATAACTTCTTAAAAATGTTGATTTGCCTCCCTGGTTTGCACCTGTTACCATTACAAGCTTATTATCCATCAGGGAAATATTATTGCATACAGGTTTTTTCTGCATATAAACTGCCATTGAAAGTTCATAAAGGTTTTTAAATTCTGTATCTTTTGTCCCTGTTTGCTGTGGTTCTGGCATTACAAGTGTTATATAAAGCTCTTCCATGCGTTTCATAAAATTAATTACACCCATATAAAACGCTATTTCTTCTGTAAAATGGCTGTAAAACAACATCATTTCTGAAAGGTAAGGCTGGAATATGCCAAGTACATGCTGTAGTGTAAATTCTTCTAAATACCCCACGTCCTTTTGCAGTTCTTCATTATTATTAATCTGGACAGAATTCTTTTTAACATATTTATTATATAGTTTCTTAAAACCTCCCTGTTTCTGCTTTTTTGGTATACGTTGCCTGGCATGGCAGTAATTAACAGATGCATTGTCAATTTTAAGCCCTCCCCCAAACTGGAAAGTATAACCAATTTCACCGCCTGATACAAAGAAATCCATATCTTCAAGCTTTTCTTTTATTTCTTTAAGCGGCAGGCTGCAAAGCCGTGTATATAATCCTTTTAGCCCTTCTGATTTAAGCTTCCCGTTATATTTTTCTAAAAGCTGGCAGATAAAAAGCAGCCCATCCTGCCCGCTGCCAAGGTAATTTAATGTTTCTATAATCTGGCTTGCCTTTCTTGCCTGCCTTGAGCGGTTTTTATCTGTTTCTTCCTTATATGTTATAAGCGCTTTTTGCTGTTGTAAGACACATTCATATATTTCTTGCAGCAATTCCTGGTTACTATATAAATCTTTTATTATTTCCTGGCGGTAAATAACCTCTTCTGGCGTTTTTAGCGGAAGCATCATTATCCTGTTAATATTTTCAGAAACCAGCACATCGCCCCTTGACATTGTACGGAAAATAATATCCAGGTTTAAATCTTTTATTATATCATATTTAGAAAAATATGGTTTTTTGCCTTCTGTTGAAGAGTCTTTATAAAGCAAAAAAGAATCTGTCATACTATTCTCCCATTAATTATATTATTCCAGCCTGTTTATAATATCTTCGTAGCTTAGCTGGAATTTTTTAACAAGCGGCCCAGTATATCCATACCCTTGTGCTTCCATACGCACTATATGGTAAGTCCGTTTCATATCAGGGCTGTTATTTTCAACTTGTGCAACAAGGCTTGTAATATTCTCCGTTTCTTCTGCAAGTTCCTGTATATGGGTTACATAAATTCCATAACATTCCATCCCCAGGAAATGTGCCATTACTTTTTTCCCCATAACCAGGGCATCATTTGTTGTTGCTGTTGTAAAAAGTTCGTTAAGTATTACAAAGTTACAGCGTTTATCCTGCTTCATCATTGGCGCAAGCCTGTCTATCTCTTCTTTAAGCTTTCCAGAATTGGACTGGATTTTCTCTTCTGCTTCAAAATGTGTTGAAATCCCTTTAAATAAAGGCATGGTAAATAATGCAGCATTGGCAGGAAGCCCCATTAATGAAAAGTAAACTGCCTGTCCCACTGAACGGGCAAATGTAGTCTTGCCTCCCTGGTTAGGCCCTGTTACCACAAAGAAAGATGGATGGCGGCCAAAACAGAAATCATTTGGTACTACTTTATAACCCCTGCCTGCACTCTTCCAGACAAGCGCAATATCATATATCCCAGTACCCGAAAAGCTGCTATCTTCTGTACCAGCAACTGTGTTTGTAACATTTGGGACAGCCATTCTGCTGCCATGTGCTTCTGTCTTTTCTTTAAAATTTATAAACCCCAGATAAAACTGCACTTCTTCTTCAAAACGCAGTAACTTTTCTGGATAAAAGTCCTTATAATTTTTATAAAAAAGCTGGATTTCCTTAAAAACGCCTGGATTACTTTTCTTAAGAAGTTTAACCAGGGCATTTTCCAGATATGAAGGCTCTAATGCATTTGGGAAAATACTTTTTAGAATAGTCTGGTTTTCTGTGGCTGCACAGTTTCCATGAAGTAAAACTGCCAGCTCTGCAAGATAATTCCTTTCTTGCTCTTCTTCCCCTGGTTTTGTATTATCCTTCACGTTAATTGTAACACCCTCATGGTTTAAATCCATACAGAAACGCATCTGTGAAAAAATCTCTTTTGCACCTGCTGCCGCATTGCTAAACCCATTTTCCTGACATTCTGCAATATGTTTTAAAACATAATCTTTAAGCAGTTCTATTCCATTTGAAACTGGCATAAAACTGTCCAGGCACTTCCCAAACATTTCCAGCGCCTTCCAGTATAAAAGTGCTGCTTCTAAATGGTACACTGCTGCCCTTATATCCCCGCCACACTCAAGTGAAAGCATATAAGAATGGCGTGACTGCTTCATACCATAGCAGAAATTGTATACAGCCTGTCTTAGCCCTCTATCCATTAAATCCTTAAATACCTGCTGGCGGTAATCTATAAGCTGGCGGCTGCCTGGAAATGTATAATAATAATGGTCTGTCTGGTAATCCCCTGTTGTATGGTGCTTTATAATATTTAATATATAATCTAAATGCAAATCCTGGAAAAATGCTGGCATGCTTTTATCCAGTTCCACAGATGTATCTGCAAACAGTATGCTTTGAAATTCCATTAACCCCTCCATTACACAATACAGAACCAGTACATCAGTCCCCTGACTGTATAACTATTAAAATACCTGTATCCAGTGAAACCACAGCCTCTGTGGCATTTATTGCAAATTCATTGCTTACCGTTGTACTGCCGCCTTTTTCAAGCACTGCATCCTCAAGAGGGTATTTTACACCTTGCAGGTTTACACCTGTAACTTTATCTGTAAGCGGATAAACTGATATATATTTCAGGTGGCTGTCCTCACGCTTAATAACATGCCTGCTGCCAGTAAGGCATAATTTATTATTCCTGTCTATAATATATGCAGGTATATTACTGGCAAGCGGAAGCATAAGGATATTTATATTGGCAACCAGGTGGTCAAGCCTGCCGCCTGTTGCACCAAGTATTATAATTTCAGACGGTTTCTGTTCTACGGCCCACTCAAGTATAAGATGCATATCTGTATAGTCTTTTTCAGCAGGATACCTGGCAAACTTAGTATTGCTGCTGTTTAAAGCATTTTCTTCCATAAAACGTGCCAGTGTATCTTTTTGTACACTGTCAAAATCACCTAGCAGAAAATCAATATCCAGACCGAGTTTTATTGCAGCGTCAAGCCCTGAATCTGCACAAACTATAGTACCGAACTTCTGCCCTTTTATGTATTCTTTTGCAAAACCATAATCAATTACGCCACCGCCTAATATAAGAGTCCTTCCAGCCATAATACCTCCCAGGTTTTATTTAAGCCCCGCCGTTTTTATCCCCTCTATTTGTGGCTGCGGTGCTTTATTATCTTTTTTCTTTTTCTCAAGTTTTTCCTGCATTTCATCCATAGTGACAATGCCTTCTACTTTAGGACGTGGCTGTTTTTTCTTGTTTTCTTTTGCCTGTTCAACATCAGCAGCCGTTTTTATACCCTTTACCCCATGCAGTCCGCTCTTTTTGCCTGCCAGTTTCTTATTGCTTATAATTCCCTTTTCAAGCTTTCCAAGTGCTTTGTCAAGTTCTTCTTCCTCTTTTTTCTGCCTCTGTGCTTTTATTGCTTCACGCTGTATATCAGCAATATGCTTTGAAAGTTTATTATCTGTCTGTAATAATACACATCCATAATAATTAGAAAATTTATTTTTTGCAGGGTTCGTTTCAACTTTCCTTACCACCCTTGCTTTTGCTGTAAGCTTCCCATAACCTGATGAAATAGAAAAAAACATTGCATCATCAATACTAAACTCATAATTACTACAGACACCTACGCCTGTTGCGCTTATATCACGCACAACACCTTTTACAAAGTTAGGAACCATCATTGCAGGCGGGGCGCTGGCCTCATCAGACAGTTTAAACTTCTGCATATCTGCACTTTTGGCAGTTGTGCCATACTGGTCATAATAACCAAGCATAACCTCTTCATCTATAGCTACGCGGTATGCATTTCTTCTGTTAAACGACCTGCCTCCGTCCACAATATCAAAATAATGCATTTTAACGCCATATTTCTTAACAATACCCGCCTTAACATTTGCCCATTCCCATATCTGGTCTTTATCCCTGTAAACAATACGTATCTTATCCCCTGGCCTGAATTCAAATACCCTGGTATTAGTAGCTATTAATGTTATATACAGCCTCTTTGGGCTTGTTTCTTCTATTTTGCTCGTCAGATGGTAGCAGTATTCATCCCTGTTGGTAAAAATTTCAACTGACCTTCCTATAGCAAGGTTTTCAAGAAGCATACTACAGAACCTCCTTTAATGTATTAATATTCCCTGTAATGTTCCCATTAAAAACTGCCGTGCCGGCAACAATTACATCAACGCCATTCCCTGCAATTTCTGCAATATTATTTTTATTAACGCCGCCATCAATCTCTATTTTATATGAAAGCCCTTTTTCTTCCCTTTTTTCTTTGAGCCAGCGTACTTTTTCAAGTGAAGAAGGAATAAACTTCTGTCCGCCAAAACCAGGGTGCACACTCATTACAAGAACCATATATACCATGTCAAGCACATCCTCTATTTCCTGTACTGGTGTTTCAGGGTTAATTGAAACAGACGGTTTAAGCCCAAGTTTATTTATTCCGGTTAAGGTTTCCTTTAAACTGGCGCATGCCTCCTTGTGTACTGTAATACCATCAGCCCCAGCCTTTGCAAACTCATCAAGGTATCTTGCTGGTTCATTAATCATAAGGTGTACGTCAAAAAACATACCACTTTCTTTTCTTATTGACTCAATAAGTGGCATTCCAAATGAAATTGATGGTACAAATAACCCATCCATAACGTCTATATGAAGGTATCTTGTACCTGTATTTCCAACTTCTTTTATCTGCTCCCCGAGCCTGTTAAAATCTGCTGCTAATATAGATGGTGCAAGTTCTGCCATAATCTCCTCCATTTCCTAAGCCATATATGGCAGCAGGCCATGTCCTATACAAGACAGGCCATGCCGCCTTAATACTTCTTTAAACGGCTTATTTCTTCATAGAACTGTTTGTAATTATCATACCTGCTTTGGGAAATATCACCTCTTCCAGCTGCTTCCTTTACTGCACAGCCAGGTTCATTAATATGGACACACCCTGAGAACCTGCACTCTCCAGTATACTCCTGGAACTCAGGGTAATATTCCTTTATTTCTTCTTTTCTGGCATCTGGAAGCCTTAATGATGTAAAACCTGGCGTATCCATAATATATGTGCCGCCGCCCATCCCGAAAAGCTCCGAATGTCTTGTTGTGTGCCTGCCTCTTTTTATCTTGCTGCTTATATCGCCTACAGCCATCCCTGCTTCTGGAAACAGCTGGTTAAGTACAGAAGATTTGCCAACGCCTGAAGGGCCGGCAAGCACAGTAGTACTGCCTTCCAGGCTTTCCTTAAATTCTGTAAGTCCTGCGCCTGTAACAGTACTTGTAAGGAAAACTCTGCACCCGCTGTTTTTATAGTTTCCCGAAAGCTGTAAAATAAACTTCCCGTCTGCATCATCTGTCTTATTAAAACAGATTGATACAGGAATATCCTGCATTGCCATCATAAGCAGAAACCTGTCAAGAAGGTTAAGGTCTGGTTTTGGATATGATGCTGCAAATATTATAACTGCCTGGTCTGCATTGGCAACAGCAGGCCTTATAATAGAATTTTTCCTTGGAAGTATCCTGGTAATATTGCCAAGCATATTTTCCATATCCAGGATTTCCAGTTCCACATTATCACCAACAAGCGGTTTTTCATTATTATTCCTGAATATTCCTTTTGCCTTACATTCAAAAACACCAGTACCCATTACATCTACATAATAAAACCCTGCTATGCCACGTATTATCTTACCTTCCATTTAATCACTGACCTTTTTAAATTCTACATTATATGAGTTGCCAGTTGCAGCGCCATCTAAGAACAGGGTTACTGTCCCGTTATTTTCGCTCCAGCCTTTTACTTCAAATTTCCTTGGGAAGTCATCATAACCAAGTTCACCCTCCCAGACCGTTTTTTTAGTCCCATCCTGTGTAAGCACAAGTGTTATTAAACCTTTGTCATCTGCAAAATCAAACGGGTTGCCGCTTATTGTTACGCTTCCTTTATAAACATATGATACATCTTCTGTAGGCTCAGGTGTTGGCTCATCTGGTTCTTGTGTAGCTGTAACCTTTGGCCCAAGACTTACAGCATAGTCAATTACTGTACCTATTTCAACTTCTGTATCCCTTGCAATGGACTGGCTTACAACAGTATCTTTTGGATATTTGTCAGAATATATATAACTGACATTATCAGTATTGCCTTTAAGCCCTTTCTCTGCAAGCCTGTCAAGTGCAACTGAAACACTTCTTCCTACAATATTAGGGACTTTAACCATCTTGCTTTCAGGCCCTTTGCTTACAAGGATTTTAACTGCTGTGCCTTTCTTTACAGCCGAACCAGCAACTGGTTCAGTACCGCATACTTTGCCACTTTCTATAGTATCACTGTATACTTCTGCCTTGCCTGATATAGACAGCCCATAGTCCTCTAAGCTTGTCATGGCAGAATCAACAGAGTAATTTTCAAGTTCTGGTATTATTACATCAGCTTCACCCTGGCTGTAATAAATTGTTACCGTTGTATATTCTTCAACCATTTCACCAAATTCTGGTTCCTGTCCTGTAACCATATTTGCTTCTGCCTCTGATTCAACAGGCTGTGGGTCATATTTAAGCCTTGCCTCTTCGAGAATTCTTTCTGCATCTTCAAGTGTGTGGTTCTTAAGTTCAGGAACTTCTATAAGGCTGTTATTATTATTGTCTTCAGAAGGCAATGGTGAATCCGTAACCTGTGGTTCTTGTGTTGTTTCTGGCTTGCCAGAAGGTTTGCCGCCCCACCATCCGCTGACTTTGCCAATAATCAGCAGTATTACTACTATAATTATAACAGCTACAACTGCACTGCATACTTTCAGTATTTTTTCAAGTTTTGGGTCTATTACATCTTCATCAGGGATTTCTTCACGCCTGGAAGTTTCTGGCATTACTTTTGTTGCTTCCTTCTTTATATCGCCCAGTTCCGAGTCAGAAATCATAATTGTTGGCGAAGAATCGGCACTGTTCTCCATAAGCATGACATAATTGCCGTCAGGTTCTGCAAGGGAGCGCTTTAAGTCTGAAATAAGCGCTGCTGCTGACATATAACGCATATCAGGCTTTTTCTGCATACATTTCTGTACTATCTTAGAAAGGCTGTGTGGTATGCCTGGTTCTGCTACATCAAGTGTGACAGCTTCTTCCTGTATATGCGCAAGTGCAACTGTAACAGTGCTTTCCCCTTCAAATGGCACTTTTCCCGAAAGCATCTCATACAGTGTGACCCCAAGTGAATATATATCACTTTTTTCATCACTATAACCGCCCCTTGCCTGTTCCGGGCTTATATAGTGTACTGAACCCATTGCATTAGATGTAATTGTATTTGAAGTAGCAGCTTTTGCAATGCCAAAGTCTGTTACTTTTACTTTTCCCTCTTTTGAAATAATAATGTTCTGTGGTTTAATGTCCCTGTGTATAATATGGCTCGCATGTGCTGCTTCCATTCCTTGTGCAATCTGTATTCCTATGCCAGTTGCTTCCTTTACATCAAGTTTGCCCTTTTTTTCAATAAATTTTTTAAGGGTAATCCCTTCCACAAGCTCCATTACTATATAGTGTAACCCGTCATCATCACCAACATCATAGACATTTACAATATTAGGGTGTGAAAGGCCGGCAACAGACTGTGCCTCGCCCCTGAATTTAGTTACAAATTTTGCATCACTGCTGTATTCCTGCTTTAAAATCTTTATAGCAACAAACCTGTTTAAGCGGTGGCATTTAGCTTTGTATACATCTGCCATCCCGCCGGAACCGGCTTTATCGATAATCTCATATCTTTCGCTTATCATCATTCCCGGACTAACCATTACATCCTCCATTCTGCCATGCTGGCATTATTTAATCTATTTCTGCAAGAACTACTGTAATATTATCATAACCACCATTTTCATTAGCCTTGGCAATAAGTGAATTAACAGCTTTCTGTATGGAACTGCTATGTTTCACAATATATTCAATATCATCATCTTCTATCATGTTAGTAAGCCCGTCTGTACACATAAGTACAATATCTGATGTTTCTACTGATATTTCAAAATAATCTGCCCTTACTTCTTCTTCTATCCCAAGTGCACGTGTTATAATATTTTTCTGTGGGTGGATTCTCGCTTCGCTTTCTGTTATGTTCCCATTTTTAACCATTTCTTCTACAAGTGAATGGTCACTTGTAATCTGCTTTATCCCGTCGTTAATTAAGTATAAACGCGAATCCCCTATATTAGCTATATATAAAGTCCTGTCCTGTAGCGTACATGCCACTATGGTAGTTCCCATCCCTTTAAACTGGGGGTTTTCTATTGCTTCTTTGTATACAGCACTGTTAGCGCCCATAACAGCCTCATTCATTACTGTAACAGGTGTGCTGTGCCTGCTTTCCGTTATTGACTTTACTATGTTTTCTACACAAAGCTTCGAGGCATGGTCACCAGCCTTATGGCCTCCCATCCCGTCTGCAACTATCAACAGGTTCTGGAAACTACCAACCGGGCTGTCGCTGCAATAAAAATAATCCTGGTTCATTGAACGTTTTCTTCCAACGTCACTTTTCGCATATGCTTTCATGTAGTTTCCCTCCTTTGTCTTTATTCCGTAACTGGCCACAGGCAGCATCTATGTCACTGCCCATCTCTCTTCTAATAGTAACATTAATATGTTTTTTTTCAAGTATTAATTTAAACTGCTGTATTCCTTCTACAGCAGGGCGCTGGCCCATACGCCCATATACAGGGTTTAGTGGTATCAGGTTCACATGGCAGTTCAGGCCTTTTAAAAGCCTGGCAAGTTTTCCAGCGTGGGCGCTGCTGTCATTAACGCCTTCCATCATGCTGTATTCAAATGTCACCCTTCTTCCAGTTTTTTCTATATAATACCTGCATGCCTCCATAACAGAAGATATGGAATATCTGTATGCAACAGGCATTATCTGCCTGCGCAGGACATCATCAGGGGCATGGAGTGATACAGCAACTGTTATTGCCAGGCCTTCATCTGCAAGTTCCCTGAGCTTTTCCACCAGGCCGCATGTAGAAAGTGTTATATTGCGCTGGCTTATATTAATGCCATTGCTGTCCGAAAGCATCCTTATAAATTTAACAACATTGTTATAATTGTCAAGCGGTTCACCAATACCCATAAGTATTACATTGGAAACACGTTCCCCTGTAGTACGCTGTATTTCATAAACCTGGCCAAGCATTTCAGAAGGGGTTAAATTCCTTATAAGCCCTCCAACCGTTGAAGCACAGAACTTGCATCCCATCCGGCAGCCTGCCTGTGTTGAAATACACACACTGTTGCCATGTTTGTATTTCATAAGTACACTTTCAACCTTATTGCCATCAGAAAGTTCCATTAAAAACTTGGCTGTGCCATCTTTTGACACCTGTTTTCCTGCAATACGTGTACTTTCTATAAAGCACCCTTCCGAAAGCCGTTCACGCAGGCTTTTTGGAATATTGGACATTTCATCAAATGACTGTACAAGTTTCTGGTGCATCCACCCATAAACCTGTTTTGCCCTGAACGCTTTCTCACCAGTGCTTTCAATAAATTCTTTTAATTCATCAAAATCCAGGCTTTTAATATCTGTTTTCACTAAAAGTCTTTCTGCCAATTTACCACCGTCCTGTTTTTTTAATAAATGAAGCCACAAAGAAACCGTCTGTGCCTGCCATATGTGGAAGTACCTGTATATACCCGTTATGCCCTGTCTTTCCTTTAAGACATAAAGGCAATGCCTCTTCTATGTCTTCACTTTCAAATGGAAGGTTTTCACATATCCATCTGAAATTATCTATATTTTCTTCATGTGTTATTGTACATGTACTATATACAAGCCTGCCGCCAGGTTTTACATATTTTGCCGCCACACTTAGTATTTCCCTTTGCAATGTAGCAAGTGCTTCTATATCACCAGGTTTTGTCTTATATTTTATGTCACATTTTTTACCAGAAACACCAAGCCCTGAACATGGAAGGTCTGCTATAACAATATCAGCTGTTCCTCCCCATTCCTGCCTGTATATCCTGGCATCATTTTCATATATTTCTATATTTTTAAACCCGCACCGCCTGGCATTATCATGTACCAGCCTTGTTTTTTTACGGGAAATATCACATGAAATTACTTTTCCAGTGCCATTTAGCAAATCTGCTGCATGTAGTGTCTTGCCGCCAGGTGCTGCACATAAGTCAATAACTGTATTATTTTCCTGGATTTGTGCAATTGCAGCAGGCAGCATTGAGCTTTCATCCTGTACCTGTACAAGCCCGTCCCTGAAGGCACTTAGCACAGACAGGCTGCCATAGCCGCTGGTTTTTAAGGCATATTCAAAAAATACCCCGTTATTTATAACTATACCACTGGCATCTGCTTTAAGCAGTCCTGTTATTCCAGATACATCTGCCTTGGAAACATTGCATCTTAATGTAAGATATTTGTCCCCGTTTATAAATGTATCTAATATTTTTTCTGTAACTTCCATGCCATATTCATTACAGAATTTTTCCACAATCCATTCTGGCATGGAATATTTAACTGAAGCATATAAAATAAAACCATCACTGCGCAAAGGGTATTTTATGCCATCCTTTCCACGCACCATCCCCCTCAGCACGCCATTGACAAACCCTTTTAAGCCCTTAAACCCCCGTGAAACAGCAAGTTTTACAGATTCATTGCAGGCGGCGCTGTCAGGTACCTGTTCCATATAAAACACCTGGTATGCAGCCATACGCATTATATTCCTTATGGCAGGTTTCATTTTATTAACATTAATGCTTGCAAAACAGTTAATTATATAGTCAAGTGTAACCACACGTTCAACTGTACCAGTACAGAGCCTTGAAAGAAATGCCCTGTCCCTGTTATCTGGAATAACACCACTGTCTAAAACGCTGTGGAGCGCTTTATCTGCATACGCCCCTTTTTCCATAGTTTCTGTTATAATATCCAGGGCGTATGCACGTATATTGCAACTGTCTTTATTCAAAACGCTCTCCCTTTTCTATTTTATATCCTCTCAGGAATGAACCTGTGTCCATTCTTTTTTTGCCTTCTGGCTGCAATGAGGTAATTGCAAGGTAGCCATCACCTGTTTTTACAATTATATCATTTTTTCTGGCAGCGGCAACTGTCCCGGCAATAAATTTTTCCCCTGTATCTATTCCGTTTTCTGCTGCTTTTTCTTCTGGAATAACAAATGCCTTCCAGATTTTAAGTGTCTTTCCATGTATATGTGTAAATGTGCCAGGCCACGGGTCTAATCCCCTTACCAGCCTTTCTATATTTATGGCAGGCATGTTAAAATCTATATGCCCTGTTTCCTTTTTAAACATTTTTACATAAGTATGCTGGCTTTCATCCTGTTTTACTGGCTTTAAAGTCCCCTTTTCTGCCATATCAAGCACATCAAGAACCATAGGGCCGCCAAAACCAGCAAGCTTGTCAAAAAGGCTTCCGCCTGTTTCACCAGGGCTTATTGCACATTTTTGGACAAGCAGCATATCCCCTGTGTCAATCCCTTCATCCATCTGCATAATAGTAACACCGCTTTCCTTGTCACCATTAATGACAGCCCACTGTACAGGGGCAGCGCCGCGCAGCTTTGGAAGAAGTGAAGCATGTACATTAATACAGCCATACTTAGGTATGGAAAGGATTTCTGATGTTAAAATCTGCCCAAATGCAACTACTATGGCAACATCAGGGTTAATGTTTTTTAATTCATCAATAAACCACTGTTCCCTTGCCCTGGCTGGCTGTAATATCTTAATATCCCTGCCAGTCTCCTCTATGGCTTTAAGGGCAGCTTCCTTCACAGGCGGCGGTGAAGCCTTGCCGCTCCTGCCCTTTGGTTTATCTGGCTGTGTAACAACGGCAGCAATTTCATGCCTGCTGTTGGCCAGGCAGTTAAAAGTTTCCACCGCAAAATCCGGTGTACCCATAAAAACTATTCTCACAATCAGTATCTCCTTCCGGTTTTCTGGTATATGGGAGTGTCCGCAGTTTATAGAGTTACACGTCATTAAGTTAAGGGAGATGCTGGAATTTAACAATGATGTGATGCGCTGTCAAATCCAAAGTGTCTTACATGAACAAGCACGCTTTCGCTTGGACTCGCACGCAATGGATGCATAAAGCCCTAAAAAACAGGGCTTAAGCACCAGCGGCTTCGTACAGCTTGTTCATGTAAGCACATTTGGAATTTGCCAGCCAGCTTATACTTTGGTAATTTATAAAATATTTTACACCTAAACCCTTAACTAAATGGCATTACACTATGATTGCGTACGCAACGGCGCATAAAATCCGTACGTTTCTAACGAAACATTCAAAACTAGATTTAAACGCCGGTGACGCCATAGTGCCCTGGCAGCAGTTAAATTTCCTTCTGTAACACATTATAAACTGCTATACCGTACCTGGCAATTTCCAAATGTGCTCCCAGAAGCAGCTGTTTGAAGCCGCTGGTGCTTAAACCCTGTATTAAATGTTCCGTAGGAACATAAGGGTTTTATGCACCATTGCGTGCTTCATCCAAGCGGAAGCGTGCTGCTGGGTGGGACACATTGGAATTGCCAGGGCATTATGCCAGGGTATTACTCTGCCATCTCCTGTGAAGTGTCTACTAAGTCCCCTTCTACTTTGGATACATACAGTATACCTGACAGGTGGTCTATTTCATGCTGTAGTGCCCTTGCAAGCAAGTCCTCTCCCTCAACAATTATTTCTTTCATATGTTCATCATATGCTTTTACTTTTGCATAGTTTGCCCTTGTGACAACTCCTGATTTGCCTGGCACGCTAAGACATGCCTCCTGTCCTGTCTGTTCTCCTGAAAGTTCCAGTATTTCAGGATTTATAAGGACTATTGGGTTATTTCCTTCTTCTGTCACATCTATTACTACAACCTGTTTAAGCACCCCGACCTGTGGTGCGGCAAGCCCTACGCCGCCTGCTTCATACATTGTGTCAAGCATGTCACCAATAAGAATTGATGTGCGTGGTGTCATAAATTTAACTGGTTTTGTAGCATGTTCAAGTATTTCATCACCTATTTTCCTTATTTTCCTAATAGCCATAATAATTTAATCCTCCATAAAAATCCCCATGCCGCCTATGCTGGCACAAATAATAAAAAATGCTTACCTGTTAATGTTAAATTCAAAGTTAATCCCACAGTCCCTGAATTCTGTGTCCTGCTCCTTAAAGGCTTCTATATAATCTTTTACAGAACAGAGTGTACTATAATCCATGCATTTGCCATAGACCATTTTGCGGTAAATATCCTTTGCTTTTGCAACTGGCGCATCTGCCGGGCCTAGCACTGTAACAGTCTGGTACTGTTCTGCTATCTCTGAAATTATTCCAGCAAGCTTTAAAGCGCTTTCTTCATTTTCTGAAAACACCAATACCCCTAGTATATTTGAAACTGGCGGATAATGCAACATTTCTCTTATAGATATCTCCTGGTTATAAAAACTTTCATAATCCTGGTTTGCTGCATGTACTATGCTGTAGTGGCATGGCTGGTATGTCTGTAGTACAACTTCACCGCTTTTGCCGCCCCTGCCCGCCCTGCCTGCTGCCTGTGCCACAAGCTGGTATGTGCGTTCGGCTGCCCTGTAGTCACCAGCATTAAGTGAAAGGTCAGCAGCAATTATCCCTACAAGGGTCACATTAGGAAAATCATGCCCTTTTACTATCATCTGTGTCCCTATAAGGATATCTGCCTCACCCCTGCCAAACTGCCCAAGTATCCTGCTGTGCCCGTCCTTTCCGCCTGTTGTGTCAGCATCCATCCGCAATATGCGTGCGCCAGTGAAACGTTTCCTGGCGGCTTCTTCAACCTGCTGCGTGCCTATGCCAAATGTGCCAATATATTTAGAGCCGCATGACGGGCAGGCAGAAGGCAGTGGTATTTCATAGCCGCAGAAATGGCATTTCATCCTGTCAACGACACCATTGTGCATATGTGGTTTAAGCGATACAGAACAGTGCGGACAGCCTATTGCTTCACCACATTTACGGCATGAAATAAAGCCCGCATACCCGCGCCTGTTTATAAATATGACTGACTGTTCATGTTTCTGTAAACGTTCCTCTATAAGCGTGCTTAGCTTTCTGCTGAATACTGAGTAGTTTTTGTTTTCAAATTCTTCCCTTAAATCCACTATATGTACATGTGGAAGGTGTGCACCGCCAGCACGTTTCTTAAGTGTAAAAAGGCTATATTCCCCTGTCTGTGTCTTGTAATAAGCTTCAAGTGAAGGCGTTGCAGAGCCAAGCAGCACACTTGCGCCAAGCATGTGTGCCCTCTGTACTGCCACTTCCCTTGCATGGTATTTTGGCGGCGTTTCACTCTGGTAACTTGTTTCATGCTCTTCATCCACTACTATAAGCCCAAGTTTCCGGAATGGCATAAAAAGAGCAGAACGCGGCCCTATCATAATATCAACAAGCCCTTCTTTGGCCCTTGTGAACTGGTCGTACCGTTCACCTGCTGAAAGCCTCGAGTGTATAACTGACACCCTGTCCCCAAAACGCTGGTAAAACCTGTTTACTGTCTGGAATGTCAGGGCGATTTCTGGTATAAGCACAATAACCTGCATGCCATATGAAAGCACCCCTTCAATTATTTCCATATAGACCTCTGTTTTGCCGCTGCCTGTAACACCATGTACCAGATATGTTTTTCTTATGCCGCCTGCATAGTCTGCCAGGACTGTACTGGCAATATGCTGCTGTTCACTGTTAAGGACATGCCTTGTGCTGGCAGGGGCTTCATGTTTTGCAGGGTTGCGGTACTGCCTGGATGAACTGGTACTGGTTATGCCCATCTGTTCCAGGCTGTCAATTACGGATTTAGGGCATTTAAGGTTTTTGGTTATATAGCTGTAATCAATGCCATTATAATATATGCTGCTGTCAAGGCCTGTAAAGCACCTTAAGACCCTTGCCCGTGCTGTATTGTGCTTCTTTTCAAATTCTGTGGCAAGTTTTTCCATATCACCAGGGCTTACAAGGGGGTAAACTGTTCTTTGGATTTGTTCTTTTATTTCTTTTTTTACAGGCATTACCGCCTTGATTGCATCATTCATTGATGCTCCATAATTTTCCTTAATCCAGCCTGCCAGTGCAAGCAGGTGTGACTCTGCTGGTATGGCATTTTTTTCAACACCTGTGATGCTTTTGGTCTTTGCCCTGTCAAACTTTGGCGTATCTGTCAGATTAACCACATAGCCTTTAAGCTGCCTGTTACCATTGCCAAAAGGGACTGTTACAAGCGAGCCTGTTTTTACTTCATCTTCAAGAGATGCAGGCACGATATACTGGAATGTTTTATCAAGGCTTTTAACAGATATATCAATAATTATATCAGCAAATATCATATATCCCCCACAATATTGTTCCTAACGGATAAAATTGCCATCACGCACAACCTCCGCAACAAGCTCCCTTTCATCCATATGGTATTTCTGGCCTTTTATTTCCTGGTAGTCTTCATGCCCTTTGCCTGCCAGTACAATTACATCACCTTTTTTGGCATTTTCAATGGCATAACGTATTGCCTCAGGCCTGCCAGTAATTTTAATATATTCCCCGCCTGCTTTTTCCACACCTGTTACAATATCTTCAATAATGGCTTCTGGTTCTTCATTGCGCGGGTTGTCTGAAGTAATTATTGTCAGGCCTGCGAGCCTTGAAGACACTTCCCCCATCTCAAAACGCCTTTCCCTTGAACGGTTGCCGCCACAGCCAAACAGGCATACAAGCCTTGCTGGTTTATATTCATTAAGCGTTTCCAGAAGGCTTTCCAGGCTCATTGCATTATGGGCATAATCTATCATTACTGTAAATTCTGGTGATACGTCCAGAAGTTCCACCCTGCCTTTTACACGTACCTGCGAAAGTGATTTTAATACTATTTCATCTGGAATATTGAAATGCCTGCATATTGCAACAGCTATCATGGAATTATATACACTGAATTTGCCAGGCATACTTGTTTCTACATCCATTTCCACAAGTCCATCCATATGGTATGAAACCCCAAGAAGACCGTTTTTCATTGTAAGCTCCACAGAAGAAGCCCTTAAATCTGCATTGCTGCTAAAGCCATATGTTTCCACATCACATGTATGGCGTTCCAGTATTTCAAAAAGATGGCTGTCATCCGCATTAAATATGCCATGCCTGCACTGCCTGAACAGAAGGCTTTTGCAGTATATATAATCTGCCAGGTCTTTATGCTCGGCTGGCCCTATATGGTCTGGCGCAAGGTTTGTAAATACCCCGTAGTCAAATGTAAAGCCTCCTGTCCTGTGAAGCATAAGCCCTTGTGATGAAACTTCCATAACAACGCATTTACAGCCCGCATCAGCCATTTCCCTGAAAGTTTCCTGTATAACATAAGACTCAGGTGTGGTATTTGATGAAGGTATATGCCTGTCACCTGTTATAGTTTCTATAGTACCAATTAACCCTGTCTTTATGCCAGAGGCTTCAAGCACAGAACGTATCATATATGTTGTGGTGGTTTTGCCCTTAGTGCCTGTAATGCCAATTGTTATAAGTTCATTTGCAGGGTTTCCGAAATATTCTGCTGAAAGCACTGCAAGCGCAATACGGCTGTCTTCTGTCTGTATTACGGTTACAGAAGCAGGCACATCAACAGGTTTTTCTGCAACTATTACAGACACGCCTTTTTCTGCCACCTCCCTGGCAAAGCTGTGCCCGTCTGAAACAGCGCCGCTTATACAGACAAATAAATCCCCTTCCGATGCTTTTCTTGAGTCATATACAATCCTGGAAACTTCCACACCGCTTATGCTGCCCTGTATACATGTATATTCCAGGTTTTTAAGCAAATTATCCAGTTTCATTAATAATCCCCTTTCTTGTTATTAATCTAAATCAATATCTATCTCACCTTCAAACACAGTCTCCGCAGGGCCCGTCATCCAGACAGTGTTATGCTCCCTGTCATATTTTATAAATAAATCCCCTCCTAAAAGGTGTACTGTTACTTCATCATCTGTCTTTCCATTAAGGACACATGCAACAACGGCGGCACAAGTCCCTGTGCCACATGCAAGTGTTTCACCAGAGCCACGCTCCCAGACACGCATATTTATTTCATTGCGGTTAATTACCTGTACAAATTCTGTATTTATCTTGTCAGGGAACAGAGGGTGTTCCTCAAAAAGCGGGCCATACTTGCTGGTTTCAAAACTATCTGTATAATCAACAAATACAACAGCATGCGGGTTCCCCATTGATACACATGTAACCATGAATTCTGTGTCCCCTGCATTAACCGGCTGCCCAATAAAATTTTCAAGGCTTCCGTCTGCAAGGACAGGGATTTCTGATGGTTTTAACACAGGTGCGCCCATATCCACTTTTACAAGGGTAACTTTGCCGTCTTCAACTTCCAGGTCCAGTTTTTTAACGCCGCTTCTGGTTTCCAGGGTTATCTCCTCTTTATCTGCCAGGCCTTTTTCATAGACATACTTTGCAATGCAGCGCACACCATTGCCACACATTTTTCCTTCTGAGCCATCAGCATTATACATTACCATTTTAAAATCCGCAATATCAGACGGGCATATCAGTATAAGCCCGTCTGAACCTATCCCGAAATGCCTGTCACTAATATAGCGTGATACCTCACAAGGATTATCTAAAACTTTATCCATACAGTTTACATATACATAATCATTCCCGCACCCGTGCATTTTAGTAAATTTAATTTTCATAAAGCCCCTCCATTCCTGCATGCTGTGTAAAAAACTTCTGTAAAAAGCTGTTTTACAATTTATTTTTTCTTATATTATAACATATAATTACTATCTGCGCATAGACAATATATCCTGCTTTATTTTATTATAAATTAAAATATTTCACAAGTATATATGGCAACCATGCAAATTTTCTGGTATAATAAAGATATGCGCATGCCTTCCATAAAGGCAGGACATAATTATATTTTCAGGGAGGAAAATTTTTATGAGGCATAAGATTGTGTTAATGGCTGGTGGTACTGAAACACTTGAATATTTTTCACTCCAGTTAAAAGAGGGATTTGAGGAACTCGGCTATAAAACTTTCATATTTGACCAGAAAATGGAAGAAGAAAGTGCTGAAGCCCTTTATAAATTTGCAGACTCCTTTGATACAATCCTTGTCACTTTTAACTTTGATGGCATACATTATGAAACTTCGCTTTTTGACGTATATGGTGTATCTATATGGGACAAAAGGAAAATCCCTTGTGTAAATATAGTAGTAGACCATCCTTTTTATTACCCTGAACTTTTGGAAATAATCCCTAATATATACTATGGGATATCAATAGACAGGTACCATGCCAAATACCTTAAAAAATATTATCCTGATATCAAAAGGGCAATGTTCCTGCCACTTGGCGGCACACCGCTTCTTCCTGGCGGCGGTTTCCAGGATACAGCCAGCCGCCCGTATGATATTGTTTTTACTGGAAACTACACCCCTCCAGAAGAATTTGACCAGTATATTATACGCAATGGCGAAGAATATGCTGATTTTTACAATGGAATAATAGACAGCCTTATATCACATCCAGACCAGCCATGTGACCAGGTTATTGAGCGCCATATATACAGGGAAATCCCTGATGCAACTAAAGACCAGATGCGTGAAACCCTCCCTAATATGATATTTATAGATACATATATAAGGTTCTATTTCAGAGGGCTTGTTGTCAAGACCCTTATTGACAGCGGGCTTAAAGTATACTGCGTTGGCAACGGCTGGGAACGCCTGTGCTGCCGGCACCCCGAAAACCTTACATATTCACCTTATACTAGTTCTGAAGAATGCCTTAAAGCCATATCACAAAGCAAAATTTCCCTTAATGTAATGCCCTGGTTTAAAGATGGCGCACATGACCGTATATTTAATTCTATGCTTAATGGTGCTGTATGTTTAACTGACCACAGCAAATATCTTGATGAAATACTTACCCCAAATAAAAATGTAGTATTCTATGACCTGAAACAGCTTGAAATGCTCCCATTTATTGTAAAAAACCTTTTAGATGACAACAGGCATATGGAAATGCTGCAGCAGGATGCGTTCATGTATGCACTGGAAAACCATACATGGAAACAGCGTGCCAGGACGCTGCATAATGAACTTCTTAAATTCCTTTAAGAAGGCATTTCCATACCAAAATGCTTATATGCCGCAGCAGATGCAACACGGCCCCTTGAAGTCCTTAATATAAAGCCTTTCTGTACCAGGTAAGGCTCATATACGTCTTCCAGCGTCCCTGCATCCTCACCTATTGAAACTGCAAGTGCATCAACCCCGGCAGGCCCGCCGCCAAAGTTTTCTATCAGAGTTTTTAATACCATCCTGTCTGTGTTATCAAGCCCTGATTTGTCAACTTCTAAAAGGTCAAGTGCAAAGCCTGCCACTTCTTTTGTAATATTCCCGTCATATTTTATCTGTGCAAAGTCCCTGACACGTTTAAGCAGGCGGTTGGCAAGCCTTGGTGTCCCCCTGGACCTTCTTGCAAGCTCTGATGCACCATCCTCCTCAATGCTGACTTCAAGTTTTGCTGCTGAATTTTTAATTATCTCTGCAAGTTCTTCCTCAGTATAAAATTCCAGCCTGTTCACAACACCGAACCTGTCCCTTAAAGGTGCTGAAAGCATACCAGCGCGCGTGGTTGCACCTATAAGCGTAAATTTAGGGAGTTCAAGCCGTATTGAGCGTGCCGAAGCCCCTTTGCCTATAACTACATCTATAACATAATCCTCCATTGCAGGATAAAGTACTTCTTCTACCTGCCTGTTAAGGCGGTGTATCTCATCTACAAAAAGCACATCCCCGTCCTGCAGGTTATTAAGTATTGCAGCCATTTCACCAGGCTTTTCAATGGCAGGCCCTGCCGTAATCTTAATATTAACTCCCATTTCACTGGCAACAATCCCTGCAAGTGTAGTTTTGCCAAGGCCTGGAGGCCCGTATAACAGCACATGGTCAAGCGGGTCATTTCTCTGTTTTGCTGCTTCTATGTATATTTCCAGGTTGTTTTTTACTTTTTCCTGTCCTATATAATCTTTAAGGAACTTAGGCCTCAAACTTGCTTCAATTCCTGCATCTTCTGTAGTAAACTCTGTAGTAATTGTCCTTTTAGCCATAAAAAAGTCCATGTCCCTTTCTGTTAAAACTATAAATTTTTAAGGCTGAGTTTTAAGAGCTCTTCAACTGTTGTATATGTACTGCTGTCAACTGCCCTGGCAGCTTTCAGTGCCTCTGCTGGCGGATACCCAAGTGCTGACAGTGCCTCTGCGGCATCAGAAACCAGCTGCATGTTGCTGCTGCCAGCCGCTGCCCTTTCTTCACCACGTGCCAGCGCCGCTTCTGTTACTTCTTTAATATTAAGTTTATCCTTAAGTTCCAGTATAAGCTTGCCAGCAGTTTTAAGCCCTATTCCTGGTGCTTTGGCAATGGCCTTGGCATCATCTGCAAGCACTGCAAACCTTAAACTGTCTGCCCCCATTGCACCAAGTATCCCCAGCGCCCCCTTTGGCCCTATGCCGCTTACAGTAATAAGCATTTTAAACAGTTCAAGCCCGTCTTTGTCCATAAACCCGAAAAGCTGTATAAGGTCTTCCCTTACATGCAGGTATGTATAAACCTTGACTTCCTGCCCTGTCTTCCACATACTGCCAGTACCAGCAGCAGGGACAAATATTTCATACCCAATGCCTCCGTTTTCAACAATAATGCTGTTCTCTGTAATGCCAGCCAGCTTCCCTTTAATATAATTAAACATGCTGTCCTCCTGTTATATACAGTATTGCTGCCAGTCTAAGGAAACGTTTATTCATCAGGAAGTTTTGAAAATTCCCCGTGCGCTTCCCCGAGCCAGCCCTCTTCCATATATTTTATTATAACATATGGGTGTATTCCAAGTTCTTCTGATATCTGTAATGCGTTGCTGTTGGGATATAATTTAAGATACTGTACAATATCGTCCAGCTTGTCTGAGTCTTTATCCCTGCATCCTTTACAGCACATTGTATTAATTTTAGATTTAAATATTTTATGGCAGTGTTTGCACACATTTGTATATATCATAAAAATCCCCCATGCCGCTTCCGGCAGTTTAAATAATGCTAAATATTATTCTCAATATTATGTTAGATATTATGCTAAAAAAGAGTTGAAAAAAGATTTAATAGTGGCTGTACAAGCTTCCACCTGCGCGGGCGGCCAAGCCACTCTTCATATGTTATTTCCTTGCTTTCTGCAAATGTCTGGAAGAAATCATCCCTTACAGCTTCCTGTATCTCCTTTCCAGACATCCAGACCCCGTTCTCATAATGCAGGTAAAAGCTTCGGTAATCCATATTTATAGTACCTACTATAACAGAATTTTCCGTAAGCACCTGCTTTGCATGTATAAATCCAGGTGTGTATTCGTATATCCTTACACCTTCCCTTAAAAGAAGCCCGTAATTATAATTGGTAAGGAGTTTTACATTTTTCTTGTCAGGTATGCCAGGTGTAATAATCCTTACATCAACACCACGTTTTACTGCTTCTATAAGTGAAGTTTTCATATAGTCTTCTATTATAAGGTATGGCGTGGTTATATAAAGATACTTGTCCGCATATACAATCATCTGGTTATATATGCTTTCTATAGGGTTGTCAGGGTTATTAGCCGGCCCGTCTGAGATAACCTGGCAGAATACATTGCCGCAAGGGCGTGGGAATGTAACTTTATAATCCAGGTAATCAATATGCATGTCTGTATTTTCTGATGCTTCCCACATCTGCAAGAAAACTACTGTCAGCCCCCATACTGCATCGCCACGTATACGCACACCTGTGTCTTTCCATACACCAAACCGTTCAACCAGGTTTGCATATTCATCTGCAAGGTTAAAGCCGCCTGTATAACCTACTTCCCCGTCAATTACAAGTATTTTCTGGTGGGAACGGTAGTTCATGTAAAGTTCACCTGTATATCTGTGTACAGGGTTAAATACCCTTACTTCAAAGCCTTCATGTTCTAAAATCTGCTTAAAATACTTGCGTGTCCTTATTGCAGCGCCAAAATCGTCATACAGGAACTTTACCTCAACGCCTTCCTCAACCTTGCGTTTAAGTATTTCATGCATTTTATCCCATATTCCGCCTTCAGCAACAATAAAAAAGTCAATTAATATAAATTTCTCTGCATTTTCCAAATCCCGGAATATTTCTTCAAATACATCTTCGCCCATAGGGTAAAAATCCACTGCGTTTCCAGAGGTAAGTGGAAAACCTTCATTTTGCATATATTTGACCATGCGCCCTTGCAACGGGTTATCTGAAATAAAATCAAGATAAACATCCTCATCCTGGATTAAAAACTGGCTGCCATATGATATCTGGTGCAAAATATGCTGGTCGAGCTTGCGTTTGCCACTACGGTCACGCCCCCAAAGGTAGAACATAATAAAACCGCTTAACGGCAGCAGCATAACTATAGATATCCACGCCAGCCTGTATGACGGGCTCTGGTTTCTGTTTACAAGTGCCACAATTACAATTACAGATGTAATCTCCCATATAAAATAAAAATAAACTGTTAAACTTTGTAGTACAAAAGGAAGAAAAATTATAAATAAGCACTGTATCAGTACCATAAGTGCAGTAAGTGCTATCCTTAAGAAACCGCTTAAATTATTCTGCACCCTGCCTTTAAGGTCTTTTAAATAGCTTTTGTTCTCTTCTTCTTCAAAATAATTACCCTTTCCTTTGTTTTTGTTTTTTCTGTCCCACTTTTCATACGCCGCATCATGGTTAAAAAATTTTTCCAATAATAAGCCTGCCTTTCATATATACAACAACAAAGTATCCTGCCCTAAGGCAGAAACACCACAAATCCAGGAACACACCAGCGTCCTTATACCATCTGCCGGGGCCGGCTGCATTATATGCCATCCTGGCATATAATGCAGTTATATATGATTATAACTTATCATATATTATGTTGCAACTTTTTACAAGCTATAGTATATTAGGCATTGTAACAGATAAAAACATAATGCTATATGGCAGCCGCCAGGGAGGGTTTTATGTTAATTACAGACAGCATTATAAAGCCGCCAGGGCTTGTTTATTTATTTCCACAAGCCAGGGAAGAAATACTGTTTTTTGATATAGAAACAACAGGACTGTCACCAAAGGCCTCTTCACTTTATATGATTGGGGTTATGTTTTTTGATAAAGAACAGGACGCATGGCATATCAGGCAGTTCTTTGCAGACAATTATAAAAGTGAACCTGGCATTATTATGTCATTTCTGGAAATGCTTGGCGGGTATAAATATTTATACCATTTTAATGGAAAAACTTTTGATATACCATACATACTGGATAAATGCAGGAAACATGGAATAAAACCAGACAGCCACTGCCTTTCTGTATTAAATGACACAAGTGGTATATATTCTATAGATTTACTTTTACTGGTACGCCCGTTAAAAAAGCTTCTTTCAATACAAAGTGCTGCCCAGACATCACTTGAACGGTGGCTTGGAATAATGCGCGAAGACCAGTATAACGGTGGCCAGCTTATATCTGTATATTCACAGTATATCCAGTTTAAACTGGTTTCACCAGATAAAGCGCCAGAACTTGAAAAACTGCTGCTGCTCCACAACCATGATGATATAACACATATGCTGGACGTATGCAGCATACTGTCATACCGGGATTTCTTTGCTGCTGGAAATAATATTACCATTACAGATATAGCACCCAGGGGCAGCCAGTATATCAATATAACATTCAGGCATAATATACAAATTCCTAAAAGAGTACCGATAACAAAGCCATTCCCTTCCAGTAAGGAAGAAACCATTCCAATACAGAACATACATCTGGATATTGGAAAAAATACTGCTGTATTGTCAGTGCCTTTGTTTTATGGGAATTTAAAGTATTTTTACCCTGACTATAAAAATTATTATTATATTGAAGAAGAAGACAGGGTAATACATAAAAGCCTTGCGGTTAAGCACACACAGGCGGCTGGCAGGCAGGAAACAGGAATAAAATATAAACAGGCAGCAGCTTCAAAATGTTATGGGAAAAAAGAAGGGATATTTATCCCTTCACTGGCACTTTGCCAGCCAGAAAACTATATTACACAGTTTTATATTACATACCATGATAAAATATGTTTCTATGCACTGCCATATGAAACAGTGGATATTTATAATCCCTTCTGGGAAAATTATGTAAAATTACAACTGGCAGCATTTATTAATACAAAAGCAAAATAAGGATTTCCAGTTATCCTGTGTTTGTGTAAATTGACGGACGGTTTTTAGTGCCAGAGCCAGAATATTCCGTACAGGGGCACGCTTCCGCTACGTTAACCCACACAGCGGCACATAAAGCCCATATATTATATATTCCAGATAA
>CAJTRU010000001.1:112693-142886 GCA_910579085.1 uncultured Lachnospiraceae bacterium | reverse complement strand
ATCTTATACTGCTGGCAGTTTAATGAAAACAAGTCCAGTGCATAATGGAGATGCCATGCCTGTTTTACAGCACCTTTTGTATAAACATCAGAAGCATCTATGGCAGTTACATTGTATTCCTTTAGTATTACTGGTTTCTGGTAATGGCACATATCCCCTGGTTTTATATTTTTTGTAATCCACTGGAACCATCTGCTGCTTTTTGCAAAACGTTTCATAAATGCAACATCACTCATTTTCCCTGTGCCATTCATTTTTGCAAGCTGGCTTGTTTCCAATAAAGAAGCGCCATAAATATAGTACAGGCACATTACAAGAAGTTCTTCTGGTGTCTGTACAGTACGTTTTCTTTCTATTGCTTTTGTTTCATAACACGCCTGCTGGTATCCTTCTGGTAAAAGTTTTATTAATTCTTCTACATTTATATCCATAATAAATTACCCCCTGGCTTTTATTATGGCATACTTCTCTATTTTTTACAAGTAAGTTAGTGCATATGGGGATATATCCTCCAGAGCCTCCGTGGATGAAGCGGGGGAAATGGGGGGCACTTCTGGTCACGGTGTCCAGAAGATATACAAAAACACCGCTCCGATTTTTGTCGGAAGCGATGTTTTTCGTAAGGTTGACAGCCCATTAAATTGTTGTGTTTTTGTATGCTCTTGTTAAGGGAAGATAATGTTGTTGCAAAAGAAACAGGTGCAGGAATTGGTGATGATGTGGAGGTCAGTACTGGCAGCATTACAAAAACATATATTGTAACAGCAGTTTACCAGTCAATGCAGAATATGGGTTCAACTATACGTATTTTCCACAATGAAGATACGAAGGGTGAAGTGCCGTCAGGTGTACTTGGAATACAGGTAAGTTACAATGACAATCCAGACAGCAGTTTATTGGCAGAAAGAATGAAACTGCTGGAGCAGATTTATCCATATAATAATGTTTATACTGCTGGTGGTTATATAACTGCTATGATGGGAAATATTACAGAGCAGATAAGCGGGGTTAAAAACCTTATACTTTGCATTGTTTTTTGTATTAATATACTTGTTACAGTGCTTATGGCAAAAAGTTTTATAACTAAAGAAAAAAGCGGGATTGCAATTCTTAAAGCAATTGGTTTTAAAAACATACAGCTTTCCTGCTGGCAGGCTTTAAGGATTGTAATAATACTTTTTATTTCTGCTGTTTTAAGCATTTTGCTTTCAATTCCGTTTTCAAAGCTTTTTATGACCCCTGTTTTCCGTATGATGGGTGCATACAGTATAGAGTTTGACATTAATGTTTTAGAGGTGTATTTACTATATCCGTTTGCAATATTTGCTGTAACTTCATTTGCTGCATTTATAGCATCACAGGGTGTCAGGAAAATACAGGCTTCACAGGCATCAAATATAGAATAAACTGTAATTTTATTATTATTTTGGCTGCCTGTGGCAGCAGGGAGGATTTTTATGGATACAATATTAGAAGTTAAGAATTTGTGTAAAACTTATATTATAAATAAAAGACAGAATAATGTGCTTAAAAATGTTAATTTTTCAATAAAGGCTGGGGATATGACAGCAGTTATGGGAGCTTCTGGTTCTGGAAAATCTACTCTTTTATATTCTGTTTCTGGAATGGATAATATTACTGCTGGAGAAGTAAAGTTCTGTGAAAGTGATATTTCTGGTATGGATGAAAACCAGCTTGCAAAATTGCGTCTTGATAAGATGGGATTTATATTCCAGCAGATGTATATGATGAAAAACCTTTCCATACTTGATAATATTATACTTCCTGCATGCCAGTCACAGAAAATAAAAGAGAAGCATAGTGAAACGGCGGAGCGTGGCAGGGATTTAATGCGTAAACTTGGTATTAGTGATATTGCGGATAATGATATTAATGAGGTTTCAGGAGGGCAGCTCCAGCGTGCCTGTATATGCCGTGGCATGATTAATAAACCAGATATTGTTTTCGCTGATGAACCGACAGGGGCACTTGACAGGACTGCATCAGGTGAAGTTATGGAGGAACTGGCACGCATTAACAATGAGGGTACAACAATAATGCTTGTTACACATGATGTAAGGGTTGCGGCAAGGTGTACAAGGCTGCTTTATATAGCTGATGGCAATATTGAAGGGGAGTATAACCTTGGCAGGTATACTGGCAGTACGAAACTCCGTGAGAGGGAAAGGCAGGTTAGCAACTGGCTTATGGAAATGGGCTGGTAATCTGGTGTACAGGAATAATTATGGCGGATATATTGATTGTTGAGGATAATAAAGAATTGGCAGGGCTTCTTTCTGATTTTTTATGTGCACAGGATTATTCTGTGTGTATTGCAGAAAATGGGGAAAAAGCGTTGTCTTTATATAAGGAGGAGGGAGCAAAACTTGTATTGCTAGATATTATGCTTCCTGGGATTGATGGTTTTGCAGTATGCAGCAAAATCCGTGAAGGTGGCAATACACCTGTTATAATAATTAGTGCAAAAAATGATAAACAGTCAGAACTTGACGGGTTAAACCTTGGGGCAGATGATTATATTGGTAAGCCATATGATATTGATATATTGCTTGCTAAAATAAAAGGGATATTTAAACGCAGGTATGCAGAAAACAGGATTTCCTGTGGAAATATCTGCCTGGATAAGGCAAGCCACACTGTTGAAAAAGATGGTGTGCCACTGGCACTGTCTGCCAAAGAATTTGATTTGTTATGTCTGCTTATGGAGAACAGGGGCAGGGCACTTGGCAAAGAATATATTTTTAACCAGATATGGGGGAGTGGCAGTTTTTCAGAACCACAGACACTGACTGTACACATAAAATGGCTGCGCCAGAAAATAGAGGATAATCCTGCAAAACCAGAGAGAATAATTACTATATGGGGCATGGGGTATAAATTTATATGAAAGTATTTGACAGGATTTTTATAATTACAGTTTTAATAATTATTATAATAACCGCCACTTTTAATATTAGAATGGTATCTGGTAATAATCCATACGGTGGAAGGCAGTACCGTGTGGAAATTAAAAGGCTTGCATTTGAAATAGAGAAGAGTGGAAACCATAATATGGATTTATCCAGTTGCCAGTATGTTACAGGTATCCAGGTATATAATGGCAGCAGCCAGTTTTATAGTGTGAACAGTGATTATTATATTTGTGAAATAAATAATGTGCTTTACCGTTTTGATTATATAAATGAAAATACATGTGGTATGGGGATACTGGTAAAAGCAGATATAATAATTGGAATAATGGCACTGGTTGTTATAGCTGTTTTTGTTTTTATACGCCAAAAAATACTTTTGCCATTCAGCCAGTTTGCAGATATGCCATATGAACTTTCAAAGGGAAATCTTGTAATCCCTGTAAGGGAAAGTAAAAACCGTTATTTTGGAAGGTTCTTATGGGGTGTGGAACTGCTCCGTGAAAACATAGAACAACAGAAACAGCGGGAATTAAAATTACAAAAGGATAAGAATACATTGCTGCTTTCAATTTCACATGATATAAAAACACCTTTGTCTGCGATAAAATTATATTCCAGGGCATTTGCTGCAAATCTTTATAATGACAGCAGCAGGCAGGTGGAAATTGCAGAAAATATAAATAAAAAAGCCGGTGAAATAGAAAAGTTTATTTCACAGATTGCCAGGGCTTCAAGTGAAGAGTATTTAAGCCTTGATGTAAATACAGGGGAGTTTTTTCTTTCGGATGTTATTAATAAAACAGGATTATATTATGGTGAGAAATTAAAGCTGGTTAATACAAGTTTTACTATAGGTAAGTATACTGACTGCCTGTTGTATGGTGATATTTCAAGGTCAGAAGAGGTTTTGCAGAATATTATAGAAAATGCTATAAAATATGGTGATGGAAAAAGTATAAGTATATATTTTGTTGAGGAGGAAGGCTGTATACTGGTTTCTGTAAAAAACAGCGGGAACACACTGGCAGAAACAGAAATGCCGCATATATTTGACAGCTTCTGGCTCGGCTCTAATGCAGGCAGTAATAAAGGGAACGGGCTTGGGCTGTATATATGCAGGCAGTTAATGTATAAGATGGACGGTGATATATTTGCAGAAATAAACGGAGGGGATATGGTAGTAACTGCTGTATTCCATAAAATATGAATTATATCCCCTCCATAATTGTATTTACAGGTGGAGAACCCTTTCTTTTATTTCCTGGGTACGTCCCTGGTTCCAGAACTGTGTGCCAATATAACCACATGTGCGGCGGGCAACATTCATTTTATTCTGGTCTGTATTGCCACAGTTTGGACATTCCCATACCAGTTTTCCATGTATATCTGTAACAATTTCAATCTGCCCTGTATAACCACATTCCTGGCAGTAATCGCTTTTGGTATTAAGTTCAGCATACATAATATTATTGTAAATATATTTCATAAGTTCAAGTACAGCGTCAATATTATTTTCCATATTTGGTACTTCAACATAACTTATTGCCCCGCCTGGTGAAAGGCGCTGGAATTTTGCTTCAAATTTCAGTTTTTCAAAGGCATTTATTTCTTCTGTCACATGTACATGGTAGCTGTTGGTAATATAATTTTTATCTGTAACCCCGCGTATAATTCCAAAGCGTTTCTGTAAGCATTTGGAGAATTTATATGTGGTTGATTCAAGTGGTGTGCCATATAAACTGAAATCAATATTTTCCTCTTTACGCCATTTTGCACAGAAATCGTTAAGTTTCTGCATTACTTCAATTGCAAATGGGGTGGCGTCAGGGTTGGTGTGGGGTTTGCCTGTCATATAGCGTGTACATTCACAAAGCCCTGCATAGCCAAGTGACAATGTGGAGTAACCATTATACAGAAGCCTGTCAATCTTTTCGCCTTTTTTAAGACGGGCAAGTGCGCCATACTGCCATAAGATAGGCGCTACATCTGATGGTGTCCCTTTAAGCCTGTTATGGCGGCACATAAGGGCACGTTTGCAAAGAGCCATACGCTCATTAAATATTTCCCAGAATTTATCTATGTCACCTTCTGATGAACATGCAATATCAACAAGGTTGACAGTTACAACCCCCTGGTTAAACCTTCCGTAGAATTTAGGCTTATTATTATCATCATGGTATACAGTAAGGAAGGAGCGGCATCCCATACAAGTGTAGCAGTTGCCATCTTTAAGCTGCTTCATGATTTTTTCTGAAATATAATCAGGAACCATGCGCTTTGCAGTACATTTTGCGGCAAGTTTTGTTAAATACCAGTATTTAGAGCCTTCACGTATATTATCTTCTTCAAGTACGTATATAAGTTTAGGAAATGCTGGTGTAATATATACTCCTTTTTCATTTTTTACGCCAAGTATGCGCTGGAGCAGTATTTCTTCTGTAATCATGGCAAGGTCCTGGCGCAGCCTTCCTTCTGGCACTTCGTCAAGGTACATAAATACAGTTACAAACGGCGCTTGTCCGTTAGTGGTCATAAGTGTTATTACCTGGTACTGTATCATCTGTACACCACGTTTAATCTCATCTTTTACACGTAGTTCGGCAACCTCGTTTATCTGCTCTTCTGTACAGCTTATTCCAGACTTTTCAAATTCTTCCCTGACCTGGCGGCGGAATTTCATGCGGCTTACATTGACAAAAGGTGCAAGATGCGCAAGAGAAATGCTTTGCCCGCCATATTGTGAACTGGCAATCTGGGCGATACTCTGGGTGGCTATATTACATGCTGTTGAGAAACTTTTAGGTGTATCTATCATAGTTTCACTTATAACAGTGCCATTCTGCAGCATATCATCAAGGTTGACAAGGCAGCAGTTGTGCATATGCTGGGCAAAGTAGTCAGAATCATGGAAATGTATAATTCCCTGTTCATGTGCACGTACAATATCTTCTGGCAGCAGAAACCTTCTGGTGATATCCTTGCTTACCTCACCTGCCATATAATCACGCTGGACACTGTTGACAGCAGGGTTTTTATTAGAATTTTCCTGGAGCACTTCCTCATTCTGACATTCAAGAAGGCTCATAATTTGTTTGTCTGTGGAGTTTGATTTGCGGACGAGGGCTCTTGTATAACGGTATGTAATATATTTACGTGCAACTGCAAAAGCACGTTTATTCATTATCTGGTTTTCAACAAGGTCTTGTATTTCCTCAACATTAAGAGCCCTGTTCATATCAGCACATATCTGTGTTACGTTCTGGGCAATTTCCTGTACCTGTTCTTCAGACATGCGGTTAATAGTAGCAACTTCTTTATTAGCTTTGCTTATAGCGGCAATAATTTTATCAATATTAAATGTTTCTTCTGTTCCGCTGCGCTTAATAATTTTCATAAATATCCCCCATTCCTGGCAAAGCCTGCTTTGTGGAAAACCACTGGTTTTTATAATAAAATTTACCCGCTGTATTTTGTGGGCATTGAGTATATACTACCATATATTGTGATGGTTTGCAATATATAACATTATATTGTACATGTCCGTTTCATAAATTCCTGTACAATAAACTGTATGCAGGATAGTTTCCAGTTTATCTTTTGTTGGTGTAATTTGGAGGACGGACGGTTTCTGTTGCCAGAGCCAGAATATTCCGTACAGGGGTACGCTTCCGCTACGGTGGCATACGCAGCGGCGCATAAAATCCCAAAGTACGGGATTTAAACGCCGGCGATGCCAAAGTACCCCTTTTACGGAATAATTCATGGCATCTGGCACGCAAAACCTGTCATCAAAAATTTACATTAAAACACAAAATAAACAGATAACTGGAAATGGGGTGGCGGGAATTATTCCGCCAGCCACTTGCCAGACAGTGTAATAGTAATTGTTGTACAACATAATTTCCAGTTAACAAGTATTTTTCTGAAATTTTGCCAACATACAGCAGGTTTTACATGTCCCTGGCATGCTTTCCTGGAATGTAAGAATACCAGCTGGAACTGGAAAACCCTGTGTCCGTTAATCCACAAAAACAGGATAACTGCAAATTATCCTGTATGCAGTTTATTGTACAGGAATTTATGAAACGGACGTGATGGGCATAGAATGGTGATTGTTTTTCGTAATTGGGCATGGTATAATTTTCCCCAGTACAAACTGGTAAACCGGAATTGGAGGGTAGAAATATGTTTGAATGTGGTACATATGAATATGGGTTGAAAACAGGAGATTTATCAGAAAAAGAAATGGTCAAAATCTTTGAAAAGGCACTCAGTAAAATTGCCGGGGAAATTAATGATTCCCGCATTCCCAAAAGGCGGAAACTGAGCAAAAGAACTGGCCCTTTCGGCCGGCCGGTTCCAGATGCAGAACCGCCAGAATATGATTATATCTATCTTTATGGCCATAGACCCAGTAATTTGTATTTAGAGCTGTACCCTAACCGGGAGAAGAATGGACGGGTGAAATTTCCGGAAGAGGGAATTGTCTGGAATTTGTACTTTTATATCTTGCCAGACTATCCAGACCGGATATCAGAAGAGGACCATATCCAGGAGTTTGGAGGCAGAGTGATTGAGGAATTATTCCAGACACTTCCCTGCGAAAAGATACTCATTAAGAAATATGCCCTTGGTGAAAACAGGCTTTAGTGAAACTGTAAATTCCTGTTTACCAGTCTAATAAACCCCCAAATATCATTTCATATCCTGCGCCCTTTGGGGTTGCTGTTCCTGTTACCAGAAGATAACTGGAAATTTATGAAATGAATATGGACTCCGTCTGGATATGCTTGATAATTACCCGCATTAAGTGTATTATGTGCTTATTGTATCTGCCAGGCAATTTGTACTGGCTTCGGAAAATAATGCTTACGGTATAACATAAAAGTTATCCATAAAATAAAACAGAAACGGGGATATCTATGATTTTGGGGCTTACACCATATTTTATTTTGATGAATTTTTATATTTTCAGTTTTTTTGGCTGGATTTATGAAAGCACTTTTGTTTCTATAAGAGACCATAAATTAATTAACAGAGGAGTTTTAAATGGGCCGCTGCTGCCTTTATATGGGACAGGCGCAACCATTGTTTATATATTGTTAAGGCCGTTTGAAGCGCATCCGTCATTGTTGTTTATACTAGGTATGCTAATTGCGACCATTGCAGAATATATTGTTGCTCTGCTTCTTGAAAAATTTACCCATGCCAAATGGTGGGATTATTCAAATGAACCATATAACTTCCAAGGAAGGGTAGCGCTTATTCCTTCACTGTTCTGGGGATTTTTATCAATTTTTTTATTTGATTTCTTAGAACCATTTGTTATAAAAATAATAAATTTTATTCCTGCCAGTACAGGTGTATATTTATTAACTGCTGCAATTATACTGACACTTGCAGATTTATCATACACAATATTTACTACAATAAATTTCAGCAAACAACTGGAAGCCCTTTACAATTTCCGCAATGAAATTGAAAACCAGTTACAGGATATACGTTTTAAAACACTACATGAAATAATAACTTCTAAAAGCATTAATTTTAACAACAAAAAGGAAGCCGTATACCATAAGATAAATTCATTAAAAGAACTGCTTGGAACTGATGCCAGACTTTTGCAGATTGAAGAACGTTTTAAGAACTATTTTGAAAGACATTCAAAATTCCTTAAAAAACATCCACTTAACATGAATATCCGTATACTGGACGCATTTCCTACAATGAAGTTTGTGCCTAAGAATAAAAAACTGGTGGACGTCAGGGAATTTCTAACTAACCTTAATATTAAAACTAACAAAAATAAAGACAAAGACCTGGACATATAAAAATAACCACTGGACGAGTATTTACAATACATGGCATACATAATACAATACCGGATAACTACAAATTATTACGTCCGTTTCACAAACCTTTATACATGAACTTTGCAGATATAAGATAATTTCCAGTTATCCTTTGTTGGTGTAAATTGACGGACGGTTTCTGTGCCAGAGCCAGAATATTCCATACAGGGGCACGCTTCCGCTACGTTAACCCACGCAACGGCACATAAAGCCATATATTTAATGTTCCAAAATAAACTTACGTTTCTTTCGGAACATTAAATATATGGCTTAAATGCCGGCGGGGTTAAAGTGCCCCTTTTACGGAATAATTCATGGCATCTGGCACGCAAAACCTGTCACCAGCAACCTGCAATAAAACACAAAAGAACCAGATAACTGGAAAGGTGGTGGCGTGGGAATGATTTTGCCAGTCACTTATTATATAGTGTAGTAATTATCTTTATATGTGGTATTAATACAAAAATGACGCCACTTTGTTTCCGTTTGTTTAAATCACCTGCCCCACACTATAATTTCAGTTATAGTGTTTATTTTATTTTTTTGCATGTTTTTTTGTAATTCTGATGGGTACAGCAAGTTTCAAGTGTTCCATCTAATATTATTCCATGAAAAAGCTGTACGAGGCCGCTGGGGCTTAAGCACCATTGTGTGCGAATCCATACCAGACTGGCGGAAGTGGGCTTTGTTCATGTAAGGCACTTTGGATTTGCCAGCCCACCATTATTAAATTCCAGCATATACCCTTAACTAAATGACATTATTTTATATTGGCGTAGCAGGAGTGTGCCCTGTCATAGAATAATTTAGTGGAACACCAGAAACCCTGCGTTCCTTCACCAACAAAGGATAACTGCAAATTATCCAAAAGTATTGTGAAATCTTCCTTTTTGTGGTATCTTATACAGATAAAAACATAATTTACAACGCAGGAGGTGTGTGATGGAGAAACCTGGTATGGATAAAATAGTTGTTTTTTTAACAATTGCACTTTTGCCAGTGTTTGCCCTGACAATTATACCAAAGATTTTGTTAAGGTTATTTAACAGTGGTGTTAGTTCTTTAATAAGTGAAGGGTATTATAAGGCAAGCCTGGTAACTGCCGCAGTCCTGTTTATAATTATCCTGGTATTGTCTGCATATATAGCTATACAGCCATATATAGGCTGGGGAATTGCATATATATGTGGCATAATTTACAGCATTTTGTTGTTTTTAAGACCAGGAGAGGAATTTAACAGCCTTAATTTTTATATAATTGTTTTAAGTTATGCAATAGATATTGCAGTACTGCTGGCTGTTTCTTTATTTAAGAAAAAATAGGAATTTCCGTTGACTTTTTACTATAAAAAATTTATACTTAGATAAAAATGGCAATTATTATATTTTATAATAGCCATTGTACCAATAACCCCTGCCATATGGGTTTTATATGGCAGACCAATTATATCACAGGGAGGTTTTTATAAAATGGCAACAAAAGCTAATTACAAGTTAGAAGAAATCGGTGCTGGCAAGGTTGGTTTTTCAAAAACACGTTCTATTATTGAAGCTGCTTTTTATGGCAATAATGTAGTAAAGGTAAATACTCTTAAAGAAGCTTATAACTTAGCAAAGAGCACACCTGGCGCTATTGTTACAGATATGCCTGTATACAGGGGCGAAGAGTTTGGGCTTGATTCAGATGCTAAAGTATTATTATTTAACGATGGTGCAGTAACAGGACGTTATGCAGCAGCACGCCGCATTAAGGGATATCCTGGTGTTGATGAAGGCAAGCTTGACAAGGTAGTAATGGATGCTGTTTATAAAACACGCTTTAAGAAATTATACCATGCACAGGTTTTTGTTGGACTTGACCCTGAATTCATGGTTAAAGCACACCTTCTTATCCCAGAAGGGGAAGAAATGCTTATGTATAACTGGATGCTTAACTTCCAGTATATGTCAGATGAGTATGTAAAGATGTATAAAGAGTCTAAGGCAGTAGGTGACGGAAAAGAAGCTGATATTTATATTTTCTCTGACCCACAGTGGGCTCCATTACCAGCTCCAGACGTTGACTATAGCTGCTTAAGTGACCCTCAGACACTTTGCTATTTTGACACCAACGAGAACTGTGCTGCAATCCTTGGCATGAAGTATTTTGGTGAGCATAAGAAAGGTACTCTTACAATGGCATGGGCTATTGCTAACCGCAATGGTTATGCATCATGCCACGGCGGACAGAAAGAATATTCACTTCCAGATGGAAGGAAATATGTTGCATCAGTATTTGGTCTTTCAGGTTCAGGTAAGTCTACTCTTACACATGCAAAGCATAATAACAAATATGGTGATAACGCTATTACTGTTCTTCATGATGATGCGTTTATCATTAACTCAGATACATGTGCTTCAGTAGCACTTGAGCCAACTTATTTTGATAAGACAGCAGATTATCCTACAGGATGCCCTGATAACCAGTATCTTTTAACTGCACAGAACTGCTCAGCTACAATGGATGAAGATGGCAAAATCCAGTTAGTTACAGAGGATATCCGTAATGGTAACGGACGTGCTATCAAGTCTAAGCTGTGGTCACCAAACCGTGTAGATAAGATTAATGAGCCTGTTAATTCAATAATCTGGATTATGAAAGACCCTACTATACCTCCTGTAGTTAAGTTAAAGGGTTCAGCATTAGCTTCAGTTATGGGAGCTACACTTGCAACAAAGACTTCTACAGCAGAGCGTGTTGCAGCAGGAACAGACTTAAATGCACTCCGTATTGTGCCATATGCTAACCCATTCAGGACTTATCCACTTGTAAATGACTATGACAAGTTCAAGAAGTTAGTAGAAGAGAAGAATGTTGACTGCTATATTGTTAATACAGGTGACTTTATGGGCAAGAAAGTACAGCCTAAAGACACACTTGGAATTCTTGAAGCTATCGTAGAAGGCAAAGCAGAGTTCAAGAAGTGGGGCAGCTTTGATGATATAGAGATTATGGAATGGGAAGGATTTGTTCCAGACCTTAACGATGCAGAATATAAAAATGCATTAAAGGGCGCTATGCAGAACCGTGTAGATGCTGTTAAGGGATTTGCTGAAAATAACAGCGGATATGATAAACTTCCAGATGAAGCACTTGCAGCAGTACAGAAACTTGTAGATGCTTTACAGTAATTTTTAACATTATTAAGCAGGCCTGCCGCTGCTTTTAAGCTGCCACAAAGTGGCAGCCAGGTTATGGGCAATATGCTGTAGCAGCAAGGACAGGCATTAATCTGTGCCAGGGAACTGTTATACTTAAAGATATTAGGTATAACAGTTCTTTTTTTCTTCCTTTTGCATAGGATTAAACATGCAGTCTTTATGTAATTGGCGAGGGAAGGAGAAGGCATTATGGATGACAAACTTGATGAAGTAATTAAAAAATATCCTGTAATAGTAAAGTCAAGGCGCAGGATAAGGGGAGCTGTACTTTTAGACACAGACAAAGGCATATATATGGCAAAGATGTATACAGCAAGCAGGAAGAGGCTTTTATTTGAGGAAGAGGTTAAGGCAGCGTTAATTAGTGCTGGATATGTAAATGTTGACTATGCAGTAAAAAATATTGATGGTGAGCTGCTTACAGATGATGGAAGCGGCAATAAATGGCTGGTAAAGAAATGGTACAATGGTGTGGAATGTGATATTAAAGATATTAAAAAAATAATGCTTGCATCATCAAATATGGCAGTTATACATAAATTAATGGTTATTGGCAGGGAGGATGATATACAGCCTCCTGTAAAAACAAATAAATTAGATATAGAGGCTCTTTTTCTGCGCCATAATAAAGAAATTAAAAAGGTTCATGGCTATATACGTGAAAAGCGCCAGAAAAATGAAATGGAAATATGTCTTTTAAATTCATATAAAAATTTTTCCAGGCAGGGCATTATGGCAGAAGAATTTTTAAAAGAAAGCGGTTACAGCAGCCTTTGTAATGAAGCTGTAAGCCAGGGAAGGGTTCTGCATGGAAGTTATAATTACCACAATATTATATTATCGGGTGAACAGGTTATAACAACAAACTTTGAAAAGTCAGATATCGGGCTTCAGGTAATTGATTTATATGATTTTATTAGAAAAGTTATGGAGAAAAATTCATGGAATATGGATATAGGGATAAATGCTATAGAAGCTTACAGGAAAGAACGGGAACTGGGGACTGAAGAACGGAAGGTTCTTTATGCATTGCTTTTATATCCAGAGAAATACTGGAAACTTGTAAATTTTTATTATAATGGTAAAAAGTCGTGGATGTCTGCTAAAAACTTTGAAAAATTAAAACGTATATGCAGCCAGGAGGAGGAACGCCATAAATTTCTTAAAGAAGTAAAAAGGCTTTTAATTTAGCTTTCCATGTAGTATAATAATAAAAGGGTATTGCTTTATTCTGTAAAATCGTTGTGATAAGGAGGAAAAACCATGTTGTTTAACAGGGTTTATGGTAAGAAGACAGCAGTATTTATAATCTTTATGTCAGTTATCCTGGTGTTTGCTTCATGCAGTATTAAGAAAAAGAGCCATAGCAACAGGAATGTTAATGTAACTGGAGATGTACAGGAAACGGAAAGCCAGGCATTTACAGGCGTTATTGTTAATGTTGACAAGGAATTAGGCCAGGTTACAGTGCGTGAACTGGATTATGACGTTGATACAATACTGGATTATAATGCAGCATCTGAAATTATAGATAAATATGGTGTACAGATAACAGGGGATGAACTTCAGCCAGGGCAGATAATGGATGTAATATATAACCCTGGAACTTCAAAGGTTATTTCCATGAGTATTCCTGAGGATGTGTGGGAATACCAGGAGGTTGATGAATTTTCATTTGACAGTGAAGAAAGTGCAATGAGTTTTGCAGGCAAGAAATACCAGTATACAGACTGGACATATTTTTCATCACTTGACGGTAAAATACAGATGATGGAACTTAATGATAATGATGTTGTTACTGTAAGGGGTATAGGAATAAAGGTATATTCTGTTACACGTACAAAGGGGCATGGTTATATAAGGCTGGCAAATTATAGTTATTTTACAGGAGGTACTGTAAATGTTGGCAACAGTATAATACTTCCTGTTACAGATAATATGCTTATTGCTGCTGGTGAAGGTTCATACCGTGTAGTGCTTGGCAAGGGCGGCACAAAGGCTGTTAAGAATGTTACTGTAAAGGATGGCGCTGAAACAAAACTTGATTTCAGTGAATACAGGACAGAGGTTAAAAATGCAGGCAATATTACATTTGAAATAGAACCTTATGGGGCTGACTTGTATATAAATGGTTCTGCTGTTGATTACAGCAGTCCTGTTGCATTAAATTATGGAGAATATAATATCAAGGTCGAGATGACCGGATATACAACTTATACCGGGGTGCTTGATGTTGAAAAGGCAGAAAGTATAATAAAGATTGACCTGATAGATGAAAATGCTTCAGTTTCTGCATCTTCTACAAGCACTCCTAAGCCTTCGGACAAGGCGGACAGCCAGAAGGATAATGATAATGTGACAACTAAAAAGATAGACAGTGACCATACAATAACAGTTTCTTCACCAGAGGGCGCTGAGGTTTACCTTGATAATGTTTATAAAGGCTTGGCACCATGCTCTTTTACAAAGGTTATTGGCTCACAGACTATTACATTAAGTAAACCAGGATACCAGACAAAAAGCTATTCTGTAGATGTCCTGGATGATGATAAAAATGTTAAACTGGGTTTTTCTGAATTGGCAGAAGACTCTGGTTAATATAATATATTATATAGAAGCAATGCTTTCTGTATTTAAAATTACTAAATAAAACAAACAAGAGGAGGATATGGTTAATGGATTACAAAGAGGTTTACGAGGCATGGCTTGCCAACCCTTATTTTGATGAGGAAACAAAGAATGAATTAAAGTCAATATCTGGTGATGATAATGAGATTAAAGAACGTTTCTACCAGGATTTAGAGTTTGGTACTGCTGGTCTCCGCGGGGTTATTGGCGCAGGCACAAACCGTATGAACATCTATACAGTGCGTAAAGCTACACAGGGTCTTGCTAATTACATTATTAAGGCTGGAAAGGCTGCACAGGGTGTTGCAATTGCGTTTGATTCACGCCATATGTCACCTGAATTTGCAGATGAGTCTGCATTATGCCTTGCGGCTAATGGCATTAAGGCATATGTATTTGAGTCATTAAGGCCTACACCAGAGCTTTCATATGCAGTAAGGGAATTAAAGTGTGTTGCCGGCATTAATATAACAGCGAGCCACAACCCGCCTGAATATAATGGCTATAAAGTATACTGGGAGGATGGCGCACAGATAACACCTCCACATGATACAGGCATTATGGCAGAGGTCAAGGCTGTTACAGATTATGCAGATGTAAAGACTATGGACAAGCAGGAAGCAATATCCAAGGGGCTTTATGAACAGATTGGTGCAGCAATAGATGACAAATATATTGAAGAACTTAAGAAACAGGTTATACACTGGGACAGCATAAAGGAGATGGGAAGCAAGTTAAAGATTGTTTATACTCCTTTACATGGAACAGGAAATATTCCTGCAAGGCGTGTACTTGAAGAGATAGGTTTTGAAAATGTATATGTTGTACCAGAGCAGGAACTTCCTGATGGTGATTTCCCTACTGTCAGCTATCCAAACCCTGAAGCAGCAGAAGCTTTTGAGCTTGCACTTAAACTTGCTAAAGAAAAGGATGCAGACCTTGTGCTTGCAACTGACCCTGATGCAGACCGCCTTGGTGTATATGTAAAAGACACAAAGAGTGGAGAGTATATTACACTTACTGGAAATATGTCAGGATGCCTGCTTGCAGATTATGAGATTTCACAGATTAAAGAAGCAAAAGGTCTTCCAGAGGATGGAAAGCTTATTAAGACAATAGTTACATCAAATCTTGCAGATGCAATTGCAAAGTATTACAATGTGGAACTTGTAGAAGTACTTACAGGATTTAAGTTTATAGGGCAGCAAATCCTTGGATTTGAAACAACAGGAAAGGGTTCATACCTGTTTGGTTTTGAAGAAAGCTATGGATGCCTTATCGGTACACATGCACGTGACAAAGATGCTATTGTTGCAACTATGGCACTTTGTGAGGCTGCTGCTTATTATAAGACAAAGGATATGACTTTATGGGATGCCATGATTGAAATGTATGACAGGTATGGCTACTATAAAGATGGTGTACAGTCAGTTACCATGAAGGGAATTGAAGGGCTTAACAAAATACAGGAGATTATGACAAATCTCCGTGAAAATCCACCAAAAGAGATTAACGGCTATAAGGTGCTTTCATTCCGTGATTACCAGGCAGATACAGTTAAAGACATTGAAACAGGTGAGGTTAAACCTACAGGCCTTCCAAAGTCAAATGTACTGTATTTTGATATGCCAGATAATGTATGGATGTGTGTAAGGCCTTCAGGAACAGAGCCTAAGATTAAATTCTACTATGGTGTTGTTGGAAGTTCCCTTGAGGATGCGGACAAGAAGTCAGCAGACATGGCAAAGGCTGTTACAGATATGGTTGAAAAGATGTCATAGGCTGGATATTATCTGCCTGGGCTGGCATTACTTGAAAAGAGCTGCTTATATGGCGGCTCTTTACAGGTTTGTGGCAGTTTGTTTGATTGGCAAAATATTCGTAGTGCTAAATTAAATTATACGGAGGAATGGTAATGCAGGAGAAATTAGAACGGTGGATAAACTGGATGGAGTTTGACGAGGTAGTATCTGGCAAACATAATGCACCACACAATATACTTGGTCTTCATGATTTTGACAAAGGCCAGGTGTTTACAGTATTCAGGCCACATGCACAGAGTGTACTTATTACAGATATGGACGGTAATAACGCTGTACGGCTTGAGGAAGTTGAGGAGGAGTCAGGTTTCTTTGGAAAATATGTGAGTGGCCATAAATACAAAGCACCATATAAAGTGCGTGTCCAGTATTCAGATAATGATATAGTTGAGTTTGCTGACCCTTATTGCTTTAAGCCACAGATTACAAGTGATGATTTATATGTGTTTGCTGAGGGAAACCACTATGAAATATATGATAAACTTGGCGCACATCCTATGGTTATTGATGGTGTAAAAGGAACATATTTTGCAGTATGGGCACCACATGCAAGGGCAGTAAGTGTTGTTGGAAGTTTTAATATGTGGGATGGTATGATTCACCCTATGAGAACCCTTGAAGTGTCTGGTGTTTATGAATTATTTATACCAGGTGTTGAACCAGGCGCAATTTATAAATATGAAATACTTACAAGGCAGGGTGAAATACTTTTAAAGGCTGACCCTTATGCCAACTATTCAGAAATGCGTCCTGACAATGCATCTGTAGTTGCAGACCTTACAGGCTTTAAGTGGGATGATAGCAAATGGATGGAAGAACGTGCCAAAAAGAGCAGGGATGACCTTAGGAAAGAGCCTGTATCTATTTACGAAACACATCTTGGTTCATGGAGAAAGAAGGATGATGGAACAGAGGATGGTTTTTATAACTACAGGGAACTTGCACCAATGCTTGCAGATTACCTGCTTGAAATGGGATATACACATATAGAGCTTATGGGAATTGCTGAATATCCTTTTGATGGTTCATGGGGATACCAGGTTACAGGGTATTATGCACCAACAAGCCGTTATGGTGAACCGCAGGATTTCATGTATTTTGTAAATTATATGCATAAAAAGGGCATACATGTAATACTTGACTGGGTTCCAGCACATTTCCCAAGGGATGCACATGGTCTTGGGATGTTTGACGGACAACCTCTCTATGAGCATCCAGACCCACGCAGGGGCGAGCATCCTCACTGGGGGACTTATATTTTTAACTATGCTTATAAAGAAGTTGAAAATTTCCTTATTGCAAATGGTTTGTTCTGGCTTAAGAAATTTCATATTGACGGATTAAGGGTTGATGCGGTTGCTTCAATGCTTTATCTTGACTATGGTAAAAATGATGGCGAATGGCTTCCTAATGAAAACGGCGGCAAGGAAAATCTTGACGCAATTAACCTTTTCAAGCATATGAACAAGCAGTTTGAAGACAGAGCGCCTGGAACAGCAGTAATAGCAGAGGAGTCTACAGCATGGGCTGGTGTAACTTCACCTGTACAGTTTGACGGCCTTGGTTTCCTGTTTAAATGGAATATGGGCTGGATGAATGACTTCTTAGAGTATATGAAGCTTGACCCTTATTTCAGGTCATTTAACCATAATAAACTTACATTTAGTATGCAGTATGCTTACAGTGAAAACTTTATACAGGTATTGTCACATGATGAAGTAGTACATGGCAAATGTTCAATGATTGAGAAAATGCCTGGCGAGTATGAGGACAAGTTTGCAAACTTAAGAACTGCATATGGATTTATGTATGGCCATCCTGGCAAGAAGCTTTTATTTATGGGGCAGGAGTTTGCACAATTCCGTGAGTGGAGTGAGGAACGCAGCCTTGACTGGGAGCTTTTAGATTATGATATGCACAGGAAGATGAAAACATATGTTAAAGATTTAAATAAACTTTATACAGAAAATGAGGCAATGTATGTAAATGATTATGACCCTATCGGGTTTGAATGGATGAGCTGTGACAATGCCAATATGAGTGTAGTAAGCTTTGTAAGGCGTGGTTCATCTGTAAAGAACCAGCTTCTCTTTATCTGCAACTTTACACCAGTAGAATATGATAATTTCAGGACAGCAGTACCATGTCTTGGCAAATATACAAAGGTGTTAAGTTCTGATGATTTATGCTATGGTGGTACAGGTGTTAAAAATGCTAAAACAGTGCTTGCAGAGGAAATTGAGTGTGAGAATAAAGACTTCTCTATTGAGATAAATCTGCCACCATTATCTGTAACAGTTTATAAATTTGATTATAAAGAAAGCAAATAAGAAATAAATAGATGCTGCCTGCCAGATTTGGCAGCAGTATATAAAAATAACCAGGGGGGTTGCCTCTGGTTATTTTTACTTTAAATCTATAATTAAATTTATAATTAGGAGGATAACAATAGTTATTTCTGTATATAGCCTGATGCTATATAACCTGTATAAAGCCTCTTTCCATCATAATAATTCGTTTTATACCAGATTTTTGATTTTACACTTACTTTTTTAAGAAGTGCAACAGGAGTTCCTGCTGGTATAACTGCAAGGACTTTTTTATTAGTACCTGCTGCTTTACGTATATTAAGAGCGGCAGTAGTCCGGCCTAATGAATAAAACTTTAGTGAAGTTTTAGCTGGCAGGTAACCATTATATGTCCTGGACTTTACCATATAGCTTACATGCATATATGATGTGTTATTGCTTAAATATGTTTTTCCAAGGTATTCTATAGTAGAATTTTTTGGAAGGGTAACTAGCTTTGCAGAACCAGAAGCAGGAGTTTTTAATAAATCCAGCCTGGAATTTGTTATAGCAGCTTTCCTGGTCTTCATTGTAGCAGTGGTAAGTGTTGTAAACCCGCTATAATATGGCTTGCCATCAATCTTAACATAAGAACGTATTCTATAATAATATTCATGGTCTGGCAAAAGCTTTGTATTTTTAAATGAAGTTACAGTACTATTTGTAATAGTTTTGATTTTCTGGTATGTGCCCTTATATACATCAGCCCTGTAAATCTGGTATCCTTTTGCACCAGTGTCATTATGCCATTCAAGTGTTATATTTTTATTAGCAGGAGTACCTGTAAACCAGCTTGTTTTGCCTGGTTTAATAATAAACTCTGATGTTACAGTTCCTGTATAATCTCCAATTCCAGTAATAGTAACCAAAGCTTTACCTGCATTTATATTATTAGAATATGTAACTTCATAATCTTCATATTCTATTAATTCATTGCCATCTAATGAAACTGTTATATCTGGCATAATTTCATCACCGGTATATGTTGCAGCAGGAATTTCTTGTACAACTGCACCAGATAAACTAATAGAGTCTGAAGGCTTTTCTGTATTAACAGGCTTAGGGGTAGCCGTTGGTTTAGGAGTAGCTGTCTGTTTAGGGGTAGCTGTTGGTTTAGGGGTAGCTGTTGGTTTAGGAGTGGCTGTTGGTTTAGGGGTAGCTGTTGGTTTAGGGGTTGCTGTTGGCTTAGGGGTGGCTGTTGGCTTAGGAGTTGGTGCTGGTTTTTCTGTTATAGCAGGTGTAGCAGTTGCAGCAGGTGGCACTGTAATTACAGTGTTATTATCGTCGTCCCCGTTATTGCTGCCAGAAGAGTCATTTTCACTGGAACTGCCATCTAAAGTAGTATCTGTATACCAGAAATTACAGTCAACTTTTCCTGATATACCGTCAACTGAGCCAGAACTTGTATACTGCCAGTATTCATATGGGTTAGCATAGGAAGTTTTTGTAGTATAGTTTGCAAGCCATATTTTATAACTTTGTCCAAGTTTTTTTCCATTAATAAGTTTAGAAAAATCATTTGGATTAGCATATATCATAGGTTCATAGCCTGCATCTTTTATGGTTTCACAAAATGCAATACAGTTATTTGTTGCAGCAGACTTGCTTAGATTTGCCTTATACATCCTTCCTATAGGGCCATTTGCATCAGTAGGGAACTCGTAGTCAATAACTACAGGAAGAGTTACATCATAATCCTTGATTTTTTCAAGGCAGTATTCTGCTTCTTCTATAGCTTCCTTTTTATTTACTGCTTCAGTAAAGTAATAAACACCTACTTGTATGCCTGCATCAAGTGCCCCTTCAATGTTTTCAACAAATTTAGTGTCAGTACAAAGTGTGCCAGATGCGCCATAGCCACGGTAACCAGCACGTATAATAGCAAAATCAACACCAGACTCTTTTACTTCTTCCCAGTCAATTGTTTTATTATAATATGAAACATCAATGCCATTATATATATTCATTCCATCAAAAACATCAGAATGGGTATATGTTTTATTATCAAAAAGGCCTTCAGTCTGCGAAGATTTCCGCAATGCCTGTCTTGCCACAGGTGCAGTAATAAGCTCTTCTTGCATTGTATTGTCTTTATTGCCATTTTTCGGGGATAAGCTGCCTGCTATGGTACTGCCTGAAACAGCACTGCCAGTTGTGGTACTGTCTGTATATGTACTAAAAGGGGTAGCAGCAGAAGCATATGAAACTGTGCTATGTAGTAATAATAAGGCGGCGGACAGCCTGTATAATATCTTATGTTTATTCATATAATCCTCCAGACCCCAGAGTATAAAATCTGGGGAGTTATTTTTCTTTAATATATATACACAATGGTTGTGGCAAAAATATGTGAAAATTTCATCTATTCTGTAAATAATGTAAATATAGGATAATTTCCAGTTATCTTGTGTTTGTTTGGATTAACGGACGGTTTCTGTGCCAGAACCAGAATATTCCTTACAGGGGTACGCTTTCGCTACGATAAGCCACGCAGCGGCACATAAAGCCAGATACCTAATGTTACAAAATAAACTGACGTTTCTTTTGCAACATTAAATATCTGACTTAAATGCCGGCGGGCTTAAAGTACCCCTGTAAGGAATATTGCTGGTATCATGACACTTGAAACCTGTTACTATAAATCACTCAAACCCAGAATAACAAGATAACTGGAAATTATGCTGGGTGTAGGGAGTTCAGACGCACGGAAGAATAAAGAAATTTACTAAATCAAAGATTATGGCTTTGTACTGGTAATAGTTTATCACATTTTTAACCTCATTAAGTAAGTCCCCCGCTTCTTAAGCGGTGGGTTTAGGACTTACTTAGTCTGGCAGGAGTTCAAGCTCCTGCCAGACTGCCGCAAAGCGGCAATGAGGTTATGAGCAAGTAGCGAAGCGGATTGCGAATATCCGCTTGACTTTAGGTGTGTTATAATTATCCATATAGAATAATTTACAAAAAATGTAAATATAAATTTGAGAACCTTAAAATTATGAGTGATTATTGCTCTTCACAGGTTATCAATAAAATCCTCCAAAGGCCCTGAAAATAAAGGATTTACAGCAATGTGTCCGTCTTATCCCTTTATATGGACAAGTAAATTTATGATGAAAGCAACGGTTTATGGTATGAGTTATTTACGAAAGCCGTTGACTTTTATATCGTACTGCGATATACTAACTATATTGAAGTGCAATGTATCGCACTGAAATTGACGGGAGGTGTGTAAAATGAACCAACATATTAAAAAAGTGTATGTTCCTATGACAGAAACTGCTTTTTTAATTTTACTATGTTTACGGAAACCTAATCATGGATATGGTATTGTTCAAATGGTTGAAAAAATGACTGATGGTGCTATCAGGCTTACGCCTGGCACGATGTACGGGAGTTTATCAAAAATGGAAAAAGACAATATAATCCGTTTTATTCGTGAAGAAGATAAACGGAAAATCTATCAAATCACGGATTTAGGATTAGAAGTTTTACAGTTTGAACGGAAACGGATTGAACGTTTATATAAGATAGTCCAGGAGGAGATGTAGAATGGAAGTAAAAAAACAATTCAAATGGTTTACAATATTTGAATATGAAAAAGAACAGGATTATTTGCAGGAAATGCACAAGTCAGATTGGAAATTTGTTAAGGTAACGGGCTTGGGAATGTACTATTTTGAAAAATGCCTTCCTAAAGATGTGGTCTATCAACTGGATTATAACAAAGATGGGCTTGCTCCTAAAGATGAATATTTGAAAATGTTTGATGACTGTGGCTGGGAATACATACAGGATTATTTTGGTTACAGTTATTTTAGAAAAGTTGTTTCTGACAATGGTATAGCAGAAGAAATTTTTTGCGATGATGAATCAAGACTTCAGATGATGCAACGGTTATTAAAAGGAAGAATGTTGCCATTGTTGATTATATTTTTTCTCGTATTATTACCACAATTTCTTATTAGCCTGTTTGACACACACAATTATTTTATAGCTGCATTTGCTGGTGGTGTTTTAACTATGTACATTATGATATCCGCTATATTCTTTGTGAAATATAGCCAATATAAAAGCAGCGGAAAATAATTTAAGTAAGAAAGGAGGCACATACAAATGTATGAATTTTTTCAAGCGGCATTCTCATGGATTCTGTTGGGATTATTTGTGGCTGTTAGTTGTGCATTTTTTTATAACAAAAAGAAATAATTTTATGATAAGTACAGGAAGAAATAACACATAAGGGAAAAACAAGGGAAAATACATAAGGTTTGAACAGATAAACTAAAATTTGTAAATGGTAACTTTATTAAGAATTAAATGAGGATAAGAAAATGGCAGAACAAAACAGGCTGGTTTTATGGGGATGGTTCAGTTCGGAAATTGTTAAAAACAGGCTAATACCAGATATTGAAAAAAATATTATGAAATATGGTGTAAGCTTCCCTGTTGCTTATCAAACATTTCAAAAAAATAAATATGTAGTAAATAGTCTGTATTTTCATCATTCCTATGCGGAATGTGATATACCAATAGGACAGAAATACACTAAAATAGCATTAATGGAGAATTACGGGATAATGCCAGATTCAATTCAAACTTGTCATTCAGAGGTTATATGTTTTTTTACATGCAATCCTAGGATGCAGCCTTCTGAATATGCAATGAGGGGGCATCATGAGAGCAGTTTAATACAATTTGAACAGGGAATTCCACAAATTATTTATAATGAATTATTGGAGATAACTGAACTACCTTTTAATCCAGCTAAAAAACAAATATGTCTTTATTAAATTTCGCGATATGATAAGTGACTAGCAGAATAATTCCAACCCTCTCATTTACAGTTATCTTTTTATTTTGTGTTTTACTGTAGAGTTCCGGTAACAGGTTTCACGTGCCATGATGCCAGCAATATTAAATACAGGGGTACTTTAAGCCCGCCGGCATTTAAGCCATGTAATTAATGTTACAAAAGAAACATCAGTTTATTTTGTAACATTAATTACATGGCTTTATGTGCCGTTGCGTGGCTTGACGTAGCGGAAGCGTACCCCTGTATTTAATATTCTGGCTATGGCACAGAAACCGTCCGTTTTCCCACAAACCCAAGATAACTGTAAATAATAATTATATTTTACCTGGTTGTGCTATTTTATAAATATTGTTATAATAAACGCGTTGCTTTTAGTATTTGCTATGGATGCGGGGTATTGGATATATGGAAAAGAATAATGTTTATATGATACAAGGTAAGGATTATAAGCAGATGGCAATTAAAATACTTTGTGCCTCTGGGCTTTCGGATGATATTGGCGATAAAACCAAAAAAATTGGTATTAAACCAAATATCCTTGGTGCAAAGAAGGCGCAGGATGGTGCTGTTACACATCCTGAACTTGTGGATGGTGTTATAACCTATCTGAAAGATGAGGGTTTTATAAACCTTGTAGTTTTGGAAGGGTCATGGGTGGGTGATGTTACTTCAAAGGCAGTTAAAACATGCGGGATTTATGATGTATGTAAGAAACATAATGTGCCATTTATAGATTTGCAGAAGGATAACTCAAAAATACTGGATGCAGCAGGTATGAAGATAGCTGTATGTGAACAGGCGCTTGCACTTGATTATTTAATTAATATACCAGTTTTAAAGGGGCATTGCCAGACTACTGTTACATGTGCTTTAAAAAACAGTAAAGGGTTAATTCCTAATTCTGAGAAACGCAGGTTTCATACACTTGGGCTGCATAAACCTATTGCACACCTGAATACTGTTATACACCAGAACTATATACTTGTGGATAATATATGTGGTGACCTGGATTTTGAAGATGGCGGCAATCCTGTTGTTATGGACAGGGTACTTGCATTTAAAGACCCGGTTTTGTGTGACAGTTTTGCAGCTGAAAGTATTGGATATAATCCGCAGGATATTGAATATATAAGGCTTGCCAGCAGGCTTGGTATTGGAAGCATGGATGTGGCAGGTGCGCATTATATTGCTTTGAATGATGGGATACCAGGTATAAAGGGGCATTATACACGCAGGGTTTCAAAGCTTGCAGAGTATGCCAGTCCAGCAGATGCCTGTTCAGCATGTTATGGCTCATTAATTTATGCGCTTGGCAGGCTTGAAGAGAAACATGGGCTTGGAAATATAGGGAAAGCTTCGGTATGTATAGGGCAGGGATATAAAGGCAAAAGCGGGGAACTGGGAGTAGGAAGCTGCACAAGCTGCTTTAAGAAAAGCCTTGCAGGATGTCCGCCAAAGGCAGTTGACATTGTAGAATTTTTAGAAAAAGAGTGTTTATTTTAATTTTTTGTAAAAAATATAAATAATGTATAAAAAATATCTTTTAGCCCTGCCAGTAAATTTTAGATACAGATTATATTATTTTAAGTATATACAGTTTATATTATTTGACATTTTAAAGAATAATGTGTAACTTAAGTATGTGACAATTTTAAGGCAAAAGTGTATATTTTTAGTACACAGGAATGGAGAGGATTTATGCCAAAGTTTAGTGTAAAAAAGCCATTTGTGGTACTTGTAGCAGTTTTAATGGTACTTGTACTTGGAGTGGTAAGTTTTACAAGAATGACGACAGATTTTCTGCCGAATATGAATTTGCCGTATATGATGATTGTAACCACATATCCAGGTGCGTCACCTGAAAAGGTGCAGAAGGATATTACAGAACTGGTAGAGAGTGGTACAGGTACAGTCAACGGCGTAAAAAACGTAACAAGCCAGTCAATGGAAAATGCAAGCATGGTTACACTTGAATTTGAAGATGATACAAATATGGATGCTGCAATGGTAAAGGTTTCATCAGCAGTAAACCAGCTTGAACTTCCAGATACAGCGGGAAATCCTATGATAATGGAAATATCAATGGATATGATGGCTACAATGATTGTAAGTGTTGACTATGAAGGAAAGGACAGAATTGAGCTTTCAAAATTTGTAGAAGATGTTGTATTGCCAGAAATACAGAGGCAGGATGGTGTTGCAAGTGTTTCAGAATCAGGAAGTGTTGTGAAATCTATAGAGGTTGTCCTTAACCAGGAAAAGATTGATGGCATTAATGAGGAAGTGCTTGCCAAGACAGATAAAACGCTTGCCAAAGCTAAAAAAGAAATTGATGATGCAAAGAAAAAACTTGATAAGGGCAAGAAAGAACTTGAAAAGCAAAAGGACAGCCTGAAAGAACAACAGGATAAACAGTCAGCAGAGCTTGCAAAATTTAGTAAACTTATGAATGAAGCAGTTGCTACAAAAACGGCATACACTTCACAGCTTACAAGCCTTAAGGCAAGCCAGACAGCATTAAAAACTGAGAAAAATGCATATAAGGATAATGGTGTTATTAAATCGTACAACCAGATGAATGACATGATTAAGGCTTTAAGGGAAGCTTTGCATGAAGGCGGGGAGGCTTATAAGGCAATTTATGACGCAGTCTATAAGCAAATCCTTGTTACAATAGCACAAGGTGCACTTGATGCTTCTGGTGTAGAAATGGAGGTTACTGTAGAAAATGTTGGACAGATTATGGAACAGTACCTTGGACAGCTTGGAAGTGCCGCTGATGAATATTTAAAACAGGCAGATGAGCAGGCAAAAAAGGTAGCAGGTGAACAGGCGGCTGCACAGCTTAGAATACTTCCAGAAAGTGTTAAAGATGCAATAGATAATCCAGATAAATTAAAGGCATTACAGGATTTAATGAAAGCACAGGGACAGGAGGAAGCAGCTAAGAACCTCACTAAGAAAAACCTTTCAATGCTTTATGATATTGTGGAAACAAGAATACCACAGATTGATGTGGCTCTTGCTAACCTGAAAACAGAGATTGCTGCCGCAAAGGCAATTGTAAAAGAAGTTACAAAGTCAATAGCAGAAGCAGAGAAAAAGTATGAAGAGGTGGAATCTGGAAAGATTACCGCAGCAGCGGCGTTTGGTTCTGCCAATGCCCAGATTTCAAATGCAGAAGCAACTCTTAAGAATAGTGAAAATGAATTAAAAAATGCGCAGAAGTCATTTAAAGAGTCCAAAAAACAGGCACTTGAAAATGCGAACCTTGATGCGCTCCTTACAATGGAGCAGCTTTCTAATATATTAACAGCAGAAAACTTTTCAATGCCAGCAGGTTACATAAATGAGGACGAAACCCAGTACCTTATTAAAGTTGGTGATGAATATAACAGTATTAGTGAGATGAAAAATGCTGTACTCTGTAATATTGATGATATTGGCGATATAAAGCTTTCTGATGTTGCAGATATTAATATAGTAGATAATTCTGCTGACTCATATGGAAAGGTGAATGGCAATGATGCTGTACTTTTAAGTATTTCAAAGTCAAGTACAGCAGGGACTTCTGATGTATCAGATGATTGTAACGATGCTTTTAAGAAACTTGAAAATGAGAATAAAGGGTTAAGGTTTACAAACCTTATGGACCAGGGTGATTATATAAGGCTTATAATAGACTCAGTATTATCAAACCTTTTATGGGGGGCACTGCTCGCAATAATTGTACTCTTTATTTTCCTGAAAGACATAAGGCCAACATTTGTAGTGGCATTTAGTATACCTTTAAGCGTACTATTTGCAATAGTGCTTATGTACTTTACAGATATTACATTAAATATTATATCATTGTCGGGTCTTGCCCTTGGTGTTGGTATGCTTGTAGACAACTCAATCGTAGTTGTTGAAAATATTTACAGGTTAAGGAGCAAAGGCGTTGGTGCAGCGCGTGCGGCTGTTATGGGAGCAAACCAGGTAGCAGGGGCTATTTTCTCATCAACACTTACAACGATATGTGTATTCCTTCCAATAGTGTTTACAGATGGTATTACCAGGCAGATAATGCAGGATATGTGCCTTACAATAGCATATAGCCTGTGTGCCAGCCTCGTTGTGGCGCTTACAGTTGTACCAAGCATGGGAGCAACAGTCCTTAAAAAAGCAAGTACAAAAAAGCACCGCTGGTTTGATGCTGCTGTCAATGTGTATGAGAAAGCAGCACGTTTCTGTATGAGGTTTAAAATAGTGCCTTTAGCAATTGCAATAATACTTCTTGTATTTTCAGTAAATAAGGTGTTTAAAATGGGTATTGTATTTGTCCCTGAAATGGGGAGTGAACAGATGTCCATAACATATACTGCACCAGATGATACATCAACGGAAGAAGACTATAAGCTTTCAGATGATATAGCAGCAGAAATAAGGGAAATAAAAGGTGTAAAAACTATAGGTACAATGCTTGGCAGTGCAACTTCTGTAATGGGTTCTGCAAGCACAGATACAAAATCATATTCGGCAATGATTTTGCTTGAAGAAGAGTATGCTAACCAGAATAAGGAGATTGCTGCCAAAATAGAGAAAATACTTGAAGATAAGAAGCTTGAAGATTATTCTGTTTCTGAGTCAAATATGGATATGTCAAGCATGATGGGAAGCGGGCTTGAAGTTGATATTTATGGAAATGACCTGGATAAACTTGTTAAAATAAGCGAAGATGTCCAGAAGATGGCAGAAAGCATTGAAGGTTTTGAAGAAGTTTCAAACGGCCAGGAAAATGCAGATAAAGAGCTTGTTGTACAAGTAAATAAGAAAAAAGCAATGAGGCTGGGGCTTACTGTGGCCCAGGTATATGCAGAACTTGCTTCCAGCCTTAAAACAGATAAAGACTCCACAAGCATTACTGTTGATGAAGAAAAGTATGATGTAAAGATAGTTGATGAACGGGAAGAACTCAATACTAAAAATATTATGGACTATGAGTTTGAAACCACCAAAACTAATGATAAAGGAGAAACAAAGAAAGAAAAACATAAGCTTAAGGAATTTGCAGAATTAAAAGAAGGTACATCAATAGCGGCAATCAGAAGGGAAAATATTGTTAATTATATAGCAGTAACAGCTTCAACAAAAGAAGGTTACAATACAACGCTTCTTAGCAGGGATTTGGAGAAGCTGGTTGACAAGTATGATACCCCTGATGGTTATGAAATAAAGATTGCTGGTGAGAGCGAGACAAATATTGAAATGGTAACAAGTATGCTTACAATGATAGGGCTTGCAATTATATTTATTTACCTTGTAATGGTAGCACAGTTTGGAAGCCTTTTATCACCATTTATAATATTGCTTACAATACCACTTGCGTTTACTGGCGGCCTTGTTGCACTTCTTATAACAGGTGAAGAAATTTCTGTAATGGCACTTATGGGATTTCTTGTACTTTCTGGTGTAGTTGTAAATAATGGTATTGTGTTTGTAGATTATGCCAACAAATTACGCCTTGATGGCATGGATAAAAAGGAAGCACTCATTGAAACAGGAAAGACACGTATGCGTCCTATAATGATGACAGCACTCACAACAATACTTGCAATGTCAGTAATGGCAGCAAGCCAGGACAGCACTGCTGCAATGAGCAGGGGCATGGCAATTGTTACAATAGGTGGTCTTGTCTACGCAACATTTATGACATTATTTATAGTACCTGTATTATATGATATCTTCTATAGAAAGAAACTAAAGAAAGTAGATTTAGGTGATGAAGACACATTAAATGAAGTAGATGATATTATATAGTATTTGTTTAAAAGCAGATTAATTAACAGCCTGGCAGTTCCAGACATTTTGTGGAACTGCCAGGTTATATTTTGGGGAAAGAATCCAATTTATATAAAATAATTTTCTATTTTCAAGGTTTATTTTTAAATTTTTTGTTATTGTAAATTTTTGTGATTTGTATTCAAAAGTATAAAAGAATGGAAATATTGCATGTGCTATAAAGGTATGTTATACTTAGTTATAGGTATTATTTGGAAAAAGGATAGGAGAATTTACAATTAATGAATATTTTAGACCAATATGATAAACATTTTGTAGAACAGATTTATAATATCTCTAATATTTTTGATTTGATGGCATTATGTATTAGCTTTTTATTAAAAAAAGCAGATTTAAAAGGGTTTGACTGGTATAAGATTTTGCATGAACAAAATTGTATGCCAGAAGTAAATATAGTTCTGGACAGATATATGGAAAACATGAAATATGATACTAGAGAAGGGAGTATTAATATATTAAAGGAAGAACTATATGAGGTATTGTATAATAAATTAAATTTAATTGAAGGCTGTGTATTTATAATTGTATGGATAGATAATCATTTTGAACCATGTTATAGTAGTGATAAAATGGATACTTATTTTTCATTAAACGAGCAATTTTCTGATGAAGTAAGTATTATTCCAAGGCTGCAGGAAAACTGGATTAATAAATTTTCAAATGAGCATATAGATGAAAAAGGATATGAATTATTTCGCAACCCTGATTTAACTTCATCTTTGTTTTTTGAAAAACTTATATGTAAATATATTATTTC
>CAJTRU010000001.1:111744-112683 GCA_910579085.1 uncultured Lachnospiraceae bacterium | reverse complement strand
AGCTATTAATGATAAATATAAATTAAAAATTGTCCACTTGGGAAGCAGGCATATGTTTACTAAAAAGCTGCATAAAAAACAAACTTTATCATTTGGAGTATTTCCAGTATTATATGCAAATTTTGAAGATTATTTTAATGTTAGTTTTTATGAGGTTAATAATGGCTATTCTAAAAATTTGCAATACTTTGAGATTGATGGTATTAAACCTTTACAAGAGAAGAATTTGAAGAAACGTTACCAGACGTTTTTTGATATATGTAAGAAACAAGATATGGACTTTATTGTTTTTCCGGAAATGTTAATGCTTGATAGTATTTTTGAAGATTTAAGATATACAAATTCATTAAATAGCATTATTTTTTGGGGTTCTGTATGGAAAAACCTGGTTAATAGATGTTATATAACAGATTTTACAGGAAAGGAACTTTGTTCATATGATAAAAAAGCAGGTTATGAATATGAGAAAAATGGTAAAACTTATATAGAACACCTTAAAGAAATATATAAAAAAGTTCCTTATGTAGTTATAGATATTGAAGGAATTGCAAGAATTGGTATTTGTATTTGCAGAGATTTAACATTTAATGCTGTTAAAGAGTTACATAAACATATAGAAACAAATATTCTGATAGTTCCAGCATTTTCAAGTTCAAAGGATTTGTATTCACGTGCAAAAGAATTAGCTTTGTTAAGTAATTGTATTGTTTTAGTTGTAAATTCCTGTTCTGCATTTTATGGGACAAGCCAGCCACAAAAGGATATAGGTTTTTTGGTAGTACCAGCTAAATGTGGTAATAGCCGTGCAGTATACAAAGAGGAATATGGGAATGCTGAATGTTTATCATGTTGTGCTTTACATTGTAAAGGTAAATCTATAACATTAGATTTTTCAAATGTAATGGATAAACAAGGGGTTAAAACAATAAAGATTAATAA
>CAJTRU010000001.1:0-111734 GCA_910579085.1 uncultured Lachnospiraceae bacterium | reverse complement strand
TTTGGAAAGAAAGGATGATTTTATGAAAGATATTTCATCTTATTTATCCGTGGGCTTTGATGGAAATGATATAGACAGCCAGAAAAAAATCCAGGAAAATTTTTTAAAAGAATGTGAAGAAATTGTAATAGATTATGTTTCAAATAGTATAAGATTTAATACAAATAAAGTGAATATGTTTGAAGAGTTAGAAAAACTTCAGGCAGAGGATGGGATATTTTATAAACAAGAAACGTGTGAAACAATAGAAAGTATTATGCCATCTAAAATAGCAGAGAAGATATTAAAAATATCCAATGAAAAATTATCTATAGAAGAAAATAATATTAAAAACCATATATCTAATTTATTACAAGATGTGTTCTCTGATATAATTTTTCTGAGTAGTATAAGCATGTTGCAATCTATTTTTGAAAAGAAAGAACTAGAATTCCATAAACATGAATATTATGAAAATCTATTGTTCAAATATAAAAATCTTTCTAAAATAATAGAATTATTAGATGAAAAGGACAATATTGCTGTTGAAGATTTAAAAGAGGAAGTGCCTGTACATAAAGATAACATAATAAATATAGTTGATAATTTAAATTGTTTATTTAATGTAAGAAGTTTTATGCAAAAACAAATTATAAGTTTATCTCCAGAGGGATATAAATTGCAAAACTATATAAAAAGCAGAAAAGAAAAAGTTTATTCTAAAGAGGATATGGAAAAGATTGTTTATAAAAATTCACGTAGATTAATACAAAGTTTTGATAATAATTTACAAGATAGTATAGAACCATTAACTGTTATTTCTTTATCTGATAAACGTAACAAAATGTTATCATTTGAGTATAAACGTGTTTGTAAGAAATTACAGAAGGATGTTTCTTTAGTTTTTGATATAGATAAAGTTTTTGGAGTTCAAAGTAATAACAGTAATATGAAACAACAAGTGATTGAAAAAGGAGGTGGAATAAATGGATATTCAGAAAGACAAGAACCAGACTGGGATTTTCCAGCAACTTTTGGAAGATATTTTGCAGAAAACAGATAATAATCTGGATTTATATATAAATGGTTCTAAATTTAATGCAGGAAAATTACCAGTGGAACAGGAGATTATAGAACAGTTATTTTCAATTTTGCCAGAAATAGATAAGGACTGTATTTTAAAAATAGCAGAAAAAAAAGAATATGTTAAAAGCAGGTGTTTTTTCCAATGGCTGCAGAATTATGCAGAAAATATAAAAAAGACATTTAATAAAACAAAACATTTATGTGATATGGATATTGACGGATTTAGGGAGTTAGCTGGTTATTGTCTATATAATTTAATATTGCATAACAATGCTAATAAGCATAAATTTAATGTTATATATGATAATTTAGATATTTCCATGATGGCTTCTATAATGGATAGATATTTTAGAGATATTTTTTATGATGATTATACAAAAAAACATTTAAACCATGAATGGCAAACTTATACTAAACTTCCAGAACAAAAAATTGATATATTATGGGAACTGTATTTACAAGAGGAAGAAGCACTATGGCGGAAATATTCCATGAAGCTTCAGGTTAATATCTCAAGAAATTTAGAAGATTTATTAGATATTTTAACAGATATTGAAAGTGATGGATAAATATTGATTTTTTTGATTAAATGTTTCTATAATTTTTATAAATAAAAGAAGCCACACATAAATTTTAAGTGTGGCTTCCTACATGTTTAATTGTTTTTAAAATATTACTGCTCAAGCTGTTTTCCAAGGAAACTAGCAGCTGTAGCTGTAAGTTTCTTTTCAGTTTCGCCAAACTGTGCCTTGCCTTCTTTTGACAGAAGAACTACAGCGCCAATTGCGTCACCTTCACATATAATAGGGCTTATAGCCTCAAAAGAAAAATGCTCTTCTTCATTTGCAATAGTTTTATAATTTTTTTCGCCACCTGATGCAATTAAGCTCTGTCTGTCATCAATAACCTGTTCTAATTCCTTACTTACAGGTTTTTGCAATAAATCCTTTTTAGCCCCGCCTGATGCGGCAATAACTATATCCCTGTCAGCTATTGCTACAATATGGCCTGTAGTCTGTGACAAGGCTTCTGCATACTGTTTTGCGAATTCTCCTAAATCTCCCATCATGGAATATTTCTTTAAAACAATCTGGCCTTCGCGGTCTGTATATATTTCGAGCGGGTCACCTTCACGGATTCTTAATGTCCTTCGGATTTCTTTTGGGATTACCACCCGTCCCAAATCATCTATTCTTCTCACAATTCCAGTTGCTTTCATATATTTAATTATCCTCCATTTCTGTTAAACCACAGACAGGTGCAGTTATGCAATGTTATATATGCCTGTGGTTATTTTTCATAATTGGTTATGGAGTTATTATGTGGAAAGACTAAATTTTTATACATTAAGTATAATATATGTTATGTATTTTAAAGCATTATAAATAAATAAGTGTCTGCCCACAGGCAATATAATGTTAAAATGTACCATATAATGCAAATATTGCCAGATTTTAGGTGTTAATGTCTTGCTTTGGCATATATGGTAAACAGTTTTTATACATACTGGCAGTCTGTTTCTTGCTTTTGGTTGCTTGTTCTTGTTTCTTTACCATACATAAGCATTGATTTAGGGCTTGCAGATAAATGTAAGGAAGCTTTAAGGAATAAATCCCGGTTTTTGTGATATATTATTCTAAGCAGGAGATTAAAATTTAATTTTGTGAATTATATTTTTTATGGATTATATAAATTATTATATATAAAGAATATTTATCTGCTAATATTATATTACAGGGGGAGTAATTTTGGTGAAGATAAAGGATTTTAGGATTTCTAAGCGTTCAGTAGTGTGGATGTGTATAATATGTGCGTTAATATTTTTAATTAGTTTTGTTGCAGCAGAAAATATTTCACCTAGGTATAAGAATACATATTCTATAGAAACATCAAAGCTTCATATGTATAAATAAGTATTTATGGATAGACTTTTTAAAATTATAAAGCTTTGCTGTTGCTGTTAATTTGTGTATGGTAAAAACATAAAAACTCCATTGTATGGCATATGCCGCCTGTTATACAATGGAGTTTTTGCATTAATTTATATTTGGTATATTAAAAATGTACACTATAGTATTACACAAGTTTCCTGCCGCAGTTAGGGCAGAACTTGCTTCCAGATGTTTTCTGTCCGCAATCTGGGCAGAAATTAGGTGCGCCTGTACCTGGTGTATTGGACTGTGCCTGCTGTGTACCCATGTTCATCTGGTTAACCATCTGGCCTGCCATCTGCATTCCCATCATCATGCCAGCCATATCACCAGCCGTACTTCCGCCACTTAAATTTCCAGATGCCATAGCATCTGTCATAGATACCTGCTGGTATCTTCCTATATCACCGACCATGCTTTGTGCTGCATTTTTATTAATCATATCTTGTATTTCAGAAGGATAATTAAAACTCATAACCTGTAAGTTTGTTATTGTTATGCCATCTTTCATAATCTGCATATCAAGGTCGCTTTTAATTCCGTTGGCAATGTCAAAAGCATTTGCCTGGAGGTTAAACATATCTTTGCCTTCCTTGGTAATCCATTTCATAAGAAGCTGGTCAATAACGGAAGTTATACGCAGTTTTACATCTTCAACATGGTACTGTTGTTTAACGCCAGCAATTTTGTCTATAAGTGCAATATAGTCGTCTACTTTAAATGCCAGGGTACCATTTGCACGTACTGGAAGCCCACCAGGCATATTTGGGGCAGGTATGTTGACAGGGGATTTTGTACCCCATTTAATTAAAAATTCTTTAGTATTTATAAAAAGGACTTCTGCACGCATGCCGCTGTTAAATCCAAATTTAAAACCTTTTAATGTTGAAAGGAATGGTATAATCTGTGATTCAATATCATATTCCCCATCATCTTTAAAAATTCCTTCGATTTTGCCATTATAAAGGAATATTGCGTCCTGGCCTGGTTTAATTATAAGTTTTGAGCCTTTCTTGATTTCACGGTTTGCCCATTTCCAGAAAATCATATCATCACGCCATTCTTCCCATTCAACTACATTTGAAAACTGTCCTGAAAAAAGTCCCATAAATTACCTCCCAGATTAAAATAAGTATTTTAAAAACTTCTGCCTCCGCCGCTGCTATGGCTTCCGCCGCCGCCTCCGCCACCACTGCTGCCTCCGCCAGAACTGTCATTGTCACGTGGTTTTGCAGTGCGTTTTACAGTTGTGTGTGTGTATCTGTCAAAACTTCCTATTACCCTTGAATTATTTATATCAAGATATGTGTGGCTGTTTACAGTTGTGCGTCCGCCAGAATTATATGCAATTATTGCAACAGGGACAATACCTGCAATAAGGCATATAATAAACTGGAAAACTGGTGAAAATATTATGCTGTCAAGGCGTGGATGCCTGCCCATATATGTATATGATTTTTGGCAAAATATCTGCATTGCAGAATAATAATTTCCGTTTGCCATATCACTATGCATGTCATCTAATATTTTACCACATCTTTTATTATTTACCATTTCCTCTGCAATGCCGTATCCCTGGACTTCATATATACGGTCACCAGGGCACATTCCAACCATAAGTATTATAATATTTTTGTCTGGATGTGTTGCAACGAACATTTCCATTAAATAAGTAAAATTGCTGCTGCCGCTAATATCGCTGTCAGTCCATATATAAACAGATGTGTCATATTCTTTAAGGATTTTATCACATAAACCTTGTAGTTTTTTCTCTTCATCTGAGGATATAATTTCTGCATCATCTTGTATAATTGTTTCTGCACATGCAGTTTTATTTAATGATAAAAACGGGATTAATGCCATTAAAATTATAAATACATATCTGGAATATTTTAATATGTAACCTGGCTGTTTTCTGTAAATTACCATAGTAAAGGCCCTCCCATAATAACAGTAACCACCCGGCAGATAATAAAAAGCAATAATGTTATCCCGATAGCGCCACCTGCTGCTTTGCCAGCGCTTAAAGGAGGTTTGCCTGCTATTTTGCCGGTCTGGCCGTTCATTGCAAATGTATATTCTGAGTTATTATAATCATAATATACCATCCATACAGGAAGAAGGGCATACTCAGCATTTATCTGTTTTGTATGGTATTCCCTGTTAATTATGTTTTTAGTAGAATATCCCTGTATGCTGCCAGAAATATAATCTTCTATGTAATGTGTTACTCTTTGCTGTACCCGTGGGAACATCTGCCTGTCAGTGTAGTTGTATTTTTCTGATATGAAGCCTGCCAGATATGGGGTATTAAACTTCTTTAAATTCTGGTAATCAAATGGTTCAAGTTTATCCATAAGGTCATCAGGCATCTTTTCAGATGCGTCAGCAGGTACATTGTTATATCTTAAATCAACTTTGCGGTAAACATTAAAATGGCTTGTTCTGGTGACAATATAATCCCCTTCGTCATGTGTATGTATGCGTGTACAGTGTGCAAAAGCTTCACCCTGTCCCTGTAAATCATAAAGCCAGAATGGTACATACATGCCTGTAAGGCTTTTAATCCTGTCAGCCTGTTTAAAGTTTTTAGGCATTAAAAGACCATGATGGCACCATTTTTTAAATGCGGCTTCAGCTTCACTTTTTGATATAGTAAAAGGTATAACCTTTGATGGTGCAAGTGCACCTGAAAGCCTGTCACCTAATATAACAGGTGAGCCGCAGAAACTGCATGTGGTTGCGGTGGTATCTTTATCTGTAAGAAGTATTGCACCACAGTTATTACACTGGTACTGGTTTACTTCATCACCTTCAAAAGTTGAGGAGTGGAAATGTTCTTCAAATTCCCTGAAGTCCTCTGTTTTATAGTCTTCAATTTCTTCACTATGGCCACAGTTGTCACAGTGAAGCCTTCCTGTCTGGCTGTTAAAGGCCATGTCGGCACCACAGCCAGGGCATTTATACTGGATTACCATAAGTTTCCTTTCTTAAAGGATATCCTGGTTACTTGCCAAGGCTTGCTTTTAGTGCTGCAAGTTCATCCTCTATATCAGAATTAGTGCCTGGGTCATTGTCATATTTGGCTTTAAGGTCATCTATTTCGTCATGTCCTGTATTATTAAGCTGTGCCATTGCATTTGCTTTGTCAAGCATCTGGTCTGCTTTTTCCTCCATGCGTTCAAAAGCGCTGATTGAACTGTTTGCACCATTGGAACTTGATACCATTTCATTAATATGTTCCTGTGTACGTGCAATATTCATCTTTGCTTTAATAGAATGGCGCTTTTCTTCAAGTTTTGAGATATCTTTTACAAGTTTGTCATTCATCGCACGCATATTTTCTGAATTAGTATGGGCAGCGTCATATATCTGCTGGAGTTCAGCCTGTTTGGCAACAAGTGTCTGTTTCTTCTCAAGGAACAGCCTTGCATCACTGTCATTGCCTGCTGAAACGGCTTTAGCAGCATAGTTTTGTATTTTGGTGATTTCATCTTTACATTCATCCAGCTTTCTCTTTGCACGCTGTTCATCTGCCATAATAGCAGCAGTTTCTGACTTAACTTTGCCAAGGTCATTATTTAAGTTGCGAAGGCACTGGTCAATCATTTTTTCGGGGTCTTCTGCCTTGTCAAGAAGAGTATTGATATTTGATGACATAATATCTTTAAAACGTGTTAAAATTCCCATAAGTTCCTCCTTTTCTTATAGATATGGCATATGCCATATAATGTTTTACGGGTCTGTTAATATTGCTACAACTATTATTTATTGTAAAATTTTTTGTTTCAAATGTCAAGGGTAATTTGATAATTTCCAGTTATCCTGTGTTTGTGTATAACGGACGGTTTCTGTGCCAGAGCCAGCAATATTCCATACAGGGGCACGCTTGCGCTACGGTAACCCACGCAACGGCACATAAAGGCCGGCGGGGTTAAAGTGCCCCTGTATGGAATAATTGCTGGCATCTGGCACGCAAAACCTGCCATCAAAAATTTGTACTAAAATACAAAATAACCAGATAACTGTAAATGGGGTGAGAGGAATTATTCTGCCAGTCACTTATTATACAATGTAATAATTACTATTATAAAGGGATGAATATAAAAATGACGCCACTGTACTTCCGTACGTCTAAATCACCTTTCATCCATCATAATTTCCAGTTATAATATCTATTTCGTGCTTATGTCCTGTTTTTTGTAACTTTGGCTGATACAGCAGGTTTTAGATGGAACACCAGAAACCCTGCGTCCGTCCACCAAAACAGGATAACTGGAAATTATCCCATATTTTTTGAAACAAGTATTAAATAAGTTTAAAAAAGACTTGCATAAAATGTTAATATATGCTAGAGTATTTGATTGTGATACGTTAAATTTCCTTGTTTTTCCCTGTTAGGACATACTGTGTTATAAAACACAATGGTTCTGGTTATCACACAGGGCCAGAGTCATGGGAAGAGCCAGAGACCAAAAGGAGGTACAGACAGCTATGAATAAATATGAGTTAGCGTTAGTTGTCGATGCTAAGATTGAAGATGAAGTAAGAGCAGCAACTGTCGAAAAGGCGAAGGATTATGTTACAAAGGCCGGCGGCAGTATTACAAATGTTGAAGAATGGGGCAAGAAGAAACTTGCTTATGAAATCCGGCATATGAAAGAGGGCTTTTACTACTTTATCCAGTTTGATGCAGAACCTGAAGTTCCAGGCAAGATTGAACAGGTTGTACGCATTATGGATAATGTACTCAGATATTTATGCGTCAGACAGGAAGCATAAGAAAGGTAAGGTGTTTCCTTATATGAATAAGGTTATTTTAGTAGGACGTCTGACACGTGACCCTGATATACGCTATTCTTCAGGAGATACACAGACAGCGGTGGCAAGATATACTCTTGCAGTAGACCGCAGGTTTAAACGCCAGGGTGATGACCAGACCGCAGATTTTATTAGCTGTGTTGTGTTTGGAAAAGGAGCAGAATTTGCTGAGAATTATCTTCACCAAGGTATAAAAATCGGAGTAACAGGCCGTATACAGACAGGTAGTTACACTAATAAGGATGGACAGAAGGTTTATACTACAGATGTTGTAGTTGAGGAACAGGAATTTGTTGAGAGCAAAGCAGCACAGGCAGCAGCAATGCCAACTGGCGGGTACCAGCAGGCAGCAGCACCAGCAAGACCTGAACCAGCACAGGCAGCAGGGGATGGTTTTATGAATATTCCTGATGCTATTGAGGAAGAACTGCCATTTAAGTGTTAATTACCATTAAATAATTAAAGGAGGTTTAGACATGGCTTACAATAAAGGCGATAAAGAAGGCGCAAGAAGAAGACCTGCCCGCAGAAGAAAGAAAGTATGTGCTTTCTGTGCGGATAAAGAGCATGATATAGTTGATTATAAAGATGTTAATAAATTAAAGAGATATGTATCAGAAAGAGGCAAAATCCTTCCTAGAAGGATTACAGGAAACTGTGCAAAGCACCAGAGGGCTTTAACAGTTGCTGTTAAACGTGCACGCCATGTGGCAATTATGCCTTATACAACTGATTAATATATTCTGGCAATTCCAAGTGCAGATTTAGTAAAACAACAGTTCTGTTATATAATGGGACTGTTGTTTTTGTCTAAGGATAATAAAGGTATACTTTGTATATTTTATAAAGTCCATGTAAAATAAAAAAGAAACGCCTGGAGAAGCGTTTCTTAAAGGAGAAGGTATGAAAAAATTTAAGCACTTATCAAATGTTTTTGTTTCATTTGATAGGTATATTATATTCAAGGTTTGTGAATTACAAATGTGTAAGCTGTGAATAAAGTGTAAACATATTGTAAAAATAGTTTTAAGGAATAAACATTTTAATACATGGCATTTTTTTCATAATTATAGTAACTATTATGGCAGCAGTAAAAGAGATAATTCTGCCCAAAATCATTATGGCAGGGTTTGGATAATTTAAAAGACTGCTATGTTTGATAAGTGGCAGAAGTATATATGCCATAAATATATATTAGAAGCAGGTTTGTTTATTGGAACACAGAATTTATTTAAAAACCGCCATCTTTTTGAAAGAATGGCGGCCTGTGTTCTTTTTTTATCTTTATTTTAACATATTATAAATGCTGCACTTTCTCCTGATATATGCAACATTCCGTTTTCTATTGTTATATCTTTGCCAAGTGCATAGATTACTTCTCCCATGTTATAAGGACATGGGCAGCAGGCTTCTGCTGATGAAGGGTTAAGTGCTATTAATATCTTACAGTCCCCGTCAGACCTCAGGTAGACAAGTGGGTATTTTGATGGTTCACAATATATAAATTCAATTTCACCTGATGCACATAAGGCAGGATAATTCCTGCGTATTCCTGCAAGCTTTTGTATTTCATGCCATAGTGAATTCTGGTCTGCCATAGCAGCGGATACAACAGGTGCATCTTCCTGTAAATCCTGCTGTATATATAGTTTATCTGCTGGTGCATCTGAAAAACCATAGTTTTTCCCATTGTCCCACTGCATAGGGGTTCTTGCACCAGTACGGTCATATCCGCCTTCAACAGAATCTAGTTCAAGGTGGCGCATACCAGTTTCATCACCATAGTATATAAATGGCACGCCTGGCATGGACATAAGGAAAGCATATACAAGTTTAAGTTCCTGGCAGTCAAGGTATTTCCTTATACGCTGCATATCGTGGTTGCCAGAAGGTATGCATATCATGCCTTTTTTGTTAGTTAAGTTATAGTTTCTGGTATAAGTTTCTACAAAAGGAAAGGCATCTCCTTTGCCCTCACGGCTGAAATATGGGTGTTCACAGCGGAATAAATCCAGATAGTGTGAAGGGCCGAAGTGTAGGAGGAAATCCATATGAAATCCGCCTATAAGGGATTTATCTGGCTCTCCCCATTCTGAAACAAGTACCGCATCTGGAAAGTCTTTATCAAGGAAAGCACGTATATCCTGCCATAATTTAATTGTTTCTGTGCTGTCTGTGTCATTTTTAACAAGAGAACCTGCCATATCTACACGGAAACCATCACATCCTTTTGAAAGCCAGAAGTGCATAGCATCTTTCATTGCCTGCCTTGTTGCAAGTGCTTCTGGTGAATTTACTGCGCTCTGCCAAGGCTCAGTTGGATTGGCAAAGCCATAGTTTAGCGCAGGCTGGCTTGAGAAAAAGTTGGTTGCAACATTTCCGTTACGCTGGTACAGCCCTCTTAAAGAACCTGTTATGTTCCCATAACCTGCTACATCTGTCCATATACTATCACTCCAGATATACCTGCCTGAATACTCGTTTGGTTCTGCCTTGCATGACTCTTTAAACCACGGATGTTCTATAGATGTGTGCCCTGGCACGAGGTCTAAAATAACATGCATTTCCCGCTTGTGTGCTTCTTCAAAAAGTCTGGTTAAATCGTTATTAGTGCCATAACGGGGTGCTACCTGGCAATAGTCTGCAACATCATAGCCGGCATCCCCAAAAGGTGACAGATAACATGGGTTAAGCCATAAAGCATTGCATCCAAGTTCCTTTATATAGTCAAGTTTGCTTGTAATTCCTGGAATGTCCCCAATGCCATCACCATTACTGTCATAGAAACTCTGTGGATAAATTTCATAAAAGATACTTTTTTCAAGCCAATGTTCCATAATATTTATTCCTCCCTGTACAATTTATTTGTTAAGATTTTGCTGGCAAATGCCGGCCTGTTTTGGATAATTGTAGTATATCCTGCTGTAATATAGTTTTGTTGCAAAATATCCATAATTTATATTAAAATATCCATATAAACGGATAAAATAAAGAGCCAGAAGCTGTAAAATAATAAATTTAACGCCATTAAACAGGTAAAGCAGCAATGAGGCTGGTTTTTAAAAGGCAGGCAGCAGATTCCTGGATATGGATTACGGATGCTATTTGGCTATGGAAGGGGTTATAAGTATGGCAAAGGGAAGAGAGTTACAAGAAACAAGGAAACAAGGTACACCAATGCATCCTTTAAAAATATACCAAATGTATGATATTAATGGAAAAATTGATGTACCATACCACTGGCATGATAATGTAGAAATATTATGGATACAAAAAGGCAGGCTTTCACTTATGGTAAAGGATGTTTTATATACAGGCAAACAAGGAGATGTTTTTTATATTAACCCGCGTGAACTTCATGGGATGAATTCCCTGACACATGACTGCACTTACCTGGCTTTTATTTTCCCATTGCAATGGCTGCAATTTGTGCAGGCGGACGAGGCAGGAGAGAAGTATTTAAAACCGCTGGGGCAAATGGGGACATATATTATAAACTGCCTGCCTGCACAGACAGCAGAGGGTGCTGTTAAAGTTTTAAAGGAAATTTATTCACTTTACCAGAAAGATGGAGAGGGTGCATGGCTTGGGATTAAGGCAGGGATGTTACTTTTTTATTATTATATCTACAGGGACAGGCTGGCAAGCCGCAGGCAGGAAAATTCTGCATGTATGGACACGCTTATGGAAATTTCGCTATATATACAGGAAAACTGCCAGTATCCGCTTACATTAAAAATGCTGGGGGATAAATTCCATATGTCGCCAAAATATTTTAGTGTGTATTTTCAGAAACATTTTGCAAGAAACTTTTCAGATTACCTTATGGCAGTACGGATAGAAAATGCAAAGAAAATACTGGCGGCTACAGATGCTGGCATGGAACTTGTTGCACAGCAGTCTGGTTTTTCCAGCAGCAGTTACTTTATAAGGGTATTTAAGGAAGCATCAGGAATAACACCAGGACAATACCGCAGGGAATTTACAGGCAGGCATTAAAAATGCTGCAATAGTGGCAATATGCTGTTATATGGCAAAATGCTGGTAAAACGATATTATTTTATAGAAAATATTGTTAAATACTACTAATAAAAATCTTAAAAATTTCAATGACCAGAGAAAAATATTCTATGTTTTCTTCCTGTTACTTTTTATATACTGTCACTATCAACAAAGAACACATATAAACGTGTCAAGAGAAGGGAGAAAAAACGTATGAAGAAAAAAATTATTTCAATGACAATGGCAGCAGTTCTTGGTCTTTCACTGGCTGGATGTGGTTCTGGCCCTGATAATGCATCATCAGGCGGCAAGGATACCAGCAGCAGTAGCAGTAACAGTAAAGGTTCATCATCAGAGGTGGCAAACAAGGATAAACCTTTAGTTTGGTTTAACCGCCAGCCATCTAACAGCTCTACAGGCGAACTTGATATGACAGCACTGTCATACAATGACAAGACATATTATGTAGGGTTTGATGCAAACCAGGGTGCAGAACTCCAGGGTACAATGGTAAGCGGTTATATCAAAGATAATATTGATAAAATCGACCGCAATGGTGATGGTGTAATAGGTTATGTACTTGCTATCGGTGATATAGGGCATAACGACTCTATTGCACGTACAAGGGGTGTACGTAAGGCACTTGGTACAGGTGTTGAAAAAGATGGTGATATTAACAGTGAACCAGTAGGTACAAATACAGATGGCTCAGCTTCTGCTGTAAAGGACGGGGAGATTGAAGCAGGCGGAAAGAAATATGTAGTACGTGAACTTGCTTCCCAGGAAATGAAGAACTCAGCAGGTGCAACATGGGATGCGGCTACAGCAGGTAATGCAATCGGCACATGGTCATCATCATTTGGTGACAGCATTGACGTAGTAGTATCAAACAATGACGGCATGGGAATGTCAATGTTTAATGCATGGTCAAAAGATAATAAAGTACCTACATTTGGATATGATGCTAACAATGACGCAGTTGCTGCAATTGCAGATGGCTATGGCGGAACAATAAGCCAGCACGCAGATGTACAGGCATATCTTACATTACGTGTACTCCGTAATGCACTTGACGGTGCTGAAATTGATTCAGGTATTGGCAAAGAAGATGATGCAGGCAATGTACTTTCTGATGATGTATATGTATATAATGAAGAACAGCGTTCTTATTATGCATTAAACGTTGCAGTAACAGCTGAAAACTACCAGGATTTCACAGACTCAACAAAAGTTTTTGAACCTGTATCAAAACAGCTTGACAGTGGCTCACATCCTTCAAAGAAAGTATGGCTGAATATTTACAATGCTTCTGATAACTTCTTAAGCTCAACATACCAGCCACTTCTCCAGAATTATGATGACCTTCTTAACCTGGAAGTTGATTACATCGGTGGTGACGGACAGACAGAATCTAACATTACAAACCGCCTTGGAAACCCAGGACAGTATGATGCATTTGCTATTAACATGGTTAAAACAGATAATGCAGCTTCATATACAGCTTTACTTAACCAGTAATACCATTTAGGTATTTCAGGCACAAAACAGGTTTTAAGGGCGTGCTTTGCGGCACGCCCTGGAAAGAATAATAAATGAGGTAGCAGACAATGGCAAATAACAAAGATGATATTGTTTTATCAATACACGGCATGAGCAAGTCATTTGGCAGGAACCGTGTTCTTGACCATATAAACCTCGATGTTAAACGCGGAACTGTTATGGGTCTTATGGGTGAAAATGGTGCTGGTAAATCAACAATGATGAAATGCCTTTTTGGTACATACCAGAAAGATGAGGGGACTATTTTCCTGGATGGAAAGGAAGCCAACTTTTCAGGGCCTAAAGATGCCCTTGAAAATGGCGTTGCAATGGTACACCAGGAATTGAACCAGTGCCTTGAAAGAAATGTAATGGATAACTTGTTCCTTGGACGTTATCCTGTTAATTCTTTTGGTGTGGTTGATGAAGGCAGAATGAAAAAAGAAGCTTCTGAACTTTTCAGGAAGCTTGGAATGACAGTAAACCTTACCCAGCCTATGCGTAATATGTCTGTGTCACAACGCCAGATGTGTGAAATTGCTAAGGCTATTTCTTATAATTCAAAAGTAATCGTACTTGATGAACCTACTTCTTCACTTACAGTACAGGAAGTAGATAAACTTTTTGAAATGATGAGGATGTTAAAAGAACAAGGGATTGCCCTTGTTTATATTTCACATAAAATGGATGAAATTTTTGAGATTTGTGATGAGATATCTGTACTGCGTGATGGCAACCTGGTTATGACAAAGAGCAGTAAAGAAACTGATATGAATGAACTGATTGCGGCGATGGTTGGACGTTCACTTGAAAACCGTTTCCCACCAGTTGATAATACACCTAAGGATGCTATTTTGTCTATACAGCATCTTTCTACAAAGTTTGAACCTTATTTGCAGGATGTTTCATTTGATGTAAAAGAAGGGGAAATTTTTGGATTGTACGGCCTTGTAGGGGCTGGACGTACAGAACTCCTGGAAACTATTTTTGGTATACGTACCAGGGCAGCAGGACGTGTTTATTTTAATGGCTGCCTTATGAACTTTACAAGCCCAAGGGAAGCTATGGACAATGGTTTTGCATTAGTTACAGAGGAAAGGAAAGCAAACGGGCTCTTCCTTAAAGCGGACCTTACTTTTAATACTACTATTGCAAACCTGGATGAGTATAAGTCCGGGCTTGTGCTTTCTGATACTAAAATGGTTAAGGCAACTGCAAAAGAAATTAAAATCATGCATACAAAGTGCATGGGGCCGGAAGATATGATTTCAAGCCTTTCAGGAGGAAACCAGCAGAAAGTTATTATAGGAAAATGGCTTGAGCGCAGTCCTAAAGTATTTATGCTGGATGAGCCGACAAGGGGTATTGATGTTGGTGCAAAATATGAAATTTATGAATTGATTATTAATATGGCAAAGATGGGAAAGACAATAATAGTTGTTTCTTCTGAAATGCCAGAAATCCTTGGAATTACAAACCGTATTGGTGTTATGTCAAACGGGCATCTTTCCGGGATAGTCAATACAAATGAAACAGACCAGGAAGAACTTTTAAGGCTTAGTGCCAAATACCTATAGTGAGGGAGATGAACGTATATGGGAAATAGTGCAATTCTTACAGAAAACCAGGAAATGGAACTTCGTAAAAAAATAGATAGTTATGTAGGAAAAATCCAGGCAGAAATTGACAGTCTCAGGGCAGACGGGACAGATAAAGTTATCTTTCTCCAGAACCATATTGGCACGACAAAAAGAGACCGTACTATTACAAAAGAAGAAAAAGACAAAATTCTTGCAAAAGACATGGCGGAACTTGAAAAAGCAAAGGCAGAAGAAGAAAGAAACAAAAGCCAGGTTTCAAATCTGGTTTCTGACGCGGAAGCATATATTAAAATCCACTTTGACAAAGAATATTACCAGCCAGTGTGTATGAGCTGCCAGGCTGAGAAAGAAGTGGCAAGGCGGGAATACCAGTCAAAGATTGATAAACTTAAGGCAGAGCACCAGGAAGCAATATCAAAGCTTTCTGGACACCAGGAAATAAAAGATGAGAAATATGTATTTAAGAATAAACTGTTTGATGCGAAAATGAACCTGGAGAAAGAACTCCACCGCATAAAAGACAGAAAACATTCAGCTTATATGCATAAATACCATCTTCTTGATTTGCTGCGTATGTCAAAATTTACATTTGCGGAGACATGTGCACAGAAATGGGAAAATTATAAGTATACATTTAACCGCAGGACATTCTTTTTACAAAATGGGTTATATATCGCTATTTTACTTGTATTTATTGCACTTTGCATAATTACGCCAATAGTCAAAAATGCCCCTCTGCTTACTTATAACAATGTGTTAAATATTTTGCAGCAGGCATCACCAAGAATGTTCCTTGCACTTGGAGTTGCAGGGTTAATACTTCTTACAGGTACAGACCTTTCTATTGGGCGTATGGTCGGCATGGGCATGACAACAGCAACGATTATTATGCACCAGGGTATTAATACAGGTTCAGTTTTTGGACATATATTTGATTTTACAGGTATGCCTGTTGGCGCAAGGGTATTACTGGCGCTTGTAGCATGTGTTGTTTTATGTACATTTTTTACAACTATTGCAGGTTTCTTTACTGCTAAGTTTAAAATGCATCCTTTCATTTCAACAATGGCAAACATGCTTGTAATCTTTGGTCTTGTAACATATGCGACAAAGGGTGTGTCATTTGGTGGTATTGAACCTTCAATTCCTCAAATGATTATTCCAAAGGTAAACGGTTTCCCAACGATTATTCTCTGGGCAGTAGCAGCAGTTATTATAGTATGGTTTATCTGGAATAAAACAACATTTGGCAAGAACTTATATGCTGTAGGTGGAAACCCTGAAGCAGCAGCAGTTTCAGGTATTTCAGTATTCCGTGTTACTGTTGGTGCATTTATACTTGCAGGTATACTCTATGGATTTGGTTCATGGCTTGAATGTGCAAGAATGTTTGGTTCTGGTTCTGCTGCATACGGGCAAGGCTGGGAAATGGATGCAATTGCTGCCTGCGTAGTAGGTGGTATATCTTTTACAGGTGGTATAGGAAGGATTTCAGGCGTAGTAGTAGGTGTATTTATTTTTACAGCACTTACTTATTCCCTTACAATACTTGGTATTGATACAAACTTACAGTTTGTATTTTCAGGAATAATAATTCTTGTATCAGTAACACTTGACTGTCTGAAATATGTACAGAAAAAATAAAATAAATATATATAAATAAAAAAGGATTTAGATAAGAATAGAAAAGAGGGAAGATACAAAAAAACAATACAATAAGGAGGAGAATTTATGGGAGCAAAGAAAATGCTGGCAGCGGCATTAGCATTCAGCGTAGCTGCGACAAGTATTCCTCTGCCTGGGGGTGTTGTACAGGCGGCAGGCAATGACAGTTCTGTATTTAAAGGTGAGGAATGGTTTGACCAGAATGGTATATTCCAGGTAAACAGGGAAGATGCACATGCAAGTTTTATTGGATTTGATAATGCGGACAGTGTTAAAGACCCTTCACTCAGAAAGAAACATGATACATCTCCATTTTACCAGTCATTAAATGGTACTTGGAAATTTGAGTGGGTAAAATCACCACATGAAAGAAATACCGGATTTTTCAAGGATGGTTATAATACTAGCACATGGAAGGACATTAAAGTTCCTGCAAACTGGCAGACAGAGGGCTATGATTCCCCGAAATATACTGATACACGTCTTCCATGGGAAGGTGTAGAAGACCCAAGGGCAAATTATGGATTGCCAGAAGACAGCCCAAGAGGGGTTTCACCAACAATTTATAACCCAGTTGGCTCTTATAAAAGAACATTTAAAACCCCGACAGAATGGGACGGTAAGGAAGTTTTTGTGTCTTTCCAGGGTGTAGAATCTGCATTTTATTTATGGATTAATGGAGAAAAAGTGGGGTATAGTGAGGACAGCTATACACCATCAGAGTTTGATATCAGCAAATATTTAAAACCAGCAGGTGAAGAAAATACAATTTCTGTGCAGGTATACCGCTGGTCAGATGGAAGTTACTTAGAAGACCAGGACTTTATCCGTCTGAGCGGCATTTTCAGGGACGTATTTTTATTTGCTAAAGATAAAGAAGCATCGCTGTTTGACTTTGCATATACAACAGACCTTGACAGCAATTATAAAGATGCTACATTCAATTTTGAAGTAACATTAAGGGGATATGGCAAAGAAGCAGCCAAAGGATATACAGTAGAAAGCATTTTATATGATAAAGATGGCAAGGAAGTCTTTAAAAAGGATTTAGACAGCTTTGAATTTAAAGCTGGAGATGGAAACCGTTATTTTGAAGCTTCTTCAAGCTATACACAGCAGGTAACAGCACCAGCGCTCTGGTCAGCAGAAGACCCGGCACTTTATGAGATGGTAATTATCTTAAAAAATGCTGAAGGAGGCATTGTAGAAACTGCTGGTACACATGTAGGTTTCAGGGAAATTGAAATCGTAAGGCGTGGTACTAATAAGTCACAAATTCTTGTAAATGGTGCACCAATCAGGATACAGGGTGTAAACCGCCATGAAACTTCATTAAAAGGCGGGCGTGCAATTACAGAGGAAAGTATGATACAGGATATTATGCTTATGAAGCAGTACAATATTAACTCTGTAAGGAACTCTCATTATCCTAATGATGCAAAATGGTATGAACTTTGTGATGAATACGGGCTTTATATGATAGATGAAGCAAATATTGAATCACATGGACTTAACTGGTTAATCCCACAGAGTGACCCAGAATGGATTGAAGCATGTAAAGACAGGATGACCAGCACAATTGAACGCAGCAAAAACCATGCAAGCATTATGTCCTGGTCTTTAGGAAATGAAAGCTCAAGGGGTGATACATGGCAGATACTCAGGCAGCTTTGTAAACAGCTTGACCCTACAAGATTTGTACATTATGAAGGATTTGCTTATGATGCAACTCCTGAAGAAATAGATGTATGGTCAAGGATGTACCGCCGTGTTAATAACCTTGGTGTTGATGACCTTTGGAAAAACCCTCTTGAATGGTGGGGAGAACATGGTACAGTGCCAGGATTCCAGTGTGAGTATTCACATGCAATGGGCAATGGCATCGGAAACATGGATGAATACTGGGATTTATATGAGAAATATCCAAACCTCCAGGGTGGTTATATATGGGACTGGACAGACCAGAGCCTTGAAATAAAGACACCTGTAGACAAGGTTTTAAAAGATGAAGGCAAAAACAATATTGAAGTTTTATTAAAAGGCAGCCTTGATGATAATGGAAAAGAAGGCAAAGCCCTTAAGGGATATGCACAGGTTTACAATGATAAGTCACTGCATTTATCAGGAAACCAGCCATTTACATTAGAGGCATATGTAAAACCAGAAGGCTATAACCTCAGGGGAGCAAATGATGGTTCAGGCCAGATTGATGCTTCTGAATATAACCAGACAGCCCCAATTATTACAAAGGGTAATGATGAGTGGTGTAATTCTGAGTCTTATGGTTTAAGAAGGCTTGTAGATGGTGATACTGATGTGCTGGAATTTTATATACGTGGCGGCAATTATGATGATGACTGGGGCGTATATGAAAAAGCGGCTGCACAGTTTAATACACCGGATGACTGGGCAGATAAATGGCATCATATTGCAGGTACATTTGATGGAACAAACCTGAAATTATACCTTGACGGTGAGGAAGTGGCATCAGCAACAAGCACTTTTGGCATTGTTTCTGGTCCTAACCCAGTAGGCATTGGTGCAGATTTAACATATGATGCACAGAACCCTAATGTACCAGCTGCATTTAAAGGTGTAATTGATAATGTAAGGATTTATGATAAAGCATTATCACAGGAAGAATTAAACAATACTGGAAGAAAAGCAGATAACAACACATTACTGTGGCTTGATTTTAACAGCACAACAGATAAAACATATGCACAAGATACATATTACAGCTTTGGTGGTGACTGGCAGGACATTCCTGAAGGAAACCCTAATAACAAGAACTTCTGTGCAAACGGGCTTGTTTCAGCAGACAGGACTGTGCAGCCAGAACTTGAACAGGTAAAATACATTTACCAGGATATTGCTATTGATGATGCAGGAATACTGGATGGCAAAGTAAAGATTACTAACAAGTACCTTTTCACAAACGCAAATGAATTTGAAGCTTCATGGGAGCTTATAGAGGACGGCAAAGCTATACAGAATGGCGTATTCTCTAGCAGCGATGTGGATGTAAGGCCAGTACAGGACTCCGCAGAAGAAGTTAAGACATATGGTGAAAAAGTAGTTACAGTGCCATTTACAAAGCCAGAATTAAAAGCAGGTGCAGAATATTTTGTAAATATCAGCTTTAAATTAAAAGAAGATGCTTCATGGGCTAAGAAGGGGCATGAAGTTGCACATGGACAGATTGCAGTACCATTTGATGTACCAGAAGTTACAGCTTTAAAAACAGAAGATTTAGGTGAGCTTGGACTAGAAGACAGCCAGGACTCAGCCGTAATCACAGGCAAAGACTTCACAGTTACATTTGACAAGGCAGCAGGTACAATAAAAGACTTTACATACAAGGGCAAAAAACTGCTTGAGAACGGCCCACAGCCTGATTTCTGGAGAGCACCTACAGATAGTGACCTTGGATTTTATTCAGGGGCAAGATATGATACATGGAGATATGCAGGTGAAGACAAAGCAGTATCTGGTGTGACAGTTAAAAAGATTAATAATGGCATGGTTGAAATTTCAGTAGATTCTGTACTTCCAACCACAACAAAATCTTCTTACAGCCAGAAATTTACAATTTATGGCACAGGTGATATAAAAGTCACCAGCAAATTAACACCAGGGGAAGGGCTTCCAGAAATTCCAGTAGTAGGCAACAGCCTTACACTGCCAAAAGAATTTTCAAACGTAACCTGGTATGGAAAAGGACCAGATGAAAACTATATTGACAGGCAGTCTGGATATGAAATTGGTGTATACAAAAAAGATGTAGATGATTTCTTCATTGACTATATCAAACCACAGGAAACTGGAAACAGGACAGAAACACGCTGGGTAAGCATGACAAACAGTGATGGTACAGGGCTTCTTGCCAAGACAGATGTACCAATGGAATTTAGTGCACTGTATTATACAGCCGAAGAACTCACAAATGTAATGCATTCATATATGTTAGGAGGCAAGGACAGGATTACACTGCGCCTGAACCAGCGCCAGATGGGACTTGGTGGTGATAACTCATGGGGAGCAAAACCACTTCCGGCGTACTTAAATACATCAGATAAGGTATATGAATACAGCTTTACATTAAAACCTGTTTCTACAGCAGATGTGGACGCTTCAATGCGTGAATATAAAACAGTGCTTCCAGCTAGTACAGACAGCACAATAGAACAGCCAGATGATGGTGAAGATAAGCCAGATGCACAGCCAGAGCTTAAGAAGGGTGACAGCGTATTATACAAAAATGTATATTATACAGTTGCAGACCCAGCTAAAAAGACAGTTATAGCAACAAAAGGTAAAAACAAAAACATTACAAGTGCTGTAATACAGAAACAGGTTACAATTAAAGGGGTTAAATGCAAAGTAGTACAAATTGGGGATAAAGCATTTAGCGGATACAAAAAACTTGCCAAAGTAACAGTAGGCAAGAATGTAAAAACAATAGGAAAGCAGGCATTTAAGGGAAGTAGTAAATTAAAGAGCATTACACTTGAAAAAGGTTCAGCATTGAATACTGTCAAGAGCGGGGCATTTAAAAATACTTCTGCAAAAATGACTGTAAAAGCACCAGGGATGAAAGCAAAACAGCGTAATGCACTGCTTAAGAAAATGAAAAAAGCAGGCATGGCCGCAAAAGCAGTAATAAAATAAACTGCAACAAAAGTACATAAGATAAATACATAAAAATATTTTGTGGAAACAGCAGTTACATGGCAACAGGCTAGTAACTGCTGTTTTTGTATGGCGTATGGTTTTGCGTGCCAGATGCCAGAAATTATTCCGTCATACAAAAACGCCAATAAAATATAACTGTAAATTATATTTTACTTTCATAACCAGTTTTGCTATAATTATACAAAACGGTCCGGCAATTAGTATATATGGAGATAGGATATGAATAAATATACTGTGCTTTTAGCAGATGATGAGGAAGAAGTAATACAGATTATTATTAAAAAAATCGACTGGGACGGGCTTGGTTTTTCTGTAATTGGATATGCTAATAATGGTGTTAAAGCCCTGGAAATGATAGAAGAGTTCCAGCCAGATGTGGTTATGACTGATATAAGGATGCCCTATATGGACGGTATAGAGCTGGCTGGCCATATTAAGGCAGATTTTCCAGCAACCAGGGTATTATTTTTTACTGGTTTTGATGAATTTGAGTATGCAAAAGAGGCTGTCCACCTGGAGGTAGAGGAGTATGTGCTTAAACCTGTTAATTCCACAGAACTGTCAGGTGTATTTTCGCAGTTAAAGGTTAAACTTGATAAGGAAATAAGTGAAAAACGTAATGTTGAAGTATTGCAAAAATATTATATGGAATCATTGCCATTGTTACAGGCAGAGTTTTACGCTTCATTAATTGAAGGGCGCATAGAAGAATGTGAACTTCAAAAGTATCTGGAGGATTACCAGCTTTCTTTGCCAGGGCCTTTTTTCTGCTGCCTTGTTATCCATACATCATCAGAACAAGTGCCAGAAAACATTAATCCTGTTTTGTTATCTGCATCAGTACAGAAACAGGCCAATGAGCGGCTGGCAGAAAAATGGGATGCAAAGTGTTTTTCTTATCTTAACAATACAATTTTAATGGCACAGCTTAAAAGTGAAAGTGAAGTTCCAGAACTTACAGATGAATGTGACAGATTTTGTAAATATGCATTACGTATTATTGGTGCAGTTGTTACTATTGGTATTGGAAAGGTGTGCAATAAACTGGCAGGGATGCAGCAGTCGTATAAAAGTGCGAGGGAAGCAGTTTCGTACAGGGCGATATATGGCACTTCCAGGTCAATTAATATGAAAGAAATTATACCACAGAAAACAGCCCATCCAGTTATTTCAAATGATGTAGTATTGTCAAATCTTTTTAAAGCAATAAGGGTAGGTTCGGAAGAAGATGTTGCCAAGGCAGCCAGGCAGTATATGTGCCAGATAATTTTTCCAAAGAATTCACTGCAGCAGCACCATATTTATATTATGGAACTTATAAGTACATTATATAATTTTTCAGTAAATATTGATATTGGAATGGAGGATTTTCCTGGCAATATTAATGAACTTTATACCAGTCTTCTTGATACTGGACCAGATGCACTAAGGGAGTGGCTGGAAAGAACCAGTCTTTCTTTGCGTGAAAAGTTAATTACTGCCAGAAATAAATCAACAAAATCTTTTGTAAACCAGGCTGTTGAATATGTCCATAATAATTATGCAGATGAGGAACTTTCGCTTGACAGTGTATGCAGTGAACTTGGTGTATCAAATTCTTATTTTTCGACTATTTTTAAAAAAGAAACAGGAAAACCATTTATAAGTTATCTGACAGATTACCGTATGGATAAAGCAGTAGAAATGCTGGTTGGAACTAATGAGAAAAGTTATATTATAGCAAAAAATACTGGTTACACAGACCCAAATTATTTTAGTTATGTATTTAAGAGGCGGTTTGGTGTATCTCCATCAAAATACAGGACGGAGCATACAGGAAATGACAAATAAATATTTCAAAAATATAAAGCAGCGTGAGCCCAAAAGGATGCAGTCAACAATTATGATGGCATTTTCTGTTATATCTGTTTCTATAATGCTGGTTCTGGGAGTTGTTGTATATATTAGGTTTTCAGCCTCTTTACGGCAGGAGATTGTACAAAATACACAGAAACTTATGGAACAGACAGTAGAAAACCTGGAAGATTACCTTGTAAGCATGAGACGTATATCAGATGCGGTTTATTATAATGTGATAAAAGAGAATGACCTGTCTGAAAAAGATAATAGTGTGCAGCAGGGTATGAACCTTTTATATGAGTCAAACAGGGACAACCTTAGAAGTATTGCGATATATAATAATTTCGGCAGCCTTGTGGCGGCAGAGCCAGTTGCGTTGCAAAAGGAAGACCCTGATGTTACCAGGCAGGACTGGTATAAAAAGGCTATGGGTAAAATGGAAAACATGCATTTTTCTACGCCACATATACAAAATCTTTTTGATGATGCTTCACAACGCTATTACTGGGTAATTTCTTTAAGCAGGGCTATAGAGCTTACAGACAACGGCGTACCTGTCACTGGTGTGCTGCTTGTTGATATGGATTATTCAAGTATTTCACGTATGATGAAACAGATAAATAAAACAAATAACGGACAGTATTATTATTTATGTGACAGTAATGGGCAGATTATTTTCCATACGCGCCAGGTGCAGATAAGAAAGGGCATTTCCAGTGAAAACAGTATAGAGGCAGCAAAGTATAAAGATGGTGTATATGATGTAGAGTTTGAAGGGAAAGACAGGAAACTTATTGTCAATACTGTAAGCTATACAGGCTGGAAGCTTGTAGGAGTAATTCCTGGTTCAACATTTACACATGGCATGTTCAATATAAGATATTTTATTATTATGCTTATACTTCTTATGGCAATGATGCTTGAAGTTATTAACCGTGTTGTAGCTGTAAGGATTTCAAGTCCTATTTTAAAGCTAAATGAATCTGTTATGGAATATGAAGCAGGCAAAAAACCAGAAATATATATTGGCGGTTCACTGGAAATAAGGCATCTTGGGTTTTCAATACAACGTTCTTATGAGCAGATTGATACGCTTATGCATAAAATTATTCTGGAACAGACTGAGAGAAGGAAAAGTGAACTTGATGCCCTGCAAAGCCAGATTAATCCTCATTTTTTATACAATGCACTGGATTCCATTACATGGATGATTGAGGGTGGACGCAATGATGATGCTGTATTTATGGTGTCTGAACTGGCAAAACTTTTCCGCATAAGCCTTTCCAAAGGGCGTACAATAATTAGTATAAAAGATGAACTGCAACATGCAAAAAGTTATATGAATATACAGAAAATACGTTATAAAAATTCTTTTCTGGTTACATTTGACATAGAACCAGAAGTGTATTCTTACTGTATCGTGAAATTAGTATTGCAGCCAATACTTGAAAATGCAGTTAACTATGGGATAAACAGCATGGATGACTGTGGGGAGATTAAAATAACAGCAAGACAAAAAGATGGAAAGGTTATTATTTCAGTGGCAGACAATGGTGCAGGAATGTCAGAAGAAGAAGTGCGTTTTCTTTTATCAGATAGTAATAATGTCCATAAACATGGTTCAGGGGTCGGGCTGGTAAATGTCAATAACCGCATACAAATTCTTTTTGGGAGCGGATATGGCCTGTCTGTGGAAAGTGAGCCCGATGAGGGGACTACGGTCCATATATGTGTACCAGCAGTGCCTTATACTGAAGAGAACAGTAAAAAATTAGAGAAGGGCCAGATACAATAATAATGCCAGGTTTGCTGTTAATGCTTTCTTTATTTTGAAAAAGGCATATAGCATGTAAATAAAGGAAGGCGGTGTAAATAAATGGAACACAACAAGAAATTATTTATATCTATAGAAACGGTTCTGGCAGTAATAGTGGTTTCGCTTGCTTTTATTATGCTTAAGGAAAACAGCAGTAAAGACTTGCGCAAAATTTCTGTAGTAGTGCAGGGGTCAGATGACAAACAGTGGGCTGCTTTCAGGTATGGACTGGAAATGGCGGCAAATGATTATGGGACACAAATGGTTTTTGCAAATACAAGTGATAATCTAACTGCTGCTGAGGAGATAGAAATAATAAAACGTGAAATACACAATGGTGCAGATGCAATAATTGTCCAGCCTGTCCCTGGGGAGGATATGGAGGAGATGCTAAGGGAAATTGATAATAAAGTTCCTGTAATGCTTGCTGGGTGTACTGCTTCTGCAAACAAAGAAGAGTCACTGCTTCCAGTAACAGAGCCAGACAATTATTCTATGGGCAGGACACTGGCAGAAGAACTGTTAAGTGATTATAATGGCAATATAAAAGGAAAGACATTAGGAATTGCTTCAGAAAATGACAGCCAGGAAGCTGTTATTAACCGTATGGACGGGGTTCTGGATGTACTGGAAGCTGAAGGTGCAATAGTCTGCTGGTCTGTTGCTGGTTCTCTGGGGGAAACGGGAGAAAATTCTTTAGATAAGCAGCAGAGTGTTGATATTGTTGTGGCACTTGATGACAGCAGCCTTGTAACAGCATGTAGTTTTTCAGCTGCCAATAACCTGCATGGTGCTCTTGTCTATGGAACAGGCCATTCTACGGAAGCGCTTTATTATCTTGATACAGGCGTGGCTGAATGTCTGGTAGTTCCAGATGAATTTAATAAGGGATACCGGAGCCTTGCAGAAGCATCAAAAGGTGCTAAATATTTTTTCAGGAGAATGAATGACAGGCCAGTTTCTTATACAGTAATACGCAAAGATGAATTGTTTTTGCCACAGAACCAGGAAATACTTTTTACAATGAACCAGGAAATATTACATTAAGGTTTTATTAAGGAAAAACAGTGGTGCTATAGTGGACAGATGGCCCTTTGTAAATATTTGTAATAGTGCAGGTATACACATACTTTGGAGGGAATGTGGTTTTCATGGAATTAAATAAAAGAAGGATGGCATTATTGGCCTTATTTGTTTATACAGTTGTGCTTTGTGCCTGTGGAAGGCAGCAGCCAGACGCAAAGAACCACCTTTATGCAGGTGTAGCATGTTATAATAAAAGTGATACATTTATCAACCAGTTTATTACATGCCTTAAAGACCAGTTTGACAAACTTGGGGCTGATGATTTTGAAGTTTCAATGACAATACGTGATGCGGCAGGTTCACAGCGTACACAGGATGACCAGGTAAAGGAGCTTATAGCAGCAGGATGTAATATACTTTGTGTAAACCTGGTAGACAGGGCAGACCCTTCAGAAATCATTAATCTTGCCAGGGAAAAAAACATACCAATTATTTTTTTTAACAGAGAGCCAGTAGCAGAAGACATGATGCAGTGGGACGGGCTTTATTATGTCGGGGCGGATGCAGAGCAGTCAGGAGTTATGCAGGGTGAACTGGCAGCAGATGTAATAAAAACAGGCGGAATAGCAGACCGGAATAAGGATGGTAAAATACAGTTTGTAATACTGGAAGGTGAGTCTGGCCACCAGGATGCAATTATACGTACAAAAAATGCAGTTGATACATTAAAGAAACAAGGCATTGTCCTGGAAAAACTATGCTGTAGCATTGCAAACTGGAACAGGGCACAGGCACAGAACCGTATGATGCAGATAATTGGACAGTACCAGAATAAAATTGAGCTTGTCCTTGCGAATAATGATGATATGGCACTTGGTGCAATAGATGCATATAAAAAATTAAATTATACTGAGTCTGCCAGGCCTGTTTTCCTGGGAATTGACGGGACAGATGCAGGCCTTGAAGCAGTAATAGAAGGAAAACTTGCTGGAACAGTTTATAATGATAAAGAAAAGCAGGCGCAGGCAATAGCAAAGCTGGCACTTTCAATTATTAAAGGAAAAACATCAGATGAAGGAACAAAACCATCAACAGAAAAAACAGGGGATGTAAAAAATAAATATATTTATCTGCCATATTCAAAAGTTACAAGTGGAAATGCAGCAGGATTTCTTGAAAAGCCATTATAGTAAATAGTAAAATCCCATTGCCAGAATGGCAATGGGATATATTTAACATTATATTCCTATACAGTGGCTACGTATTTTGTTTTGAAAACATATTAAAATATTCTTGTGCCTTTTGTAAAGATACATTTAACTTATTTTGTAACCGGTCAAGAATGTCACTTTCAGAAAGTCCAAATTCAAATCCAGTTTCAATAATTCCTTCTGCTCTTCCCTCTGTTCTTCCTTCTGCCCTGTTTTGCTCAAATACAGTACACATATCAGCATCCTCCTCACTATTTAATGCATTATAGTCAATAGTACAATTTGCTGCACCTGCTACAGTCATAATAACAGATTTTTCTACTTTATGTTTTCTTGCATATTGTATAGCCTTATTCTTTGTTTCATGCAGTGGTTTATTTTTATCCAAAAGAATCTCAAGCAAATTAAACAAATCTATATTATTTATATTATGTAATACAAGATTATTCTGTCTTGCTTCCACAAGTAAAATTTTATAGTTATTTATATATTGCACCAGTTCATAATTAATATCCAGCATATCATGCAGCGTTGTTGGCCCATCCCATGGTTTTTCGCCATAATATACAACTACTGTAATAATTGGGATAAATTTATCAGTTTTCTTCATTTTTGATAAATATTCATCTGTTGCCATGCCCTCTGGTTTCTTATATTTTTTTGCATTATTATCATATTGCTTTTTGTATGTGCTATAATCATAACCCATAACACGCATTGGCATTGCATAGTGTATATGTTCTTGTCCTTCCTTTCCTAAAAGGATAAATTCTACACCATGTATTGTTGATTTTTTTCTTATTTTTATATTATCTCTTGCTGCTTGTATAGTTTCTGCATATTTTTTATGTTCAAATACAAAAGATTCTTCTGTATCTATATCTTCTAGTTCTTCAGGTTTAATAATCTGTTTTCCGTTAAATAAAACTGCATTAAACAAATCTGCAAACTGTTCATTATTGCGCCAATAATTTTTTAATACAGTATCTGGTTTTAAATCTTGTGTCTTCTTTGCCATATTACAGCCCCTTATTACTAATGGTTTTAGTATACTATTAAGTCTTAAAAATTTCAATGATGTTTTGTATTTTTTGCTGGATATTGCTGCCATCTGGCACATAAAACCTGCTGTATGCTGGCAAAATTCCAGAAAATACTTGTTAACTGGAAATTATGTTGTACAACAATCAATATTACACTGTCTGGCAAGTGGCTGGCGGAATAATCCCCGCCACCCCATAATTTACAGTTATCTTATACCATATGTTTTATTACAGGTTTATGATGGCATCTGGCACGCAAAACCTGTCGCCAGCAGCCTGCAATAAAAAACGGAATAAAAAGATAACTGGAAATTATCTTATATCTGCAAGTTTCTTGTATAAGAATTTATGAAACGGACGTGATTGTAAAGGTAATAATAATTGACCCGGGGGGGGGTATATGCTATACTAGAAACACGTATGAAATGACATGCAAATTCTGCCAGGGATTTGTTTCAAAATTGGAAATTTTACAAAAGTTATTAAAAAACAAAACGTGAAAAAATAGCATAAAAATATAGGGAAGAAGGGAGGTAATTGTAAAATTTATTTTCAATATATGGGACTTTTCTATGGTGGTATTATTGCAACCAAAAGGGAGAAGAAAATTTAAGAAGGAGGAGTTTGTGTATGGTAAAAAAGCGTTTATTAAGGAAAGGAGTGGCGTATCTGCTGTCAGCGGCAATGGTACTAACTAGTAATGGGTTAATACCAGGAGTTGTGCAGACAGCAAGTGCGGAAGGCAAGGCAACTCCTGATACTGAAAAGGGTCTTATAGCATACTATCCATTTGATGGGACTTTGGAAAATACTGTTTCAGGTGGTGAAGCAAAGCTGCATGGTGGTGCAGGTGATACCTGGAACAAGCCGGCAGTAGGTGATGCAACATATGGAACAGGTAAAAAAGGCCAGGCGTTTGAATTTAATGGAGGAGGTAAAGGTGTAGATGGTAATAATGGTCTGGAACTTGATACTAAGATAACAACAGACTCATATACTATATCTTTCTGGGCGCAAATGGATAATTATACATCATTTTCATCATTGGTTTTTGCAAATAGTGCGAATGATGGCGGGTTTAATATTGCAGAGAACTGGGGTGGTAATACGTTTCCAACTCTCCGTTCATGGAAGGATGGTGATGCTGGTAAGCCGCCTGAATGGGAAGTATATATAGATGCATGGACAGCACCAGCAATAGGTACATGGACGTATATTACACTTACATATACAGATGGCATTTTATCTTTATATAGAGATGGAAAACTTATAGAGCAAAATGATAATACAAAGAATACACTTGCAACAATTAAAGACCAGATTATTTATCTTGGAATTAATTTCTGGGATGCTACAATAGATGGCAGGATTGATAATTTTGCACTATATAATAGGGCATTATCTGATTATGATGTACTTGCACTTTATACAAAAGAAAATGATACTAATATACCAGAGGTTGTACCAGAAGATATTATATCAGACTTGGAAGCATATTATCCTTTTGATGGAAATTTGGATAATATTGTTTCAAAAAATGGAGGTAAGGCAAAGCTGCATGGTGGTGCAGGTACTGATACCTGGAACAAGCCGGCAGCAGGTGACGCAAAATATGGAATAGGCAAAAAAGGTCAGGCATTTGACTTTAATGGGGGTGCTAACAATACAGAAGGAAATAATGGTCTGGAGCTTGATGCAAAAGTAACAGGAAACTCATACACAATGTCTTTTTGGGCACAAATGGATAAGTATGAACAATTTACATCACTTGTTTTTGCAGATAGTGACAAGGATGGTGCGTTTAATCTTGCAGAAAACTGGAATGATAATACATTTCCAAGACTTCGTGTATGGAAAGATGGAGTATTTGATACATGTGTAGATGCCTGGAACACACCAGACCCAGAAACATGGACATATATTACGGTTACTTATGAGAATGAATCCATTTGTTTATATAGAAATGGAAAATTAATAGAAAAAAAAGGAAATACAGGGAATACACTTGCAACAATTAAAGACCAGTATATTTACTTGGGAATTAATAAATGGGATGCAACTATAGATGGCAGAATTGATAATTTTGCATTATATAACAGGGCATTATCTCCAGGAGATGTAGCTGCTCTTTATGAAGAAGAAAATGCTTCTACAGAAGGATTGGAATTAGATATAACAGCGGAAGCAAATAAAACAGTTCTTACAAATAAAAAGTATAGTGAGAGTAACTTTGATTTAGATTCTGTACAATTATCAGCAGCAATTGCATCACAGTCATTGCCAATGCAGTGCGAATGGACAGTTAATAATGGTGCGCACGCAACTGTAGATGAAACGGGTCTGGTAAAATTAACTAAAGATGCTACAGATGGTGAGGAAATTACAGTAACAGCTACTAATAGTTATGGTGTTACAGGTACAATAGTATTGTCTGTAGAAGTTAAAAATATTGAAGTTACGGTTCAAAGTATTAAACTTAATACAGAAACTTCAACCATTGAAAAAGGTGATACACTTCCCCTTGTTGCAACTGTTTTGCCAGAAAATGCAACTGAAAAAGGTGTTACATGGAGTTCTTCTGATGAAGGGGTTGCTACAGTCAGTGCAGATGGTATTGTTACAGCAGTAGCAGAAGGTGTTGCAACTATTAAAGCAACATCAAAGGAAAATGCAGATATATCTGCATCATGTGTTGTAACAGTTACTGAGGGCAGTGCGCCAGATAATACAGGAGGGCCGGTTAATGATGAGAGTAAACTTGGTACATACAGGTCTGATTTAGCATATAAACGTGTTGGCGTGCATGACCCATCTATTGTAAAAGACCCGGATACAGAAAGGTATTACCTTTTTGGTTCACATTGTGCATGGGCATATTCAGATGATTTAGAGAACTGGACATCATTTACCAATAACATTACAGAAGGTGTTAATGGTTCTGCATATGAAATTTTTAAAGATGAAATTGAATGGTGTAAAAAAGCAAATAATAATTATGACATTACAGGAAATTTGTGGGCACCAGATGTAATATGGGATGATGAATATGTTAATGCAGATGGTTCAAAAGGCGCATGGCTTATGTATATGAGCATTAACGGACCAGACTGGAATTCGACAATATCCCTGCTTACTTCAGACAGGCTGGATGGTGAATGGACTTATGTTGGGCCTGTTATACAGTCAGGTATGTCTAAGGGATATGGTGTAACATTTGACTATGAAAAGGTTACTGGTGGAACAGATATAAAAAGATATATTGATAATGTAAGTGGCAGAGGCAATCCAACACTAGAGGCACATGCTATTGACCCATGTGTGCTTTATGATGATAATGGTGATTTTTGGATGAGTTATGGTTCATGGTCAGGTGGTATTTCAATGATTAAACTTGACAAGAAAACAGGCTTGCGTGACTATAATACTAAATATGCTGATACTAATAATGCTCCTGGGTCAGACGGATTAATTACAGACCCATATATGGGTTATAAGATTGCAGGTGGTAATGCAGTTAGTGGTGAAGGTTCATATATAGAAAAAATCGGGGACTATTATTTCCTCTTCCTTTCTTATGGCGGTTATGCACCAGATGGTGGTTACAATATGCGTGTATTCCGTTCAAAGGATATAAAAGGGCCTTATGAAGATGTAGCAGATAAGGATGCAAGATATGCATTAAATACTAAGGCTGGTGATACAGCAGGCACTACAGGCATGCGTATTATGAGTTATTATAAATGGAGTTTTGCTGATTATGGATATACAGCACAAGGCCATAATTCTGCTATTGCAGATGATGATGGCAAGGCTTATGTAATTTATCATAATAAATATAATGATGGTACTGCTGCACATGAAGTCAGGGTACACCAGCTTTTAACTAATGAAGATGGCTGGATACTGGCAGCACCTTTTGAATATGCTGGTGAAACTGTAAAGGAAACAGGTTATTCCCAGAAAGTATTTACAGGTGATTATGGCATTATGCTGCAAAAGCAGAATATTAACCATGCAAGGCTTGAATGCCAGGCAGAGCAGAGGATTACACTTGAAGAGGGAACTCCATATTCAAATGAAACAGGAACAGGTTATACAGGAAATATTACAGGTGATTATACAGGTACATGGACATCAAAGGCAGGAAGCCCTTATGTGTCATTAAAAATAGGCAATACAACTTATAAAGGTGTGTTCTGTGAAGGCACAATTGATGAAACAGATATTGAAACAATGACATTTACAGCAGTTGGTAATAACCAGGAATGTTTGTGGGGATATAAGGCAAAAGACCCAACAGTTGCAATAAGGATGACTATTGATAAGGTAATTAAAATTCCAGATACAGTTGCAACAGATATTCCATTGCCAGCAATGGGTGCAGGCGGAAGCACTATAACATGGAGAAGTAACAACATAGCAATTGCAGATGATGGTACAATTCCACATTTATTTAATGAAGATGTAAAAGCCAGCATGACAGCTACAATTACTAATAATGGCTATGAGTATGAACACGTCTATGAGTTTACTGTACTTGGAAATGACAGGCTTTCAAAGGGTGATGATGTTACAATTGGAAAGTTTTATACAGAAAACGCACTTGATATGTCAAAATTAGTGCAGGGGGCAACGCCAAAGTTTGCTAACCCATTCCACTATACACATGAAGATATTTCAGAGGGTGTTTCAATCAGTTTTGATGTAACACGTACTGCCGTTTCTGACCGTTTAAGCAATATAATATCATTTAACAATAAGCTTGGAAAACTGTATTTTACAGGTGGAAGTTATCTTGGGTATAATGATTTTAATGGACGTTTTATGGATGCAAACTTAAATGAAGGTTTTGCACCAGGAGAGGATTATCTTGTTGATAATACAAAAACTAATATTAAGATTGAGATTAACCAGGATGGATTTACAGTATACCAGAATGATAAAGCAGTTTATTCATCATCAGATGTTATATCAACAAAAGTTCCTGGAGGATTTAGTGATAATAACCCTGAGAAGTCAATATTGTCATGGATTAAGACTGCTCCTGAACTGAATTTTGGTTCTGGTAACTTCTGGACAGATATATTTAAGGGTGAGATAAGCAATGTAGTATGTGCCTACAAACAGAAAGCTGTTGATGTAGAAGGTGGAGGTTCTTCACTTTCAGGAATTTATACACAGGATTATGAAAGTGTAAGTGACATCAGTACAGAATGGCAGTCAACAAATGCACAGGGAAATATTTCACTTGGAAGGGAAGAAGGGCATGGCAAGTATATGCTCTATGATGTGGGGTCTGTTTCTGGTGGACGTGGCGCACATTCATATTTTGGTGAGGGTATTAAATGGCCAGATAAATATATACTGGACTTTGATATGGCATTAAAGGCAGGAAATAACCAGGAAAGCCAGTTCGCAGTCATTACAGGCAACGCAGCATATGACAATAATAATGAGAACAGTGGAATTAATACTGGTTATGTATTTAAGATGTCTACAACAAATTCTACTACATGGACAATTAATGGTGATAAAACTAAAACTGCTATTATTCCAAATTCAGAATGGGTACATTTTACATTAACAGGTACAAAGGGCAATGCGGCAGCGCATTTAACAATAACAAATGGAAATGAAAAATTATTTGATGGTGATGTTACTGCAACTGATACAGGTGATATTAAAGGCATGTATATACTTGCTGGACGTTACCAGCCTTTATTTAAGGTTGACAATATTTCCATTAAAGAACCAGGTACAGGTGGTGCAGACCATACAGCATATGACAAATTAATGAACCGTGTAAAACAGTATGATGCTGTAAAAGCAATTTATACAGATGAATCATATGCTGCACTTACAAGTGCTGTTACTGCTGCTAAAGAAGAAGTAACCAGTACAGCATCACAGGATGTTATAGACAGACATGTTGCAGCAATTAAGGCAGCAATAAACGGGCTGGTGCGCAAGGTATGTACGGTTACAGTTACAGAAGCAGCAAATGGCACTGTTACAGGACTTGTAGCAGATGGGAAGTATATGGCTGGTGACAGCATGGTATTAAAAGCAGTTCCAAATGAAGGTTATGACCTGGACTGCTGGAAAACTGGTGAAGAAGTAGCCAGCTACAGCAGAAAGTATTCTGCAAAGGTTATGGAAGATATCACCTTGACACCAGTGTTTAAAACAGCAGATGAACCTACACCTCCGCCTTCATCTTCAGAAGAGCCAGTTGTAACCCCTTCACCATTACCATCGGGCAGCAGTTCACCATTGCCTGGCAGCACGCCTACACCAAAGCCATCAGGAAGTAATCCGGGGGGAGGAATTGGCGGATATGTACCAAGTGTATCAGCAGTTCCAGTTCCTACACCAGTTCCTGGAAATACAAAAGCGCCAGAAGCTTCACAGAAGCCAGTTGCTTCTCCAACACCAGAAGCAAGCAAAGCACCAGAGGCTTCAGCTACACCAGCTCCTGGAACTGATATTAAGGTAGATGAGGAAACAGGTGCAATTATAGAAACAACTACAAAAGTTGATGGTAATAAGACAACAGTTATAGAAAAAGTAACTACACCTGATGGTGTGGAAAATATTAAGGAAACTGTAACAGAAAAATTTGATGGTTTAACTGTTAAAACAGAAACATTTACTAACAGTGAAACAGCTTCTGTGCTTGTAACAACAGTAAAATCTGATGCAGATGGCAAAGTGGTTGATGCCAATGCTGTAGTATACACAGGGCTTTCTGACAGAAACAGCAATTATTCATCCAAAACAGCAATACCAGAAAGCTATATGCAGAATGTAAAGGCAGCAGGTATTAATAACATAGATATTTATGTTGAAAAGCCTACAGTTGATGCTGTTAAGAATAATCTTGGCCGCAAGATGGTAATTAAAATATCCATACCAAAGGTAGAAGGTGTTTCTGTAAAGAATGTAATAGTTACAAAGGAAAGTATAGACAGCGCTAAGGAAGGCATTAGGAAACTTGTTGTAAAGATAGAAAGTAATACACCATCTGATTGTTATACAATAACTATACCACAGAGTGAACTTAAGAAGATGGACAGCAAAATCAATGTAGCTGTAAAGACTGGCAAGGTTTCCAGCATGGACAGCAGTAACAGCAAGAAGGTAAATAAGATTTTAACTTCTAATAAGCTTGACAAAGATAATTCTTATGTTGTAACTATAGCCTCAAATGATACAAAGGGCGGCATTAAGGTGACAACACCAGCACTGCTCCCATCTGTAAAAGAAGGGGATAAGGTTTATGCATACAGTTATAACAAAAAGACAGGCAAACTTGAAGAAATTCCAAATAGCAAGAGAACTGTTATTGAAGGCGGGGAAGCTGCTATCGAAGGTTTCAGTGGCAATACTTATGTTATAACAGACAAGGAATTAAGTGGCAAAAATGTTGTTACATTGCTTGACAAGGCAAAAGTATCAGTTGGCAAGACTTCCTTTAAACCTGGAAATAAAACTAAAATAAAAGTTAATCTTGGAAACGGGCTTGTCTCAAAGACAAGTGTAAACAGCAGCGCACCATATGCAAAACAGGCAGCGGTTGTTAAATATAAATCTTCTAGCAAGAAGGTAAAAGTTTCTAAAGATGGTACAGTTACAGCAAAGGGCAAAGGAAAAGCAACAATTACTATAAAGATAAAATTAGCTGGTGGAAAAGTTAAAACAGTTAAGAAAAATGTAACAGTAAAATAATAATTTTAAATAAAGCAAGCAAAAGTAGTAAATCTAAAAAAGGTAGTAAATACCCTGTGGATGGTTAAAAGCCATCCACAGGGTGTTTTTTATTTGAAATAATAATTAAATTATGTTATTCTTAATCTATACATAATGGAAGAATTTACAAAGGAGGATTGCAGAAAATGAGAAATCCCAGATGTACAAAATATTATTTAAAGTATAAAGATGAAACTGTACTGGCATTTAATACCAAATCAGAAAATGTACATATAATAAACAGTGCACTCCTGCCACTTTCTATTATAAATAAAGAACCATTATATGGAATGATAAAATCATTTTGTGCTGGCAGGGTGATGGCAAGGAATAGAAAAAATTATAACTGGATATTAAAAATATGCGGGCTTACAGGAGATAATGAAGTAAATATATGTATTAAAAGCGGGGCAGCATCTTTAAGGGACAACTACTGGATATGCAGGGCAGATTCCAACGAGAAATGGGGAAATGTAAGTTTATACAGGAACATGCTTCCAACACATATAGGCAGGGTTGCGCTGACAGGAATTGCAGAAGGCAGCAGCATAGTTACCAGGATTAATGCTGGTGAACTTATGAATAAGGGTACTAAGGCTAAGTGTTTTTTACGGCAGGGCAGGAAAATATATATGTGTAAGGCAGAAACGGAGGATGAAATAAACTCTGAAGTAATATCTTACTATATTGCAAAGGAATTAAAGCTGCCAAGTGTATGTTACAGAAAGACAAAATATATGGGCATGTCATGTTCTGTATGCAAGATATTGACATCAGAAGAAAATGAGATGGTTCCGTGCAGGGATATATTGGAATATTATGGTGAAACAAGATTACATATGAACAACAGGGCATATAACTATTTTATGGAAACAGACCCGCTAAATTTTATAAGGATGCAGTTATTCGACTATATTACTTTAAATACTGACAGGAACAGGGACAATTATGGCGTGTTAGTAAAGAACAGAAAAGCAGTTGCACTGTTTCCAGTTTTTGACCATGATTCCTGTTTTAAGGGCAAATCCGCAAATGGTATATATTTTCCTTCTGGAATTACATTTCATAAGACAATTTGTGCATTAAAAGAAATGTATAAAGATGAGTATGTACAGTTAATGCCAGATATAATTAAATTAAATGAATATTTACGTTCTGTAAATTTTAAAAAGATGTTTCTTGGATATAAAACAGAACAGGAATATATAAAAATGCTACATAGGACAGCCAATTTACTATAAAATAAAGTCCCTGTCAAACGGACGGTACAGGGACTTTAATAAGAAATATTATTAATTAAAGTTCTTATTGTGGTTTATTACAGCACTGGCTATTGCCATTGCTACTAAATCCCTTTTTTTCTTATATAATATATAATCGTCTTTATCATCCACAAAACATGTTTCAACAAGTATGGCTGGTGCTTTTGTATGGTTTAAAAAATACAGGCTGTTTGTTGTTTTAACACCTCTTTTGGTAAATCCAAGCTTTGACATATTGTGGCAGATGCGTCTGGCGGTATCGCCTTTATCTGAAGTGTTTTTTGTAAGCCAGACTTCTGTGCCTCCCGTTTTTCCATCGCCTTTCTGGTCATTTATGCCACTGTTAAAGTGGATTGATATATGGAGGCCTGCATCTTTTACAGCGTTACATTTAGCACATATTCTGCGTAATACATCATTTTGGCTTTTACCATTATTTACAGTACAGTTTACAGCTTTTATACCGTTTTTCTCCAAAATTTTTATGACCCTTTTTGCTATGTACCTGTTCTCTGCGCTTTCATCAAGTAAATCTGATGCGCCACATGCAATTTTGCCAGATGGGTTATGGCCTCCATGTACTGTTACTTTACGGATTTTTTTCATTACAAATGCTCCCTTTCTTTTTAAACAGAGTGTATATACTAGTATATAAAATTCTATGCAAAAAAATATATAATAGACATAATTATTACAATTTATAACAAAACCTAGAATAAAAGATACCAAAATATTCCCGCCTGCCAAATCACGTCAAAATAGAATAAATGGCACGTCTGTTGTATAATTTCCAGTTATCTTTTGATGGAGGACGGACGCAGGGTTTCTGGTGTTCCACTAAATTATTCCACTGTATAATAAGTGACTGGCAAAATCATTCCCCACCACCCCCGTTTACAGTTATCTTAATTATTCTGGTTTTTATTGTAGGCTGCTGGTGACAGGTTTTGCGTGCCAGATGTCATGAATTATTCCGTAAAAGGGGCACTTTAACCCCGTCGGCATTTAAGCCATATATTTAATGTTACGGAAGAAACGTAAGTTTATTTTGGAACATTAAATATATGGCTTTATGTGCCGCTGCGTGGGTTAACGTAGCGGAATGCATGCAAAAGCCATGCCTCCGGCATGCTTTTTTGTATGGAATATTCTGGCTCTGGCACTAAAAACCGTCCGTCAGCCCAGCACAAACAAAAGATAACTGCAAATTATGCTTGACATTTTTTCCCGTATATGGTATCCTATCAAAGGTTTTGCAAAAAGCACAGCCACACTGCCGTAGACAGCAGGTGCCAGTATACTGGCGTAAGGATAACCGCCTGCCGAGGAGAATTTTGTTTTATGGAAATTTTTATCTCCCTGTGTACGTGTGTACAGGGAGTTTTTTCATATATAAAGAAAAGGGGTCTGCAAGCAGTGAAGTTATAAAAATATGGGGCTGCCCAGGAAAGGAGATTTTACCTATGGCAAAAGTTGAAATTAAACAGCCTGTAGTTGATGAGATTAAAGCGAAAGTTGAAGGTGCTGCTACAATAGTTTTAGTAGATTACCGTGGACTTACTGTAGAACAGGACACAAGACTCCGTAAAAATCTCAGGGAAGCAGGGTGCGAATATAAGGTGTACAAGAATACCCTTATGAAACGTGCGTTTGAAGGTACAGATTGTGCACAGCTTGATGCTCTTCTTGAAGGTCCTTCTGCAATTGCTATTTCAAAAGATGACGCAACTGCACCTATAAGAATTCTCAACGATATGGCTAAGGAAGCTGCTGCACTTGAATTTAAGGCAGCTATCGTAGAGGGTAACTTTTATGATGCTGAAGGAGTTAAGGTTCTTGCAAGTATTCCTTCAAGGGAAGAGCTTATTTCAAAACTGCTTGGTTCTTTACAGTCACCTATTGCAAACTTTGCACGTGTTATTAAGCAGATTGCAGAAAAGGGTGATGGTGCTGCTGAGGCATAAGTATATACAAGGACAGTAGGTCTTATAAGTTTGTTGTTTATAATATTTAGATACGGAAAATTTATTTTAATTATATTTAATGGAGGTATATAAAATGACTACACAGGAAATTATTGATGTAATCAAAGGGATGACAGTTTTAGAGTTAAATGATTTAGTAAAAGCATGTGAAGAAGAGTTCGGTGTTTCTGCTGCTGCTGGCGTTGTTGTTGCAGCAGGTGGTGCTGGCGGCGAAGCTGCTGATGAAAAGGATGAATTTGATGTAGAACTTACAGAAGTTGGTCCAAACAAAGTTAAGGTTATAAAAGTTGTACGTGAAGTAACAGGCTTAGGCCTTAAAGAAGCTAAGGAAGTTGTTGACGGCGCTCCTAAGGTTATCAAAGAAGCAGCATCTAAAGAAGAAGCTGAAGACATTAAGACAAAGATTGAGGCTGAAGGCGCTAAAATTACTCTTAAATAATTTGTTAAATCTGATTATACTTTTTAAGAACTGCCGGGTAATTCTGGCAGTTCTTTTTGATAACCCGGTAATATATGTTCTGGGCATATGGGAGGAGGAAATATATGGCTTCTGACAGCCTGTACAGACTGGCTTTTGAATACAAGGAAACTAAACTCTGGAATAAACTTAGGGATGATGAGGTATTTGCAATAAAATTGCCAGATGGTGAAACAGGATATATAAGTATAATGGGCATGGCAGGTGATTACATTGCTATTGGCATATATATTGGCAGGAAAGGTTTTGACAGTTACCGGATTATTGCCAGTACATATGAATATGGTTTGCAGTCACAGCTTTTATACCAGGAATGTCTTTTAAAACAGGAATGTCTGCAATGTACTTTCCAGGATAAGGATAATTTATCAAAGGAAGAAGCATCGGAAGTAATGGATTATGCAGACAGGAACAGTACCAGCCTGGAAGGAAGCAATGCCTGGCCGCAGTTTGTAAAGTACAGGGCAGGGTATTGTCCCTGGCTTATACAGACAGAACAGGACGGGCTGTATATAGCGGAGGCACTAAAAGCATCAATTGCATTAGCAGGAATGTTAAACCAGGAAACTTTGCCTGCACTTGGCAGCATATGCAGAAGTGGCAAAATCCCGTTTTTAGAACAAAATGGTGATGGATATAGTATAAGAAGTATAGAAATGCCAGAACCTTTTCCAGAGGAATACACAGTGCCTGGCATAAACAATGATATTAATGTGGCAAGGCTTAAAAATATGGGAAAAAGTGGTGTATGGGAATGTGAGCTTGTACAGTACCCTGAACCTGTGCGCAATGCGCCAGATGAAGTGCCACATTTTCCAATGATGTTTCTGGCAGTGGAGTCGGATACAGGATTTATACTGCCTGTATCACCAGTGGAATATTTTGAAGAGTCATCAGACAAGCTGCTTGATATGATAGTGGAAGCATTTATAATACAGAATATCTGTCCTAAGGTTATACATGCACGTGATAAGCGTTCATACTGTTTTCTGGAAGGGATTTGCAAAAGGTTAAGGACAAAGCTTGTAATTGAACCAGAACTTCCTTCACTGGATGGGGCAGAAGAAGACCTGCTGGAGCATATTGATGACAGTGAGGAAGAAAATCTCCAGGACATTATGAAGGTTTTTGATGAACTTGTAAAATTAAGTGATGAAGAATTGCTGGGGCTGCCAGATATTGTCACTAACCAGTTTGAAGTTCTTGTGAAGAAAAATATCCTGCCAGAACAATTGTCTGAAAGGCTGGATGATGTTTTTAATTTTACAGGGACTAAAGGCGGAACAAAGAAAACAAAAAACAATGTTATTTCAATTAAACCAGACATGCCATCAGAACCATTTAATTAATAATATAATTATCTTGTACCATATACAGAAGTACTGGGACTGTGGAATATTTGCCTTTGCTGGCAGAAAACAAGGTGCATTTCTGCGGTATTCCACTTAAAAATGGAGTATATTCTTGTGAAGTTAAATAAATACGGCAAAAAAACGTGTTTATTCGCGAAAATCCTTGACAAATGCTTATAATGAGGGTATAAATAACATGTAGGTTTTACGGAATTAATTTATGAGGAGGATTTATCCATGAACAAGACAGAATTAGTAGCAGCTATCGCTGAGAAAACAGAGCTTTCAAAGAAGGATTCAGAGAAGGCATTAAAAGCTTTTATTGATGTTGTAACAGAAGAGCTGCAAAAAGGAGAGAAAATCCAGTTAGTAGGATTTGGAACATTTGAAGTTGCAGACAGGGCAGCAAGGGAAGGCAGAAACCCATTAACAGGTGAGAAGATGCAGATTGAGGCTTCTAAAGCTCCTAAGTTTAAGGCTGGCAAGGCTTTAAAGGATGCTGTAAACCAATAATTTTTGTTTGTGGTAATTGCTGAGGCTGCCTTGAGGCAGTCTCTTTTGCATAGAAAAGGAGCAGGTTATGAGATTAGACAAGTATCTTAAAGTTTCAAGGCTGATTAAGAGAAGGCCCGTTGCAAATGAGGCGTGTGATGCAGGCAGGATATCAGTAAATGGCAAGAAGGCGAAAGCTTCGCTTAATGTTAAAATTGGAGATATTATAGAAATCGGCTTTGGAGATAAACAGGTAAAAGTTGAAGTATTAAGCCTGGAAGAAACTTATAAAAAGGATGAGGCCAGGGAACTTTACAAAGTGCTGTAACACGTCCGGAATTTAATGTTATATATTGTCTGCTCTCTTCATATACTGTGATAGGAATATGAAGGGAGTTTTTTTATGGAAGACAGAAGAACTGAAGAAAGACAGAACAAGCAGGTACATAAGGTATATCTTAACGCAAGGCGGACAGCGGTATTATCAGGGGTAAGGGATGTATTGTCATTTGATGCAAAGGAGGTTTATCTTGAAACTGAGCAGGGGATTTTGCTTATAAGGGGTGATGAGCTCCATGTAAACAGGCTTTCACTTGAAAAAGGTGAGGTTGATGTTGATGGAAGGATAGACAGTTTTGCATATTCTGATAAGGAAGAACCAGCTAAAAAAGCAGCTTCATTTTTCGGGAGGATGTTTCAGTGAGTGAAATTATTCATGGACAGGTTACTTTTCTTATAGTAACACTGTGTTGTGGAATGGCCCTGGTTCTTGGATATGAAATATTGCGGCTTTTAAGGTGGATGTTCTGGCATCCAGGTATTCTGACCTGGACTGAGGATATATTATACTGGGCTGCGGCATCTGTTCCTGTTTATTATATATTTTTTGTGTATAATGATGGGGAAATACGCTGGTACGGGGCGCTTATGCTTGTTACAGGGGCATGGCTGTACGAAAAAGGGATAAGCAGGCCTGTAAGGGGTGTGCTTGTAAAAGTTTTCGGCAGCCATAAACCATCACTTGTAAAATGGATTAGGAAGAAACGGAATAAAAGAAAGCAGAATAAAACTTGTAAAGATAATAAAGATAGCAAACAGAAAAAGAGATAAAATCTGTTTTTTGGATTGTAAAAATTGGAAAACTGTTGTATATTTATATAAACTAAAATAGAAACCAAAGTATTGTGAAAGGCAGGTGGCATTAATGGCATACAGAGGCGGGAAAAGAAGAAGGACTAGCCGTAGAAAGAGAATAAGCCGTTTTACAGTAACTGGAATTATTATACTAGCCCTTGTGCTTTGTTGTACAATGGCATATAAATATTCTGTATTAAAGACACAGGAAAAAGAATACTCAAGGCAGATTGCAGGACTTAAGAAGGAAAAGAAAGAAGCAGATAAGAGGGCAAAGGAACTGGAAGAGTATGAAGAATATGTAAAAACAGATGAATATGTGGAAGAAGTTGCAAGGGAAAAACTTGGTCTTGTTTATAAAGATGAGATTATATTTGAACCTGATAATGACGATTAATATGCCGTTTAAAAAGCGGCATATTTTTTTTATTCCAGCCTCAGATTTGACAAAATACGCAAAAGAACTTTTTTATACTGTGCTGGCAAAAAGCAAAACGGGCACAATTTAGAAAAGTTTTTATGTCGTGTGGACAGAATGGAGGATGCAATGAAACAAATTCAAAAAAGAATACTTTTACAGGTTGTTTTAGGATTTTTACTTGGGCGTGTAAGTATATTTGGGCTTAACCCTGTAGGAATTGCGTATTTTGCGGCTGGTTTTACAGAAGGCGGCGGGGTTTTCCCTGTTGCGCTTGCAGTTTTTCTTGGCATGTCATGTACTAGCATGAGCCTGGAAACAGCTATTTGTGGTGGGATGGTAATGTTTACGCTTTCGCTTGCTTCAGATATGTTAAGTAAAAGAGGCATACATATTAAAATGGGACATGCTGCAATTATTTCTGCGCTTGCTTCTGCTGCGCTCTGGACGCTACAGCTCTGGATGCTGCCATATAATGTATATAATATATGGCTTGCTGTACTAAGCAGTATAATGATAATTGCATGTACAAGGATATTCCATGATGGAATACATTTTCTTCTGCATCCCAGGAAATATAGAGAACTTGGCAACGAGGAAATGGCAAGTACCGTAATTATTGGTACACTTGCAATCTGGGGATTTCCTGAAGTGGCAGTATCAGGTATTTCTGTTGCAGATATAATTGTTTACTTTGTACTGTTGCTGGCAGGATACTGTTATGGAGCAGGAACAGGGGCTGTTGCAGGCACGGCAGCAGGGATATTATTCCTTTTATGTGGAAGGCCGGCTGAGGTAATAGGTCTTATGGCGCTTCTTGGTATTTGTTCTGGAATTGTGAAAGGGCAGGGAAGGCTTTTAATGGTATTGTCTTTTTTTGCATCAGCAATATCACTGAATTACCTGCTTGATGGAAGCAATATGGAACAGGGCACTATGAAGGCAATAATTTTATCAGGAATTGCATTTTTATGTGTCCCTGTATCATTTCTTAAAAAGCTTGGACGCAGCGGGGAAAATCCCCCCAGTGAAAAAAAGGGGGTACAGGATATAATGCGCCGGCGCCTGGAGGAATTTTCTGATGCATTTAACAAGCTTTCAAATGCGTTAATGAAACAGACAGATGATAAGTATGGGATGAATAACCACGATATGCGTAAAATGATGAATGAAATGTCTGAAAAAGTGTGTGGGAACTGTACAAACAGGGATAACTGCATGGGGCAGATTGCAGTATGCAAGCCTGAAATATTTAATACCCTTGCAGTTGCACAGGAACAGGGGTGCATCCTTCCAGCGCAGATGCCAGCCGAATTTCTGGACGAATGTATATATCCAGAGAAGTTCCTGTCAGAAGCTAACCAGAACCTGTATATGGCAAGGACACTTATGGGCTTTAAAAACCGGATGGCAGAGAGCCGCCGTGTTGTTGCAGGGCAGATGAAAGAAGTAAGTGAAATGGTAAAACATTTTGCAGAAAGTATGCCAGAAATAAAAGACTTTTCATTAGAAATAGAAGAAAAAATCATTGGTGAACTAGATAAGAAAAAAGTAGTGGCAGAAGATATATTTGCTTATGAAAAGCAGGATGGCAGGCTGGAAATAAGCCTTCAGGCAAAGACATCAAAGGGCAGGCTGGTTACATCAGCGGAGGTTGCAAGGGTGCTTTCACATGTGCTTGGCAGGACAATATGTCCTTCGGCCGAGTCAAGGAAAGTGCTTGTAAATGAAATGGTTAATTTTGTATTTGTGGAGGATACACCATTATATGCAATAACAGGCGTTGCAAGAATTCCAAAAGATGGAGAAGAAATATCAGGCGATACATTTTCATGTATAACACTTCCTGGCGGGGAAATGCTTCTCGCCTTGTCAGACGGCATGGGAAGCGGAAGTGATGCTATGGAAGAGAGCAAAACAGTAATAGAACTTCTGGAACAGATGGCAGAAGCAGGATTTTCACATAGTTCTGCTATAAGGCTGATTAATTCACTCTATATGTCAAGAGAAGAAGAAGCAGGTTATGCAACGGCAGATATAGTTATTTTAAACCTCTATAAAGGGGACTGCTGTTTCCTTAAAAATGGGGCATCTGCAACATATTTAAGACATAATAAACGCGTAATGATGATAGAAGGACAGACACTGCCAGTCGGTGTTGTGCATGAAATTGAGTCATATGTAGGAAAAGTCGGGATATCTGGTGGTGATTATGTTATAATGATGACGGATGGCGTTTCAGACTGTTTTATGGAAAATGAAGAAGATTTATCTGGTTACTTAAAACGGTGTGAAATTATAAACCCACAGGAAATTGCAAAACACATACTTGATGAAGCAGTAAGGCGCAGCGGGGGAAAAGCATCAGACGATATGACAGTAATAGTAGCAGGCATATGGGAGCGGGTGTAATTCTGCTGTGCTGGGGATGTGGACAGACGGTTTCTAGTGCCAGAGCCAGAATTATTCCATAAAAGGGCGTGCTTTTGCTATGGTACAATGTCATTAAGTTAAGGGGATATGCTGGAATTTAATAATGACGGGCTGACAAATCCAAAGTGTCTTACATGAACAAAGCACGCTCCCGCTTGGGCTCGCACGCAATGGTGCATAAAGCCCTAAAGTACAGGGCTTAAGCACCAGCGGCTTCGTACAGCTTGTTCATGTAAGCACATTTGGAATTTGCCATCTAATCTAAGCTTTGGCAGTTTCCAAAAATATTTCCGTAAAAATCCTAACTAAATGACATTGTGCTGCATGGGCAAAAGTGTACCTTTTTACGGAATAATTCTGGTACTGGCACACAAAACCTGTTACATGCCACAAGACCCAGCACAGTGTAATTACAGGTAGTTGAAAAGATTTAGGGAATTTTACAGTTACAAAAATGTTAGAAATAATAAGAAGCAATATTAAATAATGGCGTAATATTTTATGAAATGCTGTGGAGTTATACTAAATAGACAACAGGTTTATGGGGGCTTGAAAACAATTATGGGATATTACAGGTACAAAAGTGTTAGAAACAATAAGAAGCAATATTAAATAATGACGTAGTATTTTATAGAATACTGTGGAATTATACTAAATAGACAACAGATTTATGGGTGTTTGAAAACAATTATGGGATATTATAAGTGTGTAATATACTAAATAAACAGCAGGTTTCCAAGTGTATATGGACAAATATTTTTCGTGACAGGGGACACTTTAGCACCGCCAGTGCTTATATCCCGTTTTAAATGTTACAAAAGAAACGGCAGTTTATTTTGTAACATAGGGATATTATGCACTGTTGCGTGGGCTAACGTAGCGGGAGCGTGCCCCTGGAGGGAAAAATTTGTTCATGTATATTGGAAACTGCGTCCGTTATCCAGCAATTTATCCAGGAGGATTTTTTATGAAAAGTACAGTTTATTTAAAAGTTAAGGATTTTATTATGGAACATGGTCTTGTGGACTATGGTGACAGAATTGTTGCCGGTGTTTCTGGAGGGGCTGACTCTGTTTTTTTGTTTATGGTTCTGGCAGGGCTTGCAAAGGAGTATAACCTTTCACTTTGTGCCGTGCATGTCAATCATGGCATAAGGGGGGAAGAGGCTTTGCGTGATGAGGAGTATACAAAGAATTTTGTCCAGGGCCTTGGTTATGAGTGTAAGGTTTTTTATAAGGATATTCCTGCACTTGCAAGGGATTTAAAGATTACAGAGGAGGAAGCCGGGCGCAGTTACAGGTATGAGTGTTTTGAGAATGTAAGGGAAAGCCTGGGGTTTGATAAAATTGCAGTAGCACACCATAAGGATGACCAGGCAGAAACGGTCTTATTCCAGCTTTTCAGGGGAAGCGGGATTAAGGGGCTTGGTGGCATGAGGCCGGAGAATGGCAATATTATAAGGCCGCTTCTTGGCACCAGGCGGTGTGAAATTGAGAAGGCCCTTCTTGCAGAAAATGTGGGGTATTGCATGGATTGTACTAATTCAGATAATAAATATTCAAGAAATATAATACGTAACAGAATAATCCCATATATAGAGGAAAATATCCAGCCTGCCATTATAGAGAGGCTTTCAGGCACGGCAGGACAGTTAAGGGATATATATACATATATTGACAGGGAAGCAGAAAAGCTGTATAAAGAGATTGTTAAAGAAGATAATGGTATTTGTATGGTTGATGTGGGTATAATTGGAAAAGAGGATATTGTCTTGCAAAGGGAAATATTCCTCCGTATGGCTGGCTATGTGGCAGGAAGGTGTAAGGATATAACTTCAAAACATATAAGTATGGTATCAGCCCTTGTCCATAAGGATACAGGGAAAAGGGTCTGCCTGCCATATGACATGCAGGCAGGCAGGGACTATAATAAAATATGGATTATGAAAGCAGGGCATGAAACACCAGCCCAGGCTGGGAATGATAATAGCATTATAGATATTTGTGTACCAGGCAGGACAGAACTTGAATATATTAATGGGGAAAGGCATATTATTTTATTTGAAAGGATGGACAGGAATGATATTTCCCATATTATAGAAAAAAATTACTGTACTAAATGCTTTGACTATGATAAAATAAAATTTATGCCACAGTTCAGATATCCAAAAGATGGTGATTATATCTGGCTGCGTACAGATGGTTCTAAGAAAAAACTCAGCCGTATATTTATTGACAGCAAAATACCAGCAAATGAGCGTGGCAGGATATGGGTACTGGCAGAAGGAAGCCATATCCTTTGGATACCTTCTATTGGAAGGTGTAGCGCATATTATTATGTAACAGATGGGACAAGGGAAGTTTTACATGCAACTTTATGCACAGAAGGGGAGAATTAATAAGATGGATACAGTTATACATGAGATGATTACAGAAAAGCAGATAGCAGATAAAATATCAGAAATGGCAGCACAGATTAATAAAGATTATGAAGGAAAGGAAATACACCTTATATGTGTATTAAAAGGCAGTGTTTTCTTTTGCTGTGAACTTGCCAAGAGGATTACAGTTCCAGTAACAATGGATTTTATGGCAGTTTCAAGTTATGGCAGCGGGACAGAAAGTTCTGGAAGGCTGGAAGTAAAAAAAGACCTTGATGAGCCAGTGGACGGCAAGCATTGCCTTATTATTGAGGATATTATTGATACAGGCTCAACATTAAACCTTACAAAGAAGATGCTGCTTGCAAGAAACCCTGCAAGTGTTAAATTATGTACATTATTAGATAAGCCTGACAGAAGGAAAGCAGATATTGAAGCTGAATATACAGGTTTTGTTATACCTGATAAATTTGTGGCTGGTTATGGGCTTGATTATGCGCAGAAATACCGTAATCTCCCATATATTGGGGAAGTGGAGTTTAAAGAGGACTAATAATAGTGAAGGAGATTATACATGAAGAAACAGATGAAGACAGCCGGAATAGGATTTTATATTTTAATACTTGCAATAATATTTTTTGCGGTATATGTCTCAGGGGCTTTAGATAATAATTCTACAAGTTCGTATAATATTAATACTTTTAAGTCAGATTTAGACAGTGGCAGAATTGAGTCTGTGGAAATCCTGCCAAACCAGGAAACACCTACAGGTGAGGTAAGCGTTGTACTGTCAGGAGGTACTAAAATAAGCTTTTATGTTTCTGATGTAAAAGAGATTGAAAATATTTTAAATGAAGATATTGAGTTTGCCAACAGGTACAAAGTACATGATATACAGAAAACATCATGGATTATTACTACATTACTTCCATACGGGCTTGGCATAATTGTAATATTTTTCCTTTTCTCGTTCTTGTCAGCACAGTCAGCAGGCGCAAACGGAAGCAATGCTAAAATGATGAATTTTGGCAAGAGCCGTGCACAGCGTATTGACCCTAACGACCAACATGCTAAAACATTCCGTGATGTGGCAGGGCTTAAAGAAGAGAAGGAAGAGTTAGAAGAAATTGTTGATTTTCTTGCTAACCCTGGAAAATATACAGGCGTCGGGGCACGTATACCTAAGGGTATTATACTTGTAGGCCCTCCAGGAACTGGTAAGACACTTCTGGCAAAGGCTGTTGCAGGTGAGGCAGGAGTGCCGTTTTTCAGCCTGTCTGGTTCAGATTTTGTGGAAATGTTTGTTGGTGTAGGTGCTTCACGTGTAAGGGATTTATTTGCGGAAGCAAAAAGAAGCGCACCATGTATTGTATTTATAGATGAAATTGATGCAGTTGCACGTAAACGTGGTTCAGGGCTTGGTGGCGGACATGATGAACGCGAGCAGACATTGAACCAGATGCTTGTTGAAATGGACGGTTTTGGCATTAATGAGGGCATTATTGTTATGGCTGCTACAAACCGTGTGGATATACTTGACCCTGCAATACTCCGTCCAGGGCGTTTTGACAGGCGTGTTACAGTAGGACGTCCTGATGTAAAGGGGCGTGAGGAAATACTTGATGTCCATGCCAAAGGAAAGCCACTGGGGGATGATGTAGACCTTAAGGCTATTGCACAGACTACAGTAGGATTTACAGGTGCAGACCTTGAAAACCTCTTAAATGAGGCTGCAATTGTATGTGCAAGGAATGGACGTAAGTTTATAGAACAGGAAGACATAAGCAAGTCATTTATTAAAGTAGGCATTGGCAAAGAGAAAAAGAGCAAGATTATATCTGAAAAAGATAAGAAGATTACTGCATACCATGAAGCTGGCCATGCAATATTGTTCCATCTGCTTCCAGATGTAGGGCCTGTCCATATGGTGTCAATTATACCTACAGGTTCAGGGGCAGCAGGTTATACAATGCCTCTGCCAGAGCGTGACGAAATGTTTATGACAAAAGGGAAGATGCTCCAGGATATTATAGTAAGCCTTGGCGGCCGTATTGCGGAGTCTATAATATTTGATGATATAACGACAGGAGCCTCACAGGATATTAAGCAGGCAACAAATACAGCCAAAGCAATGGTGACTAAATACGGCTTTTCTGAGAATGTAGGCATGATAAATTATGCTGATGAGGATGAAGTCTTTATAGGGCGTGATTTTGGCCATACAAGCAGGGGCTACAGTGAAGATGTTGCTAAGAAAATAGACCATGAAGTAAAACGTATAATGGATGAGTGCTATGTAAGGGCAAAAAATATATTAGAAGAGCATATGGAAATCCTGCACAAATGTGCTAAACTGCTTCTTGAAAAAGAGAGGATTGACAGGTTTGAGTTTGAATCGCTTTTTGCACCAAATGTAATAGAGGATAAGGCAGACAAGGAAGCACTGGAAAGCCACCAGGAAGAAAGCATGGAAAATACTGGTGATAGTGACAATAAGTAAAATTATATAATGGTGAAAATGCACAAAATAAAAAAATATTTTTATGCAAGTTTGTGCACACTTAAATTAAGGAGATTGCTATACTAATAACCGTAAACCCCAATACATTATATAGTTTTTGCTACACCCCATAAGTAACAAAAATACCTTCTCCAAAGGCGGATGCGTAGAAATGCATCCGCCTTTACTGTTTACATATGACAATTTTTGATATATTATGTTTATGGCTGCTTTGTTTGCATGAAAGTATCTGCTGATGCATAGATTATTCTTGTATGCAGAAAAAGTATTTTTATCCCAGGCTTAGCTGTATTAATAATATGCATAAATGTTTGTGCAGAAAGAGGAATAATAATGGATAGAAGAGAGATTTCAAAAGTATTTGCTACTGGTCTTGTTTCAGGCATAACATGTATGATGCTTTTAATTATGGTGCTTATATTTACAGGAAAAATTGAACCTGCTTTTCTTATGGGGGATAACAGTAAAAGTGCAATAGAGAAAGAAATCAGCCAGAAAGCAGAGCTTATCCGCACTTATATAGATAAATATTATCTTGATGATATAGATAGCAAGAAAATGGCGGACTCAATCTATAAAGGTATTTTTAACGGGCTTGGTGACGATTATGCCGCATACTATACAGCAGAAGAATATAAGGATATAACTGAAAAGTCTAGCGGGACATATTGTGGTATTGGTGCATATGTTACACAGACGGATACAGGTGATATATCTATAGTTAAACCTGTTGAGGGAGGCCCGGCAGAAAGGGCTGGAATAAAAGCTGGTGATATTATTTATGCTGTAGATGGTGAAAGTACAACAGGAAAAGACCTTACAACAGTTCTTTCCAAGGTAAAAGGCGAGGCTGGTACAAAGGTTGTTTTAAAAATCTGGCGTAAAGGCGGGCGTAACTACCTTGACATTGAAGTGACACGTAAGATTATTGAAGAAAATACAGTTTCTTCAAAGATGTTACCAGGAAATACAGGATATATAAAGGTAACTGGGTTTGAAGAGGTTACAAATAAACAGTTTAGTAATGCAGTTAATAATCTTGAAAAATCAGGTATGAAATCATTAATTATAGATTTGCGTGACAATGGCGGAGGGCTTTTAACAGCAGCAACTGGTATGCTTGACAGGCTTCTTCCAAAGGGACTGTTAGTTTATACAAAGGATAAAAGCGGTGTTGCAGAAGAATATTTTGCAGAAGATGACAGGTGCGTAAAAGTTCCAATGGCAATTCTTGTAAATGGCAATTCTGCAAGTGCTTCTGAGGTTTTTTCTGGTGCATTGCAGGATAATGGTGTAGCAAAGCTGGTTGGCACAAAAACATTTGGAAAGGGCATTGTGCAGACTATATTTGGCATGGACGACGGGACTGCTATTAAAATGACAACTTCAAGGTATTATACCCCTAAAGGGAGAAATATCCATAAAACAGGGCTTAAGCCTGATATAGAAGTTAATCTTGATGAAAATACCCTTCCAAAGAACGGGGAAGAATTTGCCATAGATAACCAGATGCAGGCGGCACTTGATTATCTGGCTGGAAAATAACCTGGATTTTAAAAGCTGTTATTCTGCTTTCTGTATTCTGAGGGTGAAAGCCCTGTCTGCTTTTTGAACAGCCTGCTGAAATACAGCGGGTTGTCATAGCCAGCAATAGCCGCAATTTCAGTTATATTATATTTAGTATTTTCAAGAAGGCTCTGGGCATTAGCTATACGTATGCTTAAAATATAATTAAGAGGTGTTGTCTTGGTATAAAGCTTAAAATTGCGTATAAACCAGCTTGTGCTCATATTTCTTGATGCTGCAAATTCTGCAATATTAATATCTTCATTATAATGTTCATTAAAATAGTTAGCTGCGTATTCAATTTCGTGGTGTGCAAAACTATTCATAATCTTATTTTCACTGGATGTTCTTTCAATTAAAATAAAAAGCTGTAAAAGGAATGATGATAAAAATTCTTCATAATGTGGCTTACACAACTGCATTTCCTGTATCATCTGCCTGAAAATCCTCTGGTAAGCGGGAGAAGTGCCCGTATTAATAATATGTCCTTCAGATGGGAAATGGTGTTCTTTTAAAAGCTGTTTAACCTGGCTTCCTGTAAAGTGTACCCAGTATACTTCTGTCTGGTCTTGTAAATAATAAACATATCTTTGCATTTCCCTTGGGCGGTATAATACAAAATTCCCAGCAGTAACTATAGTATCCTCATTTTCCCTAAAATAAAAATGTGCCCTGCCAGCAGCAATATATAAAAGCTGGTAGTCAATACGGCCTTTTGGGCGCCATGTAGGGAGTTTTGGATGCTTTATAAGGCGGTAAGTTCCACAGCTTCCAACTATAAGTGGTTTGCTTTTGTCTTTAAAATCAACTAAAGAATTATTAAGATAACCAGAATTAATATACATTTATAGCACATCCTTCCAAAAACCCTGAAATTTAAGAACGCCTGAAGCGTCCTTATATAAATACTGCCATCTGTGTGGCTGTATGCTCCAAAGAGCATACAGTTAGCTTATAAATCCGCAAAATCTGTTTTACTGTACTTTTGTGTATGCTAATGCAGCCGCATTTTGCTTATTTAGTAACCATACAAGTAAAAATATTGTATCATTTTGTGCATGTTTTGTCTAATGTAGTTTATGGACTTTTCCGATAAAAAAAGCGTATAATTAGCCTACAAATCAAGGGAATACAATAGAAACGGAGGAAAGATTATGATTGTACCAAGATATTATGAAGACTTAAAAATAATGCATGAAAATACTATGCCGCCAAGGGCATACTATATTCCTGCATCTAATGACATGGGCGTTCTTGTCCATAACAGGGAGATGTCAGACCGCATCCAGATGTTAAATGGCCAGTGGAAATTCAGGTACTATAAAAGCATTTATGATTTGCAGGAAGAATTTTATAAGGACGGATATGCTGCGGACGGCTTTGAGGAAGTTACAGTACCAGGAGTATGGCAAAATTACGGCTATGACAGCCACCAGTACACTAATGTCAGGTATCCTATACCGCTTGACCCGCCATTTGTACCACAGGAAAACCCATGTGGCGCATATATCTGCAACTTTATTTACCATAAGGACAGCAGTGCACCAAGGGCTTTTCTGGCATTTGAAGGTGTGGACTCATGTTTTTATCTATGGGTAAATGGCCAGTATACAGGATACAGCCAGGTATCACATTCAACAAGTGAATTTGATATTACAGAAATGCTTGAAGAAGGAAACAACAAGCTTGCAGTACTTGTCCTTAAATGGTGTGACGGGACTTACCTTGAAGACCAGGATAAATTCCGTATGAGTGGAATATTCAGGGATGTTTATATTTTAAAAAGGCCAGAAAACTGTTTATTTGATTATTTTACAACAGTATCTGTAAACCCAGGACAGGCAGAATTAAAAATTATAGCTTCGTTTAATGGCAGTTATACAGATACAATGGTTACTATTTTTGATACAAACAAGGTAAAAACCGCATCAGGAACATTTGAACCATTAGATGGAGGCAGCAGTTACCAGTATGTGTGCCGTATGGTTATTGAAAATCCTGTGTTATGGAACCCGGAAGAACCTTATTTATATACAATGCTTATTGAAAGCAGGGATGAGGTAATTACAGACAGGGTTGGTATAAGGGAAATCCATATTAGTAATAATGTTGTATACGTTAATAATACAAAAGTTAAATTCAAAGGGGTAAACAGGCATGATTCAGACCCGGTTACAGGATTTGTAATAAGCAGGGAACAGCTGGTTAAAGACCTTGTAATGATTAAAAAACATAATTTTAATGCAGTACGTACAAGCCATTATCCTAATGCCCCGTACTTTTACCAGCTTTGTGATGAATATGGCCTGTTTGTAATTGATGAGGCAGATAATGAAAGCCATGGTGCACAGACACAGTATTTAGAAAATCCAGAATGGGAAAATGTGAGCAAACGCTGGAATGAAAGGATTGCAGATAACCCAGACTTTATACCAGCTACGCTTGACCGTACCCAGTTATGTGTACACCGTGATAAGAACAGGCCATGTGTTGTAATCTGGTCTATGGGTAATGAATGTGCCTATGGATGTACTTTTGAAGAGGCTTTAAAGTGGACAAAGGATTTTGACCCATCACGCCTTACGCATTATGAGAGTGCATTATATACAAGTGATAAAAGGAAGTATGACTATTCAAATATAGATATCTACAGCATGATGTACCCGTCATTTGAAACTATGCAGGAATATATCAGTGGAAACCCTGATAAGCCATTTCTGCTTGTTGAATACTGCCATTCAATGGGAAACGGGCCAGGTGATTTTGAAGACTATTTCCAGATAATTAATGACAATGATGTTATGTGTGGCGGATTTGTGTGGGAATGGTGCGACCATGCAGTATATAAAGGCAGGACAAATGAAGGAAAAGCAGTTTATTACTATGGTGGTGACAGCGGTGAGGAAATACATGACGGCAATTTCTGTGTAGACGGGCTTGTCTATCCAGACCGCACACCACATACGGGGCTTCTGGAGTGCAAGAACGTAAACCGTCCTGCAAGGATTAAAGGATTTAATATTGGAACAGGTGAGCTTCTTATTCACAATTATATGGATTTTGTTAATTTAGAAGATTATTTATATATTAAGTATGAATTAAACTGTGATGGAAAGATTTCTGGAAGCGGCCAGGCAGGCTTTGGGGAAATACCTCCCCATTGTGATGGCAAGGCGCATATAAACTTAAGAATACCAGAAGCAGGAAAATGTTACCTCAAAGTTTACTATTATTCAAATAAGAATAAAGAAATGCTGGGATTTGATGAAATCCTTTTAGAAAACAAGGACGGAAGAAACCAGGATGCTGTAAAACTTCTTGGACAAGAAGTGGGAACAGATAAAGGTTTTGAAGTAACAGAGAGTGACAGGTATTTATTAATTAAAAACAAGTCTGTCCATTATATTTATAATAAACTTTCAGGAATGTTAGAGGAAATGGTTTACAAAGGCAAAAATATTATAACAAAGCCTGCCAGCATTAATATCTGGCGTGCACCAACAGATAATGACATAAGGATTAAGGAAAAATGGTATGCGGCACACTATGATAAGAGTGTTACAAGGGCATATATGACAGAGTACAGGGAAGAACCAGACGGGATTACAATACACAGCATAATGTCTGTTGCTGCTGTTACAGTCCAGAAAGTACTTGATATAGATGCTACATGGAAGATTTCTAATACTGGTGCGGTTTCCGTTGTAATGGAGGTGAAAAAGGACAAAGAGTTTCCAGAGCTTCCAAGGTTTGGGCTGAGACTGTTCCTTGATAATTGTATGGAAGATGTATCTTATTATGGAATTGGGCCATATGAAAGTTATATTGATAAATGCAGGGCAGGAAGCCACGGGCTTTATAATTCAAATGCAGAAGACATGCACGAAGATTATATACGCCCACAGGAAAATGGCAGCCATTCAGACTGTAGCTATGTATCTGTAAGCGGCGGTGGAAAAAGTATTACTGCTGTATCAGAAGAGCCATTTTCAATTAATGTGTCACCATATACACAGGAAGAACTTGCACACAAGAAGCATAATTATGAACTTGAAAAATCTGGATGTACAGTCCTCTGTCTTGATTATAAGCAGAATGGAATAGGCTCAAATAGCTGTGGGCCTGTACTTCTTGATAAATATAGATTTAATGAGGAGGTGTTTACATTTAAAATGAAACTTGTACCAGGTATCCAGTAATCCATGTATATACCATGGTAATACAGGATATCTATAATATCCATGATATCAAAAGAGGAGGTAACTACTTATGGGGGAAAAGAAATATTTAAAATGGTATAATAAAGTTGGGTATGGTTCGGGAGATATTGCGGGAAATGTGGTGTATGCATTTTTATCATCATTCTTAATGATTTACCTGACAGATACAATAGGCATGAGTTCGGGCATAGTTGGAACATTAATGATGGTATCAAAACTATTTGACGGGGTTACAGATATTTTCTTTGGCTCAATGATTGACAAAACCAAAAGCAAAATGGGCAAGGCAAGGCCCTGGATGTTATGGGCATATATTGGATGTTCAGCAATGATTGTAATGCTTTTTATGATACCAGCGGGTATTAGCAGTTTTGCACAGTATGCATGGTTCTTTATTGCATATACACTATTAAATGCAGTTTTTTATACTGCAAATAATATTGCATATTCAGCGCTTACTGCCTTAATTACCAAGAATGACAGCGAACGTGTGCAGATGGGTTCAGTACGTTTTATGTTTGCCTTTGGTACAAGCCTGTTAATCCAGACAATTACAGTTGGTGCAGTAGATTTGCTAGGAGGAGGCGCTGGAGGCTGGAAGGCAGTAGCTATAATATATGCAGTTATTGGACTAGTTGTAAACACAATATCTGTATTATCTGTTAAGGAACTTCCAGAAGAAGAACTGGAAAGTGGAAATTCTGTAAATGAAGATATACAAGAAGAGAAATACGGGCTTAAAACAGCTGCCAAAATGCTTATATCCAATAAATATTATATTATTATCTGTGTAATGTATATTCTTATGCAGATATTTACAGCAACGCTTAATATGGGCATATTCTTTATGACTTATATACTTGGTGATAAATCGCTTTTAGGGGTTTTTGCATGGGCAATTAATATACCGCTTATTGGAGGGCTTCTGCTTACACCTTTCCTGGTTAAGAGGTTTAAGGGGATGTATAAGTTAAACCTTTCAGGATATATACTTGCTACAGTGGCAAGAGGGCTTGTAATTGTGGCAGGTTATATGGGAAACGTACCACTTATGCTGCTGTTCTCAGGAATTGCGTCACTTGGCATGAGCCCGCTCCAGGGTGACTTAAATGCATTAATTGCAGAATGTTCAGAATATACATTTTTAACAAAAGGCAAACGTGTTGACGGGACAATGTATTCCTGTACTTCCCTTGGTGTAAAAATAGGAGGTGGCATTGGAACAGCACTTTCAGGATGGCTGCTTGATGCAAGCGGTTATATTCCAAATGCTGCGGTGCAGGCATCATCATGTATTAACATGTTGTATTTTATGTATTTATGGATACCACTTATAATAAACTTTATAATTACAATATTCCTTTCAAGGCTTAAAGTAGAGCGTGCAAATGCTTTAATCAGGGAAAACACAACTGTTTCATAAATTTCTGTGTTCCCAATATGCAAGTATTAGGATAATTGCAAATTATCTTGTGTTGTTGTAAAACGGATGGTTTCTGTGCCAGAGCCAGAATAATTCTGGCATCTTGCATGGAAACCTTTTATCATGTATTTGTAATAAATCTGTATGATGGTTTCATAGATTTCCCATATCTTTATAAAACTCCTTAAAAGCCCATGAATACTGGATGTCAGGGCTTTGACATTCTGATATACCCAAATATAAATTTATATAGGTTTTTGAAAGATGGTACATAATTGGGCACAAACAATATTTCCATAAGCCCTGATATAAGTAGAAAGAAAATAATTGATATGAAAACTACAAAATTTGATTGTAGTAAAAAGGTTGATGTTTTTTCCTTTCCTACATGGCAAAAAAGAATTTGGAAATTGATAAATTACAAGGGATTTAGTATACTGTAAATGAGGAGAGATGAAAATGCGGAAATTAAAAGTTTATTTGGACACGTCTGTTATTAGTCATTTAATGCAAGAGGATGTTCCTGAAAAGATGGCAGATACTTTACAATTATGGGAATTGTTCCGTGAAGGAATGTATGATGTTACCTGTCTACTGTTACATTGGAGGAAGTATCTGCATGTCCAGAACCTAAAAGAAGCCAGTTGAAGGAATACATGGCACAGATTTCGTATACAATTTTGGATATAACTGTTGAAGCGCTGGGTGTTGCACAGAAAATGATTGACTTAGGGATTCTGACACCGAAGAGTTATGATGACTGCCAGCATATAGGAGCAGCAGTTGTGAATAATTGTGATTGCATTATTTCGTGGAATTTTAAACACATTGTAAATATTAAAACCATTCATGGTATAAGGGCGGTAACAAACTTAGAGGGTTATAAGAATATAGATATCCTTAGTCCAACAGTATTGTTAGAAAGTGAGGGATGATTATGGAGAAACCAGTTCTCAGTCTTGATTTTACGATTGATGATATCCATAAGCTGCGGGAATATAATTATTATCTCACAAAAGATATGACCCAGCAGGAACGAATGGATTATTACAATAATAAGGGCAGGGCATTTCATGGGGAGATTGAGGAGAGTAAACTACAGAAGGTATAATTTAGATGTATGGTTAGGATTGCTGGTTGGAATTTTTTCTTGTTGCCTTGTTATGCATTCTTATAAAATGGAAAGTGGATTGGCTTTTTGGTTTTGTATGTGAATTTCGCCAGAAACTTTGTGTTCTTGCAAAAGAATCACGTCTGTTTCATAAATTCTTGTATTTTGGAAATTATCTTATATTTGCAAATTTTATGTATAAAAGTTTATGAAACGGGTGTGCCAAAATAATTAGAAGTTGCAACAAAACTCCCTATAGGTTATAATAACTTTATTATTTTAAATAAAGAGAAAGGGAGTTTGATATGAAAAAAGAACGTAATTCGTTTTCGGGTACTATAGGCTTTGTACTGGCAGCCGCCGGAAGTGCCGTAGGCCTTGGAAATATATGGAGGTTTCCGTACCTTGCAGCTAAAGACGGGGGAGGGCTGTTCCTGGTTATATACCTGGTTCTTGCACTGACATTTGGCTTTACGCTGCTTAGTACGGAAATTGCCATTGGAAGGAAAACAAAACAGAGCCCGCTTACAGCTTATGGCAAGATACATAAAAGCTGGAAACCGCTTGGTATTATAGCATGTATTGTGCCAGTTATAATACTGCCTTACTACTGTGCAATAGGCGGATGGGTGCTCAAATATTTTATTGCATATCTTACAGGCAATGGAATGGCAGCCGCAGAGGACGGGTACTTTACTGGTTTTATAACAAGTAATATAGAACCATTAATAATGATGTTTTTATTTATGTTTGCAGTTGCATTTATTATATTCAGGGGTGTTAATAAGGGGATAGAAGCTTCCTCACAGATAATTATGCCAGTGCTTCTGCTGTTAGTTGTAATTATTGCTGTTTTTTCGCTTACTATAAAACATACTGGTGCAGACGGAGTTACAAGGACAGGTCTTGAAGGGTTTAAGGTTTATGTAGTCCCCAACTTTGACGGCCTGACTGTAAAAGGGTTTTTCTCAGTGCTTGTAGATGCAATGGGACAGCTTTTCTTCAGTCTTAGTGTTGCAATGGGAATTATGGTTGCATACGGTTCATATGTAAAAGATGATGCAAACCTTACAAGGTCTATAAACCAGATTGAAATATTTGATACAGCAGTAGCGTTTCTTGCAGGTGTAATGATTATACCAGCAGTATTTACTTTTATGGGTGCAGAGGGGATGCAGGCATCAGGGCCAAGCCTTATGTTTGTATCACTTCCAAAAGTATTTGCAGCAATGGGCAGGATAGGCAATATAGTAGGATGCCTTTTCTTTGCAATGGTGCTTTTTGCGGCAGTAACAAGCGCAATGTCAGTTATGGAGGCTGTAGTTTCAAGCTTTATGGACCAGTTCCATATTTCAAGGACTAAAGCAGCATGTATTGAAGGTATTATAGCATTAATTGCAGGGATAATAGTATGCCTTGGGTATAATGCCCTGTATTTTGAAGTTACACTTCCTAATGGTGTAGTAGCACAGATACTTGATATTATGGATTATATAAGTAATAACCTGTTCATGCCGGTTGTTGCAATAGGTACATGTATACTTATAGGGTGGATTGTAAAACCAAAGACAATAATAGACGAAGTAGAAAAAAGTGGCTGTAAATTTGGCAGAAAGTGGCTTTATGTACCAATGATTAAAGTGGTTGCACCAATACTTCTGATAGTACTTTTGTTAAAATCAGCAGGAATAATAAGCTGGATATAGAAATGTGTTAAAAAATGTATAAGGAGCTGTAACATTAAGAAAGTTTTCATTCTTAGTGTGGCAGCTCCTTATATTCACGTCCGTTTCATAAATTTCCAGTTATCTTTTGTTAGTGGACGGACGGTTTCCAGTGCCAGAGCCAGGATATCCAGTAAAAAAAGCATGCCGGAGGCATGGCTTTTGTACGCATTCCGCTACGGTAAGCCACGCAGCGGCACATAAAGCTATAATAAAACATATGGTATAAGATAACTGCAAATTATCCTGCATACAGTTTATTGTACAGGAATTTATGAAACGGACGTGTTCACCTCCACCTATAATGCCACAAAAAAAATCTGTATTTAAATTCCACTATAAAACCTGCTGAACCAAATATTAAAATATTTTAAGAATTAATTTTCCTTCCAGTTATTATCTGCCTTCCACGTACAGTCTGTAACCTGCATATCTGTAAATATTGCTTTATATGTGCCTGTTGTGGGGCTACAGGCATATATCCCAAATGAAATACTGCCAGCCCCCTGTACCATATGGAAAATACGCATCTGCCTATAATCTTTTCCATCATAACTATACTCTATGCAGTAGTCACTCTTTCTCCTGCTAAACCGGTAGTACATTTCCTTTATATCTGATGGAATATCTGTAGTTGCCCAGTCCGAATAACCCTTATTAGTAACTACACTGCCCAATCTTTGGAAACGTTCATTTTCATATTCTATAGACGCCTTAAACCAGTTATCACTATCTAAATACATAACAACCCCGCACTGGTCAAACCTGTCCTTGCTTTCAAACTGTGTTTTGACATTAAAAGAAAAAAATTCCTCATCTGTTTTAACCTGGAAAACTGGAGCATTATCATTTTGAAATCCATAATATGTTCTTGCCCATAAATCGGTACCCCTTTCAGTAATAATCTCAACACTATTTCCAGTTACAACAACATTTTCTGGTTTACGTATCCACTCCGGTTTCATCTCTAAAAACCCAATATTCATTTTATATCCCCTTTCCTGTATCAAAAAGAATTATTTTATTTATGAATTATATCATTGTCCTTTTCAATATTCATTGCACATAATCACTTACTTATGGTAAAATAACACAAAAAATTTCTGGAGTGTGATATTACATATGAAGCCTTTTAATAACTATTCTGCGGTAAGCACTGATGATACTTACCTTGAAAACGTGCAACACGGAAATGCACAATATCCCTTTGCTTACTATTTAGAAGACATCTGGCAGTTTGATTTGCATTGTATAGGCTGGCACTGGCATCCTGAATTAGAATTTGTATATGTAACAAAGGGAAAAGCAATATGCTATATAGGTGCAGATAAAATTGAATTACAAAGCGGATATGGAATGTTTATTAATAGTGGTGTTATTCACCGTTTTGAAGCTACGGAAACTGTTATTTTTCCTAATATTGTTTTTTCACCACTTTTGCTGGCTTCTGCCCAAAGCCATATTTACCAGAAATATATCAGCCCTGTCATACATTCGTCTATTACATTCCAGATTTTTAGTCCTTATACAGAATGGCAGGATAAAGTAATAAAAATTCTAAACCATATATTTTATATACAAGAAAATAATTCAAATCCAGAATTGGAAACAGTGCAGTCACTTTACCAGATGTGGCAGCTATTATACCAGAACTGCAAAGACACCAGCAGCCCATCCACCAGAAACTATAAAATAAGCCAGCAGTCAAAACTTTATATTATGATACAATTTATACACACACACTTCCAGGAACAAATTTCACTTGATGATATCGCTGCATCTGTGTCCGTTAGTAAGAACAATGCCCTCTATATCTTTAAAAACGGTATTTGTACTTCCCCAGTATCATACCTTATAGAATACAGGCTGGCACATGCTGCAAAGCTGCTGTCTTCTACTGAAAAAACAATTTCTGTAATAGCAGATGAGTGCGGCTTTACCAGCCCTGGGTATTTTTGCCGGAAATTTAAAGAGCATTATAATATAACACCCAACAGTTACAGGGATTTGCAGTTATAATGTGTTTTTGTAGATTGATGAATAGTTTTTGTGACAGGGTTATAATATTCCTTATAAAAAAACCTGTCACCACAAATTTACAACTTCAATTAGTCTTTTGAAAATATTATAAAAAACATGCTATACTTTAGCAAGAACCGGGTCAAGAAGCTGTCTTACTTCTAATGTGCATTCTGCATAGATTTTTAAAAATTCAAGGAATGGGAAAATACCAAAATACTGTCCCACGTATACAACTACCTCTTTTGGTTTGGTTTCTTTGTAGTTTTTGGCAACGACAGGCAAGGATTTGCCTGTGTAAGCCTGCCCTTCTTCAAGGTTTTTGTATATCTGGAAGAAAAGGTAGCCGGCCAGGGTCATTATAATATGGAAAGTAATATAATTGTATTTTGTACTTTTAAAACTGCTTAATTTCCAGAAATCTTTCATCTGGCGGAAGTCTTCTTCTATTTCTGGGCGCAGTTCATATATCTGGATAATCTGGCGCGCAGTTTTTGTGGTATCAGTGGTCATAAAAACAAAGAACTTGTCTGCTTTTTTGTCATGCACAACACAAGCATTGACAGGGACATCTTTTTCAGGGGTGTCACTTGCCCATAACAGTCCAAGGGACTTTACAAGCTGTATTTCCTGGTCTTTTCTTTTTTTATCTGGGTGTTTCTGCCATTTACCACTGGAAACAGCCAGTGATACTGCGTCTTTAAATATGTCCATGTTTTCCCTTGCAGGGATATATGTGTCAACTTTACGTTCTGTTTTAAGGTAATTTGCCATTTCACGTGACAGGAACCCCCTGTCATTTATTAAGATGTCATTTTCATGGAAACATGGAGTGTTTTTTAACATTTCCCTGCATAATTCCATATCATGGGTTTTTAAAGTACCAAAGACAATTTCTTCTGCTACGCCTGAATCATCCATGACGCCACGCAGTACACCAAGCTTGTATCCACGCATGGTTTCACCGTCTATGGTTACAACAGAGGAATTTTCATAATTTGTATTACTAAGGTTAACAGGGATTTTAGTACAGTCCAGTATATGTATGCATGGCTGTACGCCAAGGTTTTCTAATGCATAATCCTGCACATAATGGTTATAAAAAGAAACCAGTTCTTCACTGTTGTATTTTTTTACAAGTTTACGCATTACACTTTCAGAAAAGAGCCCTTCAGTTACATTACGCCCATAATCCCATGTATTCCAGCCAAGTTCTGCAAGCAGCCCTGCATCTGAAACTGCAAAAGGGATATCTGTAAGGCTTGTTTTTTGTTTCAGTTTTGCAGTAATGGCAAGTGCCAGCAGTATATTTGAAGGTATATGGAGGTTATCACTGCGTTTATCCTTAAATGCCTCATTAAATGGTTCAAGAAAACCATGATGTTTCATGGTAAGCATAATAGAATCAGCAAGGGCTGGCATTGCCAGTTCCGCAGTATCTATTTTACCTGAATGTAGTGCTCCAAGTACTTTTTCCTTATCTTTTTCACTAATCTGTACCATAATGCTATTCCCTGCCTTTATATCAGAATATTTCCCCATATGATTATAACAGTTTTTTTGCATTATGTCCAAAAGACTAATTGAAGTTATAATTAAAAAAATGGTGCACATGATATTCCAGTATGTTATAATATAAATATTTATTTGCTGCAGATAGCATTAAAATGAAAGAATAACTGAAAAGGAGAGATTAAAATGAGGTTAATTACACGTTCAGATTTTGATGGTCTTGCATGTGGGGCACTTCTTAAGGAAGCAGGTATAATTGACAGTTGGAAATTTGCACATCCAAAGGACCTCCAGGATGGCCTTGTTGAGGTTAATGAAAATGACTGTCTTGCCAATGTACCATTTGTGGAGGGATGCGGTTTATGGTTTGACCATCATTCAAGTGAACATGAGAGATTGCAGCTTGAGGGGAAATATAAAGGTGAAAGCCGCATTACACCATCATGTGCCCGTATTATTTATGAATACTATGGAGGCAGGGAGAAGTTCCCACAATTTGATGATATGATGGAAGCGGTTGATAAGGTTGATTCAGGAAACCTGTCAATTGATGAAGTACAGAACCCTGAAGGCTGGATTTTAATAGGATTTCTTATGGACCCACGTACAGGGCTTGGACGCTGGCGTGAATTTACCATTTCAAATTACCAGCTTATGGAAAAGCTTATAGATGCATGCCGTACAATGACTACAGAGGAGATACTTGCGCTTCCAGATGTTAAAGAACGCATAGATGTTTATTTTGAGCAGACAGAGAAGTTTAAGGAAATGGTCAAAAAGTATACAAAAGTGGATGGCAAACTGATAATATCTGATTTGCGCGGTGTAGACCCTATATATTCTGGTAACCGTTTTATGATTTACAGTATGTATCCAGAACAGAATATTTCTGCATGGATTGTAAGTGGCCGTGGTGGCAAGGGATGCAGCGCTGCTGTTGGATATAGTATACTTAATAAGACATGCACTGTTGATGTGGGAAGCCTTATGCTTAAATATAATGGCGGAGGACATAAAAAAGTTGGTACATGCCAGTTTTCTGATGAAAATATGGAAACAGGCCTTAAGGACATGTTAGAAGAACTTACTGCTTTGAGCAATAAATAAATCTTTAATTAATATTTTAAAATAAAACACAGCCTGCTTTATTTCAAATAATGCAGGCTGCGTTTGTTTACATATCATTAAAAATTTCTTCCATTTTGGTGGTTTCTTCTTTCTGGGTTTCAAAAATTTCTTCGGCAATATTACATATTTCCCTGTGCGATGAATATTTTAAGATTGTTTCTGCCATATCAGCCGCCATCTGGTGGTGTATAACCATTCCTTCTATATAAGCTTCTTCAACACTGCTGCTTGCATCAGTTTCATCAGATATATGCTGGTGGGCGTAAATAATTTTGTTATAAACTTTAAGATATTTTTTTTCTTTTTCACTGTCCGTTATATCCTGTTTCTGGATTTCCTTTATTAATTCACGCATATTTTCTATTTCTTCCAGATGTTTATCAATTATTTCCCTGGCAAGCTCTTTAAGCTTTTTGTTTTTGCCGCCTAATATAAGATAACTTTTAGACAGGTCTACAGAAGCTTCATAATGAGGTATCATGCTTATAAGAAAGTCAAGTTCAGCACTTCCAGATTGTTTAACACGCATATTTTCTAGCATATCAGAAATAATTGTGTCCTGTTCTCCGAGATAGGCAGTTACTTCTGCATCATCACCCGCATCTTTTATAATATCTGTCCCAGGTGAAGAGGCGGGTGGTGATGCTTTTGAAGCAGAACTGCCATTTGTATTCCGTCCAATGTAGAGGCTAAAGAAAATAATTAGCAATATTAATATAACAATGGCAAGAATACCATACATATGGTAATTTTTATGCTTGTTCATTTTAAAATCCTTTCACCTGTTTTAATTAATAAAAAGTGTTTATAATATAGTATTAACAATGTTCTTCTGGTTTATAAAACTTTTTATCAAATTCTGCATTGAAATAGTAATAATTATCATGGCTAAGATTGCTTTTGGTCATTTCAAGTGCTTCACCAAAACGCTGGAAATGCACAATTTCCCTTGCACGCAGGAACTTTAAAGGTGCACGTACATCAGGGTCTTCTATTACACGCAGAAGGTTGTCATATACAGTGCGTGCTTTCTGCTCGGCTGCAAGGTCTTCAAATAAATCAGCAAAAGGGTCACCTTTTGACTGGAATTCCAGGGAAGTAAAAGGAACACCTGCTGCTGCCTGTGGCCAGAGTGCTTTTGTGTGGTCAATATAATAGGCATCAAAGCCAGCCGTTTTTGCATCCTCAGGGGTTAAATCACGCGTAAGCTGGTATACTATTGCGCATATTATTTCCATATGGTTTATTTCTTCTGTACCTATATCAGTCAGAAGCCCGCCGACTTTTTTAACAGGCATGGTATAACGCTGTGCAAGATAGCGCATGGAAGCACTTAATTCTCCATCAGGCCCGCCATACTGGCTTATAATTAACTGTGCAGTTTTAGGGCATGTTTTCTTGATTTTAACAGGAAACTGGAGTCTTTTTTCATAAGCCCACATTATATACAGCCTCCTTCCCAAGGCATAGGGCCTTCTCCCCATGCATATTTATTATTATCTAAACCAGCAGTAACCATTGAAAGCTGTGTTAAAGGATTATACTTACTTGCATATTCTGTTAATAAATCCATACGTTCTTTGGAAAGCTGGTGGAACAGCGGGGTTCCATCAGGACAATCTGGATGTGTATCAAGATAAAGTGTAAGGTCATTAATTGCAAAACTTATGGCTGAAATTTTTCCCATAAGGGTTTCCCTTTCCTGTTGTACAGGGTCTAATGCAGAGCCTCTTGTGTCCAGGCTGCTGCTTCCTGTATCTGCAAAATATACTGGAAGGTTTAAACAGGTAAAAATTGTACCCTCTTTAAGGGCAGTATCCCAGTCATAAAGCCCGCACCACTCCTGCTTTGGGCAGGATGCCATAGCAAGGGTTCCAGGGCTGGTACAACAATTATTTCCAATCATGGTAATCCTCCAATCTTGTATGGTTATCAGTTACAGTAAATATTTTTAAAGCAGTAAAATATTATCTTCATGTTGTAGGAAATCATGTATAAATTTATAGTGTAAAAAATGGGAGGGTTTACTTGCGCCACTACATATTTGACGCTATAATAAATAAAACAGGCAATGTGCAGGTTATCAGAACATTTGTTTTATAACAGGAAAGGATATATTTATGGCAGATAATTACAGTGAATATGAATTTGAAGAAACTATGGTGACATTAACGGACGAATATGGCAATGAAAGGGATTTTTATATTGATGAAATATATGAAGCAGATGGCAGGCTTTATGCTGCTGCAATTCCAGCAGATGTTGAAAATATTACAGAGTATTATGTTTTCAGGATAAGGGATTTAGGAAATGATGATTTTGAGATAGAAGATATAACAGACGAAGAAGAGTACGATATAGCAGCAGATGCCTATGAGGAAAAGCTTGATGCAAGGCTGTGGAATAAAATTAATGAGGATGAATAAATATAATACAGGCAGGCTATTTTGCTGCCCGCCTGTATTTGTAAATTATTGTGGTGAAAATTATAAAATATATTATTCCTGTTATTGCAGGAATAAATAACAGCGGGTCAAAAAAATTACACCTGTATTTGTAAACACAATATACCCTGTATATAAATGCCAGTATCTGGGCTGGCAGTATATGTATTGTTATAAACCTTGCCAGGACTATGATTTTGGCAAGGAACAGTGTATCCATATCTAAAGGGATAAATTTATATTTTAAAAATATATTATTTATAGTTCCGTTTTCTTTAATTCTATATAAATACTGGTACAGGAATGATAAAGATATATATCCAGACCATAAGGCAATATAAAAATAAATTATGTCAAAAGGTTCATCACCAGGTATAGAAAGTATAAATGTTATAATTGTACAAATTATTGCAAGGACATAAAAAATATAATAAGTCCCAAAGGTTTCTTTTTTGCGCCGTTCTTTCATTTCAGATATTTCTTTGTATACAATCTGTTTTAATGTAATCATTAAATAACCTCCTTCCAGCTACATTCCCCATTTTTTATTGTAATTAAATAATCGGCAATTTGTTCCAGGTTTTCTGTTACATTGTCAGAAATAATAATTGTGGCCATATATTCCGCCACGAATTCCTGGAGGATTTTAAAGAAATCTGTTCTAAATACAGGGTCTAAACCTGAAGCTGGTTCATCCATTATAAGTAAAGCGGGTTTATATGCTGCCGAAAAAGCGAGCTGGAATTTTATCCTTTCACCTTTTGAAAGATTTCCTATATTTTTACTAGGGGAAATGTTCATTTTTTTAAGATATTCCCTATAAATTTTTTTATCCCAGTTTTTATAAAAAGAGGAGAAATATTCTTCATTTTTAAGTGCATCTTCATCCTCATAAAAAGTTCTTTTTTCTGAGATAACGCCTGTCATTGCAAGTGCTTTCTGGCGTTCCTTTATTACGTCAGAGCCTTTTATTGTGACAGTGCCATTCATTTTTGGAAAGCAGCCAAGAACCATTTGGATAAATGTAGTTTTTCCAGCACCATTTGCACCAGTTATACCAGTAATAAAGCCTTCTGGTATCTCAATATTTGCAGGATGCAATGTGAAGTTTTTAAAACTTACAGATGCATTCTGAATTTTAACGATTATATTTTCCATAATAACCTGTTTCCTCCATTTATGTATTACTTTATATTTAAGCCTTGTTTTATTTTTCATCATATAACATGCGGACTAATTCAATAATATCATCAAGTCCCATTCCTGCATTTTTACTTTCTTTTATTAAATCCAGCAGCCGGTTTTCTATATTCATTATTTGTTTTTCACGCAGGTGGTCATTATTCTGGTGGCAGACATAAAAACCCTTGCCTTGCCTGGCTTCAATTACACCTTCCTTTTCAAGTTCTTCGTATGCACGTTTTGTGGTTATAACACTGACTTGCAGGTCTTTAGCTAATATCCTTATTGAAGGCATGCCTTCGCCTGGCTTTAATTCCCCGTTTATAACAGCATCGCGTATCTGGTTTGTAATCTGCTCATAGATAGGCATGTTTTTTGTTGTTGAGATTAATATTTTCATATATTACCTTATTTCCTTGTTCTTTCAAAAAGTTTATAATTATTATATTGTATTTTAAATTCATAATCAGAATAGAATTCAAGCATATTTTTAAAATGTTTTTTGTAATAGTATAATGAAACAATAATTGCAGAAATACCAGTAACCCCGGTAATTATATATGTAAATATGCCAGTATCTGCATCTATGGCAATAGCAGCAATAACTGAAGAGTCTGCCAGTATAAATGTATATGTAAGCACTCCTGTAAGTTTATAATTTTTTTTATTTATAAGATTAAAATATTTAAAGTGCCCTGCTACAAATAACAGGGAATATATTACAACTATTATAAATACTGATTTGCCCAGGTTATAAATATTATTCTTAATAATTGATGTTATTAAATCTGGTAATACAATAATTACTGAGGTTATAATCCATGTTGCAAAAAGGTTATATAAAAATAGCTTTTTTTGCAGTAACATTCTTTCATTTCTGGAAAAAGGGGCAATAAATATATAGTCTGGAATTCTTGTATAATAAAATTCCAGTGCAAATATAAGGAAAAAAATTGCAGAATACCTGTTTTCCAGAATTCCAAACTTATTGCTGGAAACAATACTGGCAATAATAAAGGCTATATAATAAAAGGATATGCTGAATAAGTAATTAGCTATTGACATTAATAAAGTCCTTTGCAATATTTTTGGCATTTTCTTTTCCTCCTTTCACAAAATAATACATAAATTCAGCAATACATGGTTTGTATACTTCAAGTGTTTTATCTGATGAATATTTGTTTCCGCCCTTAACCATTGTACTTGTTATATATTTGCATTTTTCCATATATACAATTTTATTTTTGGGGATATTCTGGCATTTATAATGTTCCCCTTTAATAATCCTGAACTTGTCACATAATGTATCTTTTGGAAGAAAGAATAACATGCTTCCATTCTGCATATAGCCAATGTAATCAGCTATTCTGTCCAGGTCTTCTGTTATATGTGAGGAAAGCAGGACAGATTTTTCACCATCAGATACAAGCCCTGTACAGATTTTTATTAATTCTTCCCGTGAGTTTTTGTCTAGCCCGTCTGCTGGTTCATCAAACAGGAAAAGTTTTGCATTGTGTGATAAGGCAAATGAAATCTGCACTTTTGTTTTCATACCTTTAGAAAGATGCTTGAATTTTATTTTGCTGTCTATATTGAATAAAGATAAATATCCAAGATACTGGTTAAAATTAAATTCATTGTACAGGCTGCCATAAAACCTGCCAATCTGGATTAAAGTAAAGTTCTGGTTATAAAAGCTATTATCCAGGACAAGCCCTAACATATTTTTGTTCTTTGTTTCATTTTCATAGAAAGGCACATCCTGGATAAAAATATTGCCATTATCAGGGCGGTATAATCCTGCAAGGCATTTTATAAGTGAAGACTTGCCAGAGCCGTTTTCACCAATAATACCACAGATATATCCTTTAGGCAGTGTAAAAGATATATTATTTAGTTTAAATGTATTGTTTTTATTGGAAAGTGTTTTATCTAAGTATTCTACTTTAAGCATAATACATACCTCCTTTATAACTGTGTATATACTGTATATATTAATATATACAGTATATGCACAGTTTTGTCAAGTATTTTCTAAGCGGATATTATTGACAAGAAAACTTGGCTATAGTATTATTGTATTGCAAATAAAATTTGTCAAACTGATGGGGGATTTTAATGGACAGGGAAGAAATTTTAAGAAAAGCACAAAATGAAAACAATGATGAAATGGAAGTACAGATTAGGGATAAATCTATTAAATGGACTTATATTTCAATGGTCATTGCTGTTGGTGTTTTTTCATTTATTGGGGATATGAAAGGTTATCCAATAATGGACCTGGTTGCTACCACCAGCATTTCAGTGGCTGTTGGTAATTTTTACAGGTATATAAAATGCAGGGATAAATCAAATTTAGTTATTACTATAATTATGGTTGTAGTTTTCGTTGTTTCAACTATACGTTTTTTTATGGGCCATTAAGTAAAAAATGGTAAGATAATGATTTTTATTTAAGGAGGTGGCAGTCTGGACGGTAAACTTATATTAAAAAACCATTTAAAGGAAGCAAGGGCAGAGCTGGAATTGTCACAAAACCAGCTTGCAGAAATGGTGGGGGTTTCCCGTAATACAATTAGTTCTATTGAAACAGGACAATTTAGCCCTACTGCAAAGCTGGCACTTGTATTATGCATTGCACTTGGTAAAAAATTTGAAGAACTATTTTATTTTGATTAGTATTAGGATGGTTTACAGTTATTTTGCGCTTGTGTAAAACCATGCCATTTAATTATTTTTATCTTGACAAACTTCTTTTACTGATATAAAATACATCAATAAAAATAATACACAAAACACGTTGATAAGAAGAGTAGGTTATAGGTATGCAATCCAAGAGAGAGATGGTGGCTGTGAACATCTTATTGCATTATAGCTGAAGACTGCCTTGGAGTGGCCCTAATCCGGTCCGGTAACTACGTTATAGTTAGTGAAAGCTGCAATGGAATTTTATTCCATTGAACCAGGGTGGAACCGCGCTGCTTAGAATGTAACGTCCCTTTTGGCATTTTGCCAGAAGGGGCTTTTTATTTTTAGATGGAAAATGGTGAAAGAAAAATATAAGAAAGGATAAAATGCAAACACAAATCTTTCACCTCTCTGTGTTTGCGCTTCATATGGAAATGCAGGCATTTCCGTTTGGGGCTTGGTGTAAATTATGAAGATAACTTTAAAAGACGGCTCATTTAAAGAGTATAATTCTGGAATGGCTGTAATTGATATTGCAGCAGATATTAGTGAGGGGCTTGCCAGGGTGGCATGTGCTGCTGAAGTTGATGGCAATGTTGTTGATTTACGTACTGTAGTTGACAAGGATTGTGAATTAAATATACTTACATTTGACAGTGAAGGAGGAAAGAAAGCTTACCGCCACACATGTGCACATGTTATGGCTGAAGCGGTACAGAACCTTTATCCTGGGGCAAAGCTTACAATAGGGCCTGCAATAGATAATGGTTTCTACTATGATTTTGATATGCCAAGCCTTTCAAGGGAGGAACTTGACAATATTGAAAAGGAAATGAAGAAAATCATTAAAAAAGGTGAAAAGCTTGAGAGGTATACCCTTTCTAAAGAAGAAGCTGTAAAACTTATGACGGAAAGGGATGAGCCTTACAAGGTTGAAATGATTAATGAACATCCTGGTACAGATACCCTTACATTTTATAAACAGGGGGATTTTGTGGAATTTTGTGCAGGGCCTCATCTTATGAGTACAAAGCAGATTAAGGCATTTAAACTTACTTCTTCTTCAGGTGCATACTGGAGAGGTGATGAGCATAATAAAATGCTTACACGTATATATGGAACTGCATTTAATAAAAAGCAGGATTTAGAAGAGTACCTTGCATATCTTGAGGATATTAAGAACCGTGACCATAATAAACTTGGACGCGACATGGATTTATTTACAACTGTGGATGTAATCGGGCAGGGCCTTCCGCTTCTTATGCCAAAGGGAACAAAAATGATACAGAAACTCCAGCGCTGGATTGAAGACCTTGAGGATAACGAGTGGGGCTATGTAAGGACAAGGACACCACTTATGGCAAAGTCAGATTTATATAAAATTTCTGACCACTGGGGACACTATAAAGAAGGTATGTTTATTCTTGGTGAAGATGACGAAGACGAGGAAGGCAACAGCATATCAGGAAATGACATTTTTGCACTGCGTCCTATGACATGCCCGTTCCAGTATTATGTTTATAAGGCAAGACAGAAATCATACAGAGACCTTCCATACAGGATGGGTGAAACATCGACACTTTTCCGTAATGAAGAGTCTGGGGAAATGCATGGGCTTACACGTGTGCGCCAGTTTACTATTTCAGAGGGGCATCTTGTGTGTACACCAGAGCAGATTGCAGATGAATTTAAGAACTGTGTTGAACTTGCAAGGTACTGCCTTAAAACACTTGGCTTAGAGGAGGATGTAACATACCGCATGTCCAAGTGGGACCCTGAAAATACAGATAAATACCTTGGAACAGCAGATGAGTGGGATAAGGTAGAAAATGCAATGCGTGAAATTCTTGATGCTATAGGGCTTGAATATACAGAAGAGGCAGGTGAAGCAGCTTTTTACGGCCCTAAGCTGGATATACAGGCAAAGAATGTGTATGGCAAGGAAGATACAATGATTACAGTACAGCTTGATATGTTCCTTTCAGAACGTTTTGATATGTATTATATAGATGAAAACGGGGATAAAAAGCGCCCATATATTATACACAGGACATCTATGGGATGTTATGAGCGTACACTTGCATGGCTTATTGAAAAATATGCAGGCAAATTCCCTACATGGCTTTGTCCTGAACAGGCCAGGGTGCTTCCTATTTCTGAAAAATATAAGGATTATGCAGAAAGTGTCCTTGCAGAACTTAAGAAAAACGGGATAGATGCAACAGTTGACAACCGCTCTGAAAAGATTGGCTATAAAATACGTGAGGCAAGGCTTGATAAACTGCCATATATGCTTGTTGTAGGGGCAAAGGAAGAAGAGACAGGAAAGGTATCTGTAAGAAGCCGTTTTGCAGGTGATGAGGGACAGAAAGATTTACAGGAATTTATAGATAGCATATGCAAGGAAATACGCACAAAGGAAATACGTAAAGAAGAAGTAACAGAAGAGGACAAACAGGAATAAGACAAATATTCCTGGCAGTATCCAGTGTATATAAAGGCAGGCGGTAAAACGCCTGTCCTTTTTGGTTTTAACCAGGTTCTTTTTAAACTGCCTGGTTAAAGATATTCTGTTAATATGCCGATTTAATTAAGTAGATATATAAAGATATTTTAAGAAAGGTACATACGGTGAGAAGTCTATGAATATTAAAGATATTATGCACCAGCCTGGCCAGGTGGCAAGAACAGGCGTTATGCCAGACAGAAGCCCGTTTCTGTCTATAGGGAAAAAGGGCCAGGTAGTAGAAGGGGTGATATCAAAAGTATCAGATAAGATTTCCATCAGCTTTAACGGAATAGAGGTTGCAGTACCCCATTCCGCAGTACGCGGAGCCACGGAAGGCGAAACAAGGAAATTTCAAATCATGGATGTGTCGAAAGACAATATTGTACTGAAAGAGGTTGGAAATACTTACAACCAGGGCAGCACCAGGGCGCTGGTAAGTACAAAAGCGCCAGATAATGCCGGGGTCTACAGTAATAACAACAATAAAGGCAACGCGCAAGTGGCAGCGGAAGACAAAGAAGCAGTTAAAAATATAGCTATCCTTACGGGTGAGGATTATGCAAGTATTGAGAAAGAAGAAGGAAATATAGAGGATTGCAGGGAAGAAGACCTGGAACGTGCTGCACAGAAAATCAAGGAACAGAAAGAGTGGAAAGAGTTTTACCAGGAAAGTAACAAGGAATTGTGCCAGCAGCTTAAAGAAGGCCTTGAAAATATCCAGAAACAAGGTTTCCTTGACCAGAAAAGTGAGTCGCAGATTGCCCAGGTTTTACGTGAAGCCGATATACCACCTACACTTGAAAATATATCAAGGGTAGTTTCAGCTTTGCAGATGAGCCTGGTTGCTGGGGATATGTCCGACAAGGCGAAATCATATATAATAAGCAAGGGAATGTCCCCTACTATTGAAAATATTTATCATGGGCAGTTCTCAGTAAGTAATGCTTATGATTTATCTGTATATGATAAGGAGATATGGGATTCACTGAAAGGGCAGATTGAAGATATTATAGATATAGCAGGGCTTAACCAGCAGACTGCCTCAGAGGATGCAAAGTGGCTTTTAGCCAATGACCTGCCGGTAACAATAGATAATTTAAGGACTCTTGATGTGCTGCGTGATATTAAGGACAATATGACACTTGACAAGGCCCTTGTTCAGGTTGTACAGGCTATGGCGGCAGGGAGTGAGGCAGAACAGGCACTGCTTGATACATCACAGTTTACAATAGCAAGGGACTGGATTAACAGCTTTAATGAGGTAAATGACGGGGATATAGTTACCGCCATTAAGATAATTGCTAATAATGCAATACAATATAATACAGGCGGGAATGGTGAAGTACAGGAATTAAACCTTGCACTTTTAAAACAGGCAGCCAGTGAAAATGAAAACAATAGTGCTGGCAGCACAGCAGTTATACCAGTTAATATAGCAGATGGCATGTCAGAACAGGAGATACAGGCAGTTATAGCTAAGAAGAATATAGCTGAAATATGTCTTAAAATGACAGTGCAGTCCGTTGGAATAATGGCAGGCAAAGGCATAAATATTGAAACTGCACCTCTTGAGAATATTGTAAAAGAATTAAGGGATATAGAAAATGCTTACTATATGTCAAGATATGGCATATCAGCAGAAATGGCAGACAAAGAACTTGGGCTTATGCAGGAAGCTTTACAGAAGACATCTGATATTGCAAATGCACCTGCATCAGTAATTGGAATGGGCATAAGGCAGATGAACCTTATATCATTTAATGAACTCCATGCTGCTGCCGTAAGTGAAACGGCTAATAAAAGCCAGTTTATGGAGATTTATGAAAAGGTTGCAACAGAGCCAGATAAGAACTTTGGTGACTCCATTGAGAAAGCATTCCAGAGAAGTGTGCCTGATATTTTACAGAGCCTTGGGCTTGAAAATACACAGGCAAATGAGAGGGCTGTCAGAATTCTTGGATATAACAGCATGGAGATTACAGAAGATAATATTAATGCTGTTAAAGAATATGATGCTTCACTTAACAGGATAATTGACAATATGAAACCATCAGTTGTACTTGATATAATAAGGAATGGCAATAACCCGCTTGATAAGTCAATAGAAGAGCTTGATAAGGAACTTACAGGAATTGCTTCTAATAAAGGGGTTACGCCAGAAGAAAAGTACAGCAGGTATTTATGGCAGTTAGAAAGAAGTAATTCAATAACAGAGCAGGAAAGGGACGGCTATATAGGAGTTTACAGGCTGCTTAATAACATAGAAAAAACAGATGGTGCTGCAATTGGTGCAGTTATACAAAGCAAAAGGGAAATGACACTTGGAAACCTCCTTTCTGCTGTAAGAAGCATTAAAGGAAAAGGCATTGATGTAGAAGTTGATAATAACTATGGCAGGCTTGAAGGGCTTGTATACCACAGCAAGCCTATAACAACACAGATTGACAGCGGCTTTAACCCAGATAACAAAGAAGAGGGCAGCAGTGGCAACAGGTATTACCAGGGGCTTGTTTCAGAGGCAATAGATAATATTACACCTGACAGTGTAAATGAAATGTCTGATGGTGATATGGAGAAACTTCTTAATACTTCACTTGAAAAGTTTGCAGAAGAGATGAAATCCAGGTCACCAGAAAATAAACTGATGAGGGAATACTATGACAAGCAGGCAGAGGAAGTGCGTGATATGATGCAGAACCGTGTTGAAGCAGACCTTTACCTTGCCAATATGCAAATCCCTTCTACAGTGGCATCGCTGGGTGCTGCAATCCAGATGCTTAAAGAAGGTTACAGTCCTGTAAAAGACTGTTATGCCAGAAGGAATATTTTAGGTGAAAAAGAAAAGAAAGAATTTGAAGAAACAGCGGACAGCATGGCGGAGTCCCTTGGTTCTGAGGAAAGCATAAAAGCAGAGTGTGACAAAACAAGGAAATATATGGAAGAAGTCCTTTCAAGGTCATACTGTGCACCTGATATTACATCAGATGAACTTATGAAACTTAAGTCCCTTGGCAGGGGAATACAGTTACATGGGATGATGGCAGGCAGAAGAAGCTATGATATACCTATAGTTACTGGTGATACAATTACAAACATGAATGTAACAATATTAAGCGGCCAGGGTGATAAGGGCAAAGTAAAAATCTCTGTTGGTAATGCTGGTACAGAAAGTGAACCTGGAAAGCTGCTAAATATATCAGCAGAATTTAAAATATCAAATGGTGCTGTAAAAGGGCTTGTTGTGTGCAGCAACAGGGAAAGTTATGAGGCAGTCCAGGCAAACAGCATGGAATTAAAAAGAGAGATGAAAGAAGCTGGTTTTGAGGTTAAAAATATATCATGCAGCCTTGGAGCAGTACATAACAGCATAATTGATGAAAAGGCCAGTCTTGATAATAGTGCTTCTACAGCCTCTTTATATAAAGTTGCCAAGATTACGGCATGTTATCTTTCAGACATAATTAAAAATATAGAGAACCAGTAAATATTTGGTATTTAAGCAAATAGAGAACCAGTAAATACCTGGTATTTAAACAAGCAGATATAACAGAAAGGATGGTATATAGATGAAAATTAACCATAACATAACAGCGCAGATAGCAAATGTAAATTTAAAGAAAGATGAAAGAAGGGTTTCTGCAAGTCTTGAAAAATTAAGTTCAGGATATAAAATCACAAAAGCAGCAGATGACTCAGCAGGGCTTGCAATTTCAAATAAAATGCGTACCCAGATAAGGGCATTAAACCAGGCATCAAGGAATTCAGAGGACGGCCAGTCTATTGTACAGACTGCTGATGGTGCATTAAATGAAGTTGCTGCTATATTACAGCGTATACGTGAACTTGCTGTCCAGAATGCAAATGATACATATACTGTAGATGACCGTGCATCTTCACAAAATGAGATAGACCAGCTTCTTGATGAAATAGACCGTATTTCAAGCACTACAGAGTTTAATGGCAAAGGGCTTTTAGATGGTTCATCATCAAGGACAGTTACAAGCAATATAGATGGAATACAGGCACTTAAGGCATCAACAGAAGTACCAGCAGGGGAATACACGTTTAGCGTTAATACAGCCCCACAGCCAGCAGTTGCCGAAGATGTTGAGTATACAATACCTGGTATTCTGTATCTTAATAATACTACTATAGAGTTTGAAGAAGGTGATACAGATGAAATGGCTGAAAGCAAGATACTCGATGTATGTAGTAAAATGGACATTGATGCAGAATTTGCAGGAAATTCTGTTACTTTTACTACTAAAGCAGAGGGTGCTAACCAGCAGATACTTATAAGACATTCATCTGGAGAACCAAATGAGATATTTATGGGATTAGATGTAGAAGTAGAACTTGGTGACGGATTTTCAGAAAATGCTAAGGTTTCAACAAATGGAAGCCATATTACAATTAAAGACAATGGCGGCTTTGAAATGCTGGTTGAGATACCTTCTGAAAACCCAGAAGGTTCAACAGAAGGGCAGGAAGTTACATTAAAAGTATATGATGCAGGATATATGGGAATGCAGATTGGTGGTAATGAAAACCAGATGCTTAATATGAACTTTGATGAAATTTCATGCAGTACACTTTCACTGCGTGATGCAAATGGCCAGCGCCTTGTAAATGTGTGTTCATCACACGGTGCAGCAAATGCAATTGCATCACTTGATTCAGCAATTGAAAGGGTTTCTGCTGCACGTTCAGAACTTGGTGCTTATGAGAACCGTCTTGAAGACACTGTATCAAGCCTTGATGTTGCAAGCTACAATATGACTAACTCAATGTCACGTATTATGGATACTGATATGGCAGATGAAATGACACAGTATACACAGCTTACAGTATTGACCCAGGCAGCAACTTCTATGCTTTCACAGGCAAATAACAAACCACAGGAAATTATGAATTTATTACAAGGAATATAGATTGATTAATTCTAATCAGGAAAAGCGCAAAAGCAGCGTTTTTCATTATGGAAAGGCTGGCTGGTTTTATGGATAAAGAGCAGTTAAGAGGTTATACAGCACGTATTGCACAAGCTAACAGAAGTGGCCTTGTAGTTATTGTATATGAACTTTTTGCTTATAGCATGGATATGGCAAAACAGTCATATGGTAATAATGATAAAGACATGGTGGTAAAGCATCTTAGAAAAGCACAGGAATGTGTATGTGAACTTAAAAGAAACCTGGACTTCCAGTATGAGGTTTCACATAACCTTGCAAGCCTGTACAGATATGTCAACGGGCTTCTGGTAACTGCAATAACAAGGCGTGATTTGTCTGGATTTGATGAGATAAATAAAGTTATGGAAAGCCTTCACAGTGCTTTTGCAGAGGTGGCAAAGCAGGATACATCAGGTGCAGTAATGCAGAATACACAACAGGTATATGCCGGGCTGACTTATGGCAAAGGCAGGTTAAATGAAGTATTTATGAATGGAAATGAACAGTCAAGGGGATTTATGGCTTAGATATGTTTTATATAATGGCTGTGCTGGCAGTTGTGTAATGCCAGCACAGCCATTTATAGATTTGCCTGTTTTACAGGTATTCTTTAATCTTTTCTGCTGTCTGTGATGCAGATGTTTCATCCATATTGTTGTCTGGCACATATTTAATAGTAATGCCGTCATCCATATTACGCGGAATAAGGTGCACATGCAGATGGAAAACAGTCTGTCCAGCAGCTTCACCATTGTTCTGTAATACATTTAACCCATCATAATTAAATGCGTTTTTAATTGCAGCTCCACACTTCTTTGCAACTTTAAATATTTTTTCACAGTATTCATCTGGCAGCTCAAAAATATTTGAAGCATGTGTTTTTGGAAGGATTATTGCATGTCCCCTTGAAGCAGGTGCAGCATCAAGTATAACTTTGAAATCATCATCTTCATAAATTGAAGTAGCAGGAATTCTTCCATTTGCAAGTTTACAGAAAATACAATTGTCATCAATATTCTTATTCATTTCAGACCTCCATTAATTATATAAATTTTACCTCTGGAACTGGAAAAGCGAGTCAAATATCCTTAGTATCTTAAAATCCCCCCTGGCTGTAAGTTCACCTGTCATAAAGGTGCTTTGTAAAGTATTTTTCCCTGAAACTATTTTATCCATAACATTTGAAGTTGTTTTTAATATAATGTCAGGATTATCCTTTTCACCATAGTAACAGTTTAATGTAGTATTATCTGTTTCAATTACAAGCGTGCTGCCTTTATCAGCAATTTCTATAATAAATGAAAGTGCAACACCTGGTACAGGGTGGAAATGGTTTTCAAGTGTTTCAATATAAGGGCCTTTGTCATGAGGGGAAGAGTCACCCATCATACCTCTGAACATCTGTGAAAGTTCTTTAATATCAGCCTTTTGTTTTTTTACATATTTATCATTAGATACATACATTGAAAGCTGCTCGCTTTCCTGTGGCGTAAGGCTTATAGACTTAGGCTGTGCAACATTGTCCAGTACAGCATCAGTGCTTGACGGAAATGATATAATCTTTTTGGAAAAAGCCCTGTAAAAATTTTCAGCCTTTTTCTCTATAAGTGCAGCATAATCAGAATTTGTTTCAAAATCTATATTATTACTGACATACGCAGATATACCATCACATATCTTGCCACCAAGGATTTCCCATGCTTTAACAAGTGTAATATAAGCCTCTTTCTCACCATAGGTTGTAGATATGGCAACAGGCATCATATAAAGCCGCTTAATTGTCTCCTTATCCCCATAAAGCCAGCATGAGTCAAGAAACTGCTGGAGCAGCCCTCCTATTCCAAGCCATTCTATAGAAGCAGCCAATATTATGGCATCTGCATCTTTTAGAGTTGTTGGGAGTACAGAAATTCCGCGGATATCTTCGTATAAATTATATTTTTTTACCTGTATATTTAATTCTTCAAGAACCTGGATTAATTTACTTATTACAAAGTTTGAAGGGTCTTCAATAAGCCCCCTGCCGCCATAATAAATATTTACATTAGTCATTAATTCGTTCCTGCCTTTCTCCTGGAATTAACAGTAAACAGGGCATGGTTATTTCCTGCCTGGTATAAGCAGGGTGGTTAAAAACCCGCCAATAAACCCGCCAATATGTGCAGCATTGTCAACTCCCTGGCTTGTAATGCCGCCATAAAGGCTTAATAATATCATAAATAAAACACGCCGCAGGCCAAGCTCTTTATAATGCTGGCTTATAAGTATTATACATAACAAAGAACCCATTAAACCAAATATTGCCCCTGATGCACCAACAGACTGTGTGTAATCATACCTCAGCATATTATAAACCATTGAAGCACACCCTGCAATAATCCCTGATGAAAAATAGATAATTAAGTATTTTATCCTGCCAGCATACTGTTCAACATAGCTCCCAATAAATAAAAGCACAAGCATATTATTAAATATATGGCTTGGCCCTGCATGAAGGAACATGCATGTAAATATCCTGTAATACTCATGTCCGTTAATAACGGAGTCCCATGAAAGCGCACCTTTGTCAAGCATGGACATTCCGTTGCCAGCCGGGTTTATTAAATCTGACAATATAAATATAAAGACATTAATAATAACAATGGCGAGGTTTACACGTGCTGCTAAAATATTATTATCCGCCGTATAATTATACTGTCTGCAATTACCTGCTGGATTATGTGCAATATTACCAGATAAATTGCCAGGCATAAGAAAATCTTCTATTGGTTTTTTAAGCCCCATATACATCGGAAGAGCATTTCCATATATTATAAGCTGCCTGCCAGAAGGAGTTATACGCCATAAACATTCCCCGGCATCCTGGAGTTTAAAGGGTGGTGTGCCATTGTCACTAATAAAAATATACAGGAAATGGTACAGCATACATCCCTTATGCACAAGAAAATCCCGTATCTGCTGGGAAATATGCCTGAACTGTTCTTCTGTATATCTTATGCCAGAGGTTTCATCCAATGTAACTACGACATATCCTTCAGTGCCAGCAGACATGTCAATATTAACCAGTTTAATATTTACATGTGGTTCTGCAACATTTAATTTCACAGGTTCATAACCCATCTGGCTGAATATAAATGAAATTTCATTATACATATGTAACCTCCGTTCTTTTGATATTGCGCCATAGAATATATTCTATCAAATAATATAAAAATTATCCAGCTATTTATCCAGTCTTTTCCAATTACAGTTTTAGACAGCTTTCATGTACATATTAATTATGTAATTCTATATAGTATATACTGTAATAATATATATAATATTTTTTACTGTATGCGGTTTTATATAACGCAGTATTTAAATAGATTGCAAATTGTATAATTATAGTATATAATTTTAAACATAGAATGTTTATACTTGTACAGCAGTTTAAAGCCAGTGCTACAAGTAATTATATATACGTAAAATACATGGAGGATAAAGCAGATGTATAAAATCTTAATTTGTGATGATGATGCCGTTTTTGTTAAAGAACTTGAAGAGCTTATAAAAGAGTGTAATAAAAATAAAAGAGAGCTTGAATTTACCAGGTATTATTCTGGTGAAGATTTATTAAATAATCTGACAATGGACAGTGATGTTTTATTTCTGGATATACAATTAGGAGGGACAGATGGAAATGACATAGCAGTCCAGCTTAAAAAGAGAAGATACCAAGGAATATTGGTACAATATTCTGGTGTATATATGCCAACACCAGAAACAATTAAAATTTCACCATACAGGTATTTGCTAAAACAAGCAGGAAGGGACAGCTTGTATAAAGATATATGTGAAATATTTGAAGAGATGGACAGGATGAAAACCTGTTTTACAATGGAAGCTTCATATAACAGGGAAAAAGTAATTTTACAGACATCAGATATTGTATACTTTACACACCATAAAAAAGGAAGCATTATCCATTTAAACAAAGAACGCAGCAGAGAATACCCAGATGCAAAACTTATTACCCCATATAATTTCAAAGAATTACAGGAAATGCTGTACTACGTAGGATTTGCGTGTCCGCACAACAGTTATCTAGTTAATATGCATTATATCTCTGCATTTAATATGCGGAAAGAATTCCTGGAACTGGATGGAAAAATAGTACCAGCCGCCAGAGGAAAGGCAGAGCAGTTCTCAAAAGAATTTACAAGATACATAAAACAGAAATATAGGGAGAACTTAAGATGGGATATACAATAATTTATAATTTATGTTTAATAGCATCTTGTATGTTTGAAATATATTTTATGCTGGATTTCTATGGTGCATTTCATGAAATAAGGCACTGTTTCCAGCCCAAAGTAAGGTTTTTTCTGTGTTATATATATTTTGTTGCAATAAATGTAATAGTTAATATACAGTATAATAATAAGCTTAATTTGATATTTGCAGTAGTGCTATGTTTGTCAATTGTACTTATATTATTTACAGGCAATTTATGGTTCAGAATAGTCCGTTGTGCAATAGTAATTTTTATAGGTGGTGGTTCAGAAATTATATTATGGTTTTTAATGCAATTTTCGGCTGATGTTCCAACGAACCAGGCACTTGAAAATGAATTTTTTATGGTTATTACAATGTTTACTAGCGAACTGGTCTATTTTATATTTCTTTCTATAGCCAAACAGTTTTCAAAGTATTCAACTGAAAAACTGGATTTAAAATTATTTGTAAATTATATAATAGTATCTATTGCTGCATTTGGCATTATGTTTGTAATTCCTTATATAATAGAGGATAGCAGAGAGTATACATTAATAGATTTAATATTTATTGCTTTTTATATGCTTTCAGTTTTAGAAAATGTAAGTTTGTTTTATATATTTAGCAAGTATAGTAAATTTAAAGAACAGCAAATAGTACATGAGGTAAATAAAACAAAATATGAGGAAAAGAAAAAATATTATAATACAGTGGAAAACATTAGTGAAAAATACCAGGAACTTTTTCATAATATAAACTATTATTTAAGACAGATAGGGATTTATGCAGATAATAACCAGATTGAAAAAATTAAACAGGTTTTATCAGATTTAGAAGTAGAATTTATAAGAGGAGAAAGAGAAATAATATGTACTAATGTTTTTTTAAATTCTATTCTGACAGATTTTAAAGAAAGGGCATTAAAGGAGCAGGTTAGTATAGAATTTTTTGTTGAAACAGGTTTTAAAATTGAATTTATAAAAGAAAGTGACCTTGCAGCAGTTCTTGGGAATTTAAAGATATTAATTATATATGCTATGTACCAGTGTTTTAATAGTCATATATGTATGGATTTTTCTAAATGAATATTAAAATTTTTATTTGATAAATTTTTAATATTTAAATGTAAAGCCTAATCGCTCCAGCTATGCTAGGGTGATTAGTGTAAGTGGAAACGATAAGGATATTAATTGAAAAGCTCCTGTGTTATAATGGGAGTGGTATCGCAAGCCAAATCCTGAAATTATAACACAGAAGGTGGTCCATATGGACAATAAAAGTTTAACACATACACGCTGGAAATGCCAGTATCATATTGTATTTATTTCAAAGTACCATAAGAAGGCATTATAGGAAAGGTGAGAGAAGATGCAAGAGAAACCATCAGTACATTATGCAGGTACAAAGGTGTAGAAATTATAGCAGGGGCAGTATGTACAGACCATATACATCTTAATATAGCAATTCCGCCAAAGATAAGTATTTCAAATTTTATTGGGTATTTAAAAGGAAAAAGTACATTAATGATATATGGCAGACACCCAGAATTGCAGAGTAAATGGGACAAAGCGTTCTGGGCAAGGGATATTATGTAGAAACAGTTGGTAATATTCACTGATGAAGCAGTACAGAAATATATAAAAGAACAGGCTGAAGAATCATGTAAAGAGGATTCAAGAAGTACAGCTTTGTAAGTGGACCAGTGACAGTGCTTGTGACAACACCCTTTAGGGTGTGCAGTAATACAGCCGCTTTGGGGGAATATGAGCAAATCACCAGTTGAACTGGTGGTTGCTCATTTAGTGTTAACAAACAATTATATTTTCATAAAGATAGTTATAATTTAGAGGTAATTTAATGAAAAGAGCAGGTTATAAATTATTTATTTTAATTGCAGTATTTTTAATTTTGGTTATTATTCCAGAAAAAGCAGATGCAAAAGTTTATACAGAGTCCCGTAAAACAGGTGAGATTTTTAGGATTACAGGGACAGGAAGCCTTTTTATTGATGCAGATGTGACAGGCATTGAAAAGGTCTATGCTTCGGACTGGAAGGCAAATATTACAAAAATTAATGTGTCTAAGAAAAATAAATATTTAACTTCAAAGAATGGGGTTTTATATAATAAAAAAATGACAGAACTGATATATTACCCATCTTACAGTAAAAGGTCTTATTTTAAAGTGCCTGGTACAGTAAAAACTATTGGACGCCATGCATTTGCTGGCAGCAGGTATCTTAAAAAGGTTGTTTTAAATAAAGGGCTTAAAAAGATTGGTGAAAGTGCCTTTGAAAATAGTAGTATAAATACTATTAATATACCTTCTTCCGTAAAAGAACTTGGAGAAAAGTGCTTTTCAGGCTGCATGGAATTAAAAACTGTAGATAACAGCGCTGAATTAACAGAAATATCTGGTTCTACGTTTAAAAATTGTATTAAATTAAAGAAATTAAACCTTGGCAGTTCACTTATATCGGTATATGGCAGTTTTTATAATTGTGGTGCAGAGCTTTATGTTGGGGCAAAGAATGAATATTATAAGACAGTTGATGGTGTTCTTTATACTAAAAATATGCGGGAACTGATAAATTATCCTGGCCTTAAAAAAGGAGATTATAAATTGCCAGATAAAGTTATTGCAATAAATGAAGAAGCATTTCAGTATTGCCATAACCTTAAAAGACTGGCTTTAAATGAAAATATTACGGAATTCCGGCTTAAATGGCTTTGTGGTTGTACGTCACTGGAAGTATTAAACCTGCCTGCAAGTCTGGAAATTGTTGATACCGGTTTTGAGAAAAATTATGAGGACACCATTAAATATGAGGACAGCATTAAAGAAAATACATATGACACATTGTATGATAACAGAGGGTATACATATGATGCGGTATATGATATTCCAGGCCTGAAAAAAATAACATTAGGAAATGGAAACAAACACTTTAAAATTTATAATGGTGCACTTTATTCTTATGACTATAAAGTAATGTGGCTTATGCCATTTGCAAAAAAATCTTTAAAAATACATAAAAATACACAGTTCATAGTTAATAAAAGATGCAAGAATAACTTTAGAAGGATAATTGTTCCAGAGGAAAATAAATATTTTGCATCATATATGGGTGTTTTATATGATAAAGCTATAGAAGCTATAGAAGTATTCCCGGGCAAAAAGAATAAATATAAGATACCACCATCAGTACGCAATGTAGATGCAATTATTAATTATGTAGTACGTTTATCGGATTATGGTTATTTCTACGGGTGGGGCGCATTTTATGTTGGCGGGTGCAATGATGTTGCAGCAAACCTTAAAAAGATAACAGTTGATAAGGGTAATAAATATTTTAAATCATCAGATGGTGTTCTTTATAACTATGATATGACAAAGATTTATGCTTATCCACATGCAAAGAAAGGTTCATTTAAGATACCAGATGGTGTACAATCTATAAACCCTGATGCATTTTCTGGTGCAAAATACCTTACAGGGCTTACGCTGCCATCTTCCTTAAAAAGTGTTGCAGTACATGTTGCAGGGTGCGCTTCTCTTAAAAACATTACCTTTAAAGAGGGTATTAAGACTGTATATTTATATGGAGGCAATGAACCAGATGAAATATCTTATTATACTGGTTTCATAGGTGGAATAAATATAAAGAATATTTATTTTCCATCTACTTTGTATGATATCACTATAGATGGAATAAATAAATCTGCGGTGTTCCATGCATATGACAAATCTGCAAAGCATACAACAAGCTATGGGCAGGAAAGTGATGACAGCCACAGTATCAGAAGTACAAAGGATTATATAATTGATAATGGTTATGGTTATAAGACACGTAATGTAAGATTTGTAGAATATAAAATATAAAGAAAACTGCCATCAGGTTTTGCCTGCTGGCAGTTTTTTACATATATCATGAGTTTTGCTGATATAAGATAGTGCAGTTACTCTATATATGGTTTTCTGGTATTACCATATCTGGCATGGTATTTATTTTTTTTCTGTGACCATTCCTGCCAGCGGACATAGCCTCCATTAAGGCTGATTACAGGATATCCAAGTCTTGCAAGGTCTCTTGATGCCAGAAGGCTTATATTGCCTCTTTCACAATACAGTATAATCCAGTCTGGTTTCTTGTTATAGGACATAAGCAGTTTTCCAATATTTTTATCCAATTCTTCCCAGTCAGCCCAGACTGCCCCTGGTATATGTTCCTGTTTATAATCTGCTTTGTCACGTAAATCTATCAATATAGTATTATAATTGTTAATGTAATTTTCTAAATCTCCAGGTGAAATAATTTTCAGCGTCATAGGCATTCTCCTGGCAAAAATTATTAATATATTTTATGCAGGAATATAAAAAACGACAGTGGCAGTACACAAGGTACTGCCACTCTAATAAAATTATTAATAAAAATTTAATAATTTATTATAAAAGGTTGTACAATAATAAGTTAAAACTTATCTGCTCTGGTTTGAAGAGTTAGAACTCTTGTTACTGCTTGTGTTATTGGCATTTTTGCCGCAGTTATTAGCATTGCTTGATTTATTAGAACTTTTATTGCTGCCAGATGTGTTAGAATAATTTGAGCTTGTGTTCTGGCTGTTGTTAGAGCTGTTTGTGTTGTTTGAGTAAGTTGAATTTTTAGACATAATAACCTCTTTTCTGTGCTTTGCACAAATAATAATATTTTGTGGGTGTGCCACAATGTTGTCGTGTAACATCTATATTATTTGCATGATGGATGAAATTATTCTTTTAAATAAAAAAATGTTTTATTAAGATAATTTCCAGTTATCTTTTATTGGAGGACGGATGCAGGGTTTCTGGTGTGGGGAGGGGGTTCAGACATATGGAAGTACAGTAATATTATTTTAGTATTAATATATTATAATATGAAAGTATTGGATATTACACTGTTTAATAAGTGACTAGCAGAATAATTCCCAGCACCCTGTTTACAGTTATCTAGTTATCTTGTGTTTTATTGTAAATTATTCCATATTTTTATGAAACGGATGTATGCGATGTATAATAATGCATTGATGTATACTGGAATTTGCGGTATACTAAGACAGATACAGATAATTTACAAAAAAGGAGGGCAATATTATGTGGGCATACGAAAGTGTATTTTATCAGATTTACCCATTGGGATTTTGTGGAGCACCATTTGAAAATGATGGAGAGGAAAAGCCTCGTATTTTAAAGGTTATTGACTGGATTCCACATATTGTGAAACTGGGGGCTGATGCTATATATTTTTCACCTGTGTTTGAGTCTGATACACATGGCTATAACACAAGGGATTTTAAAAAGATTGACTGCAGGCTTGGAAATAATGATGATTTTGCAAAAGTTTGCCAGGAACTTCACAAGGAAGGCATAAAGGTTGTGCTTGATGGTGTCTTTAACCATGTTGGACGCGGGTTCTGGGCGTTCCAGGATGTACTTGCTAACAGGGAAGGCTCAAAATACCGTGACTGGTTCCATATTAATTTTGGCGGCAATTCAAATTATAATGATGGCTTGTGGTATGAGGGATGGGAAGGCAATTATGACCTTGTAAAACTGAACCTCCGTAATGAAGAAGTTGTACAACATATTTTTGATGCGGTCCGTAGCTGGGTTAGTGAGTTTGATATTGATGGCCTGCGCCTTGACGTGGCATACTGTCTTGACAAGGATTTCTTAAAAAGGCTGAGGCAGTTTACAGACTCACTTAAAGAGGAATTTTTTATTGTAGGTGAAACCCTGCATGGCGATTATAAACAGTGGGCAAATAATGAGATGTGCCATTCTGTTACTAATTATGAGTGTTACAAAGGGCTGTATTCAAGTTTTAATAGCATGAATATGTTTGAAATATGCCATTCACTTGCAAGGCAGTATGGTCCAGAGGAATGGACTCTTTATAAGGGTATGCATTTGTTAAGTTTTGTGGACAACCATGATGTAAGCCGTATTGCAAGTAACCTGGCAGATGAAAAACATCTTCCATTAATTTATGCCCTTAATTTTGGTATGCCTGGAATTCCATGTGTATATTATGGAAGTGAATGGGGTGCTAAAGCTGCTAAGAGTGAAGGGGACCCTGCATTACGTGCATGTTTTGAAGAACCTGTATTTGGGGAGCTGGCAGAGTGGATTTCTAAACTTGCCAAGGCAAAAAAAGGCAGCAAGGCTTTAAATTATGGCAATTACCGTAATATTGTCCTTACAAACCACCAGTGCATATTTGAACGTGCTTGTGAGGGGGAAAGGGTTCTTGTAGCAATTAATGCTTCTAACCAGCCATATGTAGCACATTTTGATGCTGGGTGTGGCATGGCAGAAGATTTAATTACAGGAAAGCCTCATGACTTCGGGGGTGGAAGTGAACTTCCACCATATTCAGCTTCATTCTGGCTTATGGAGAAGTAGTATGGGTATTTTATAGTTATCTGGTGTTTTTGTGGATTGGTGGATGGACGGTTTCTGTGCCAGAGCCAGAATATTCCATACAAGGGTACGCCCCTGCAAAACGCTACGATAAGCCACGCAGCGGCACATAAAGCACGTATATCCCGGATGGAACTATGTTCCCTCTGGAACATACGTGCTTAAAGTACCCCTGTACAAAATATTGCTGGCATCTGGCACATGAAACTTGTCATCACAAATTTACAACACATATAATCAGGTAACTATAAATTATGAGGAGAAGGTTATTCTGCTAGTCACTTATTATACAGTGGAACAATAACGGGGTATGTAAAAGGATATCCAGTTACTTTCGTGCGTCTAAATCACCTGCCCCCACTCCATAATTTATAATTATAATATTTAACCAGTACTAAATTATGAAATTTACCTTGACAAAGCATTTAAACCATACTAGAATATGTCTATATAAATATTTAAAGACTGTGATGGAGACGTAACTGCATATTTTATGCAGGCGGCCTTTCTTCTGGGAAGCCACAGTGAGCCTGGGATAGTGTGAACCAGGTGCATAAGCATTTTTGCTTTAGAACAAAGAAAGGATATCACTCCTGAGTTGCTTGTGGAAAGCATATGCAGGTATGCCATAGATGGTATTTGCTGCTGCTAGTACACTCCGCCGGTTCCTGCCGTTATACAGGTCATGTATCTGGATATTATTATAATGTCCACGTACAGCAGAATAGGTGGTTATGAATGTTCCGGCTTTCATCCTGTTTATGCAGGGTGGAGGCTTTTTTATTTTATAGGAAACTTCGTCCTATTCTATATCTAATTATTATATTATTTAGAAAGGAAGTTGTATTTATGTACGAAAAAGTTTCAACTGATTTAAACTTTGTAGCACGCGAGAAAAATATTGGAAAATTCTGGCGTAACCAGCAGATTTTTGAAAAGTCAATGAAAGCAAGGGAGGGATGTCCTGTCTATACATTTTATGACGGGCCGCCTACTGCCAATGGAAAGCCGCATATAGGCCATGTGCTTACACGTGTTATAAAAGATATGATACCACGTTATAAGACTATGAAAGGCTATTTAGTGCCGCGTAAAGCAGGATGGGATACACACGGGCTTCCTGTGGAGCTTGAAGTTGAAAAGCTTTTAGGGCTTAATGGCAAAGAGCAGATAGAAGAGTATGGAATGGAGCCTTTTATTAAAAAGTGCAGGGAGTCTGTCTGGAAATATAAAGGCATGTGGGAGGACTTTTCGGGAACAGTTGGTTTCTGGGCGGATATGGATAATCCATATGTAACATATGATGATAACTTTATTGAGTCTGAGTGGTGGGCATTAAAAGAAATCTGGAATAAAAAGCTTTTATATAAAGGATTTAAAATTGTGCCTTACTGCCCACGCTGTGGGACACCGCTTTCATCACAGGAAGTAGCACAAGGGTATAAGCTGGTTAAAGAGCGTTCTGCAATAGTACGTTTTAAGGTTGTAGAAGAAGATGCATATTTCCTTGCTTGGACTACTACACCGTGGACTCTTCCATCTAATGTAGGTCTTTGTGTAAACCCTGATGAAACTTATTGTAAGGTAAAGGCAGCAGATGGTTACACATATTATATGGCACAGGAACTTCTTGATACTGTACTTTCACGCCTTACTGGAGAAGATGGCATAAAGGCATATGAAATACTTGAAACTTATACAGGAAAAGACCTTGAATATAAAAAGTATGAGCCATTATATGGATGTGCTAAAGAATTAGCAGATAAGCAGCATAAAGAAGGATTTTTTGTAACATGCGATTCTTATGTTACAATGACAGATGGTACAGGAATAGTCCATATTGCACCAGCATTTGGTGAAGATGATGCCAATGTAGGGCGCAAATACAACCTTCCATTTGTACAGTTTGTAGATGAAAAAGGTGAAATGACACAGGAAACACCATTTGCAGGGCTTTTTGTCAAGAAGGCAGACCCAGAGGTGCTTAAAGACCTTGACAAGCGCGGGCAGCTTTTTGCAGCTCCTAAGTTTGAACATGATTACCCTCACTGCTGGAGATGTGATACACCACTTATCTACTATGCACGTGAATCATGGTTTATAAAGATGACAGAAGTTAAGGAGGACCTTGTAAGGAATAATAATACAGTAAACTGGATTCCTGAGTCCATTGGTACAGGGCGTTTTGGCAACTGGCTTGAAAATATACAGGACTGGGGTATTTCACGTAACCGTTACTGGGGCACACCGCTTAATATATGGGAGTGTGAAGGCTGTGGTTTACAGGATGCTGTAGGAAGCAGGGCTGAACTTGCAGAGAGAAGCGGCTGTCCTGATGATGCAAAAAGGGAACTGCACAGGCCTTATATTGATGAAGTAGTATTTAAGTGCCCAGAATGTGGCGGTGTAATGAAACGTGTACCAGAAGTTATTGACTGCTGGTTTGATTCGGGGGCAATGCCATTTGCACAGCATCATTACCCATTTGAAAATAAGGATTTATTTGAGCAGCAGTTCCCAGCACAGTTTATTTCTGAGGCCGTAGACCAGACAAGGGGATGGTTCTACTCACTTATGGCAGAGTCAACGCTTCTGTTTAATAAAGCACCTTACGAAAATGTTATTGTACTTGGGCATGTACAGGATGAGAACGGGCAGAAGATGAGCAAGTCAAAAGGAAATGCAATTGACCCGTTTGAGGCTCTTGAAACTTATGGTGCAGATGCAATCCGCTGGTATTTCTATGTAAACAGTGCACCTTGGCTGCCTAACCGTTTTCATGGCAAAGCAGTCCAGGAAGGGCAGCGTAAATTTATGGGCACTCTCTGGAACACATATGCGTTTTTTGTGCTTTATGCAAATATAGACGGGTTTGATGCTACAAAATACAAGCTTGAGTACGACAAACTTGCAATTATTGATAAATGGCTGCTTTCGCGTCTTAACAGTACAGTAAAGGAAGCTGATGAAAACCTGGATGCCTACCGTATACCAGAAACAGCTAAGGCTTTGCAGAAATTTACAGATGAAATGAGCAACTGGTATGTAAGGCGCTGCCGTGAGCGTTTCTGGGCAAAGGGAATGGAGCAGGATAAAATTAATGCATATATGACACTTTATACAGCACTTGTAACAATTTCCAAAGCAGCAGCACCTATGGTTCCTTTTATGACAGAAGAGATTTACCGCAACCTTGTGTGCAGTACAGACAAAACTGCACCTGAAAGTGTACATCTCTGTGATTTCCCAGCAGTTTGTGAAGAAATTATAGACAAGAAGCTTGAAGAAGATATGGAAACAGTGCTTGAAGCGGTTGTTATAGGGCGTTCATGCAGGAATACTGCCAATATCAAAAACCGCCAGCCAATAAGCAAAATGTTTATAAAAGCTGGTGCAAACCTTTCAGAATTTTATCTGGATATAATAAAAGATGAGCTTAATGTTAAAGAAGCAATCCTTAAAGACGATGTCAGCACTCTTACAACATATAGTTTTAAGCCACAGCTTAAGACTCTTGGCCGCAGGTTTGGCAAGGATATTAATACAGTAAAAGAGGTACTTGCAGGCATTGACGGGCAGAAAGCAATGGAAGAGATAAATAGTACAGGACAGCTTGTAATTACTGTTAATGGCAGTGAAGAAGCACTTTCAAAGGATGACCTTTTAATAGAGGCAGCACAGATTGAAGGGTATATTTCTGCTACAGACCGTGGAATTACTGTAGTGCTTGATACAAACCTTACACCAGAGTTAATTGAGGAAGGTTTTGTACGTGAAGTTATAAGCAAAATACAGACAATGCGCAAGGATGCGGGCTTTGAGGTTATGGACCATATACGTGTAAGTGTAAAAGATAATGATAAAATTACAGAAGTTATAAAGAATAATGAAGATACAATTAAATCAGAAGTCCTTGCTAATGAAACTGTATATGGGGCAGCAGAAGGATTTACTAAAGAGTGGAATATAAATGGTGAAAAAGTAACACTTGGTGTTGAAAAATTATAGACAAATACAATAAATTGTATACAGGATAATTTCTGGTTATCTTTTGCTGTAAACCGTCCGTCCTCCAAATTACACCAGCAAAAGATAACTGGAAATGTAAAAGCTTCTGCCAAAATGCTGTAAAGTGGCAATGGGGCTGGTTTTAAGACAAAAAAATTGGCTGCCGCATTTATTTTATTAAAATAAATGAGGAAACCAAAAAGAAAGGAGTTGCCCTACAGCAGAGGGAGCTACTGCAGGGCCAAATGAAAAAAATGAAAAAGAATCTATTTCAAACATTAGTCAATAAGCTTTTCAAATCTGCCAGGTTGTTACTGGCATTTATTAGTATTACCTTATCTGTAAGTATAAATACATTATAAACTATAATTGTGTTCGGATTTTGTCCTAAATATGAACGATTTATTAATTTGAAAAACTCTGTCTAAATAAAGAATAAATTATATTTTGCCGTATTTTTTTAATACATCATGTATACGTTCCGCAGGATTTAAAAGTTCACTTATTGACTGGTCATGGTTTAAAGTGTCAATAAGAAGTGCAACATATTTACTCATATCCACATTAATATAATAACTGCGTGAAAGGACTTCTTCAGGCTGGTAAACAAGGTTTGTAGTAAGGATATTATCAATTAAGCCTTTTTCATACGCTTCATCAAACTTTTCCATGCCATTTGTAAACAGTCCGAATGTTGCAGCAACAAATATGCGGTTTGCCTTGCGGTGTTTTAGTTCTGTTGCAACATCTATCATGCTTTCACCAGATGAAATCATATCATCAATTATTATTACATCTTTGCCTTCAAGGTCTGAACCAAGAAATTCATGTGCAATAATTGGGTTGCGCCCATCAACTATTTTACTGTAGTCACGGCGTTTATAGAACATCCCTATATCAATTCCAAGTACGTTTGCATAGTATACTGCACGGCTCATTGCACCTTCATCCGGGCTTATAACCATAAGGTGTTCTGTATCAACCTTTAAATCAGGTACATTTTTCAGCAATGCTTTTATAAACTGGTATGTTGGCTGTACTGTTTCAAAACTTTTCAGGGGTATTGCATTCTGTACCCTTGGGTCATGTGCGTCAAATGTAATAATACTTTCTACGCCCATCTGGGTAAGCTCCTGCAGTGCAAGTGCACAGTCTAATGATTCCCTTGCACTTCTGCGGTGCTGGCGGCTTTCATACAGAAATGGCATAATTACAGTAATTCTTCTTGCTTTGCCACCTACAGCGGCTATAATACGTTTAAGGTCCTGGTAGTGGTCATCAGGTGACATATGGTTTGTATGGCCGCATACAGTGTATGTAAGGCTGTAATTACATACATCAACAAGGATGTAAAGGTCGTCCCCTCTGACGGATTCGCGTATAATTCCCTTAGCTTCGCCTGAACCAAAGCGCGGGCATGCACAGTCAATCATAAATGACTCTTTATTGTATCCAGCAAAGCTGGATGCAGCAGCGTGGCGTTTAGCTCTTTTAGCCCTCCAGCCGATAATATAGTCATTGACCTTTTCACCCATGCTGCGGCTGCTTTCAAGTGTAAGAATTCCAAGAGAGCCATATGGTATTGTTTCTGCAAGTTTGTCATGTCGTTTCATATAAAATGTCCTCCATAATGTATTATTAACAATAAAAATGCTGCAATAATAAAATTGTATCAGGAAATTGCTATTTTAATACGTATATCATCCCCTGCTATCATATAGAAGTTATAGTATCCTGTAAAGCGTGAAAAAATACGCTCGCTGTACCTGTCACGTAGTTCCTTGAAAGAAAGGTTTGTTGAAATAATAACAGATTTCCTGTTTAAATGCCTTTCTTCTATAAGATAGTAGAGCTGTGAAGAGGTAAAGCTGTTAGCAAGTTCTGTGCCAAGGTCATCTATAATAAGAAGTTCACTTTCTAGTATATATGAAACCTGCCCGCTGTATTCTGGTATATTATCTTTGCCAAATTTGTTTTTCTCTAATATATCAAATAACTGGAGTGCTGTCAGGTAAATAACAGTGTGTGATGTGTCAAGCAGTGCCTTGGCTATGCAATGCGTCATAAAAGTTTTGCCTACACCTGTAGGGCCATAAAAAATAATGTTGTTATAAGTTTCATCAAAATGCCTGGTATAATCAAGGCATATTTCTTTTATTTTAATAATATTCTGTCTTGGTGTAAGTGAAAGGTTTGCATTAACTTCGGTATCATCATAGTAAGCTTCTGAAAATGTGTTAAAATTCTCAGATTCAAGAATTTCCATAAGATTGGAATTTTCATAAAGCAGGGCTATTTTGCGCTGCTTAAGGCAGTTACAAGGCGTGCTTCCTATATATCCTGTGTCCTTGCAGGATTTACAGTTATATATGGGAGCCAGGTAATCTGCTGGATAACCATTTCCGGTTAAAAGTTGTGATTTTTTTTCCTGGAGTTCTTTCTTCCTGGTAAAATAATCTCCAGGCGGCTGTGTGCTGCCATCTGTGCTAAGAAGCTGTAAACGTGCATAATCTGCTGAAAGCTTTACAAGTTCTTCCTGGATTTGCTGTATTTCAGGAATTTTATCACAAACTTCTGTATATCTTTTTTCTGATAAATGGTGGTTTTTAAGACGTATCTGGTCGTACTGGTACATAATATCCATGTATTGTGCATTGGAAATTCCCATATGTAGCCTCCTGGAAAGTATTAAGTTAATGGGCTAAAAGTTTTTTCTCAAGTTCGTCAACTTCTGCCTGTGAAGTTTCCCGCTGTTGGAATTTATTAAACTGGTTTTTATCCTGGCGGTTTTCTTGTGTGCTGTCATGTTGTTTTTTATTCTGTGTCCCGGCTTTTTTCTGGGCATAGATTTCATCAGCTTTTCCGACATCCTGTAATGTATGTATATTATTTTTATGCCAGTTGTCAAGAATTCCTTCTGTATATTTAAAATCGGCTTTTTGTAATTTTAGCATAGTGCGGCTGCATGCATCAAGCACAACAGCAAGGTCCATATGCCATTCATCAAGCCAGCGGCTGGCATATTGCTTTTCAACAATTGCAAGCGGTCGTCCAAGGGCAAATGCCTTGGAGATGGCTGTGTATGTGGATTTATAACTGGAAGATGCATTTTTGGCATCTTCAGGGCTTTTTATATTCTGTTCATCCCATGAAAGGGCAACAGCCTGTATGTAATTTACATTTGTCTTGCCAAGTGAAATGCAGTATTCATACAGATATAGCAGTAAATCAGGTGAAAAGCCAAGATTGTCATACAAATAAGAAACAAGCTGTATTTCACCAGGGCTGAGTGGACGGTTTACATAACTTTCTATTACACGGCTTGTCCATATAAATTCTTCATCACCTGCAAGCCTTTTAGTCTGGTCAGCAGTGATTTTTATATCTATATGTTTTTCCTGGAAGCCTGGTGCAGGATTATCTGCTGTATTAGCATTTCCTGTTGTTGTGTCCCGCATACCAGTACTGTTTTTTTCAAGCATACCAGTATCATCAGAGTCTTTTATGCCAGGTTCTGTAGTACTGTTTTTTTCTAAAGTGATGTCTTTGGCAGCTTCTGGTTTTGTATTGGATTCTTCTTTTTCATGTTTCACTGTTTTTCTTGAATGTCTTGCTGGTGTCCCGGTATCTGGCATTTTGTCCATATTTCCAGGATTTAGTATTTCAATTCCTGTTATTTCATTATTGTTTTCATTTTTAATTAAATGTAAAAGGTTGTTTTTCTCCCAGTAGTTAAGTGCCCTTAAAATATCTTTTTCTGTATTGTCCATTTTATCAGCAAGTGAGGAAATAGACAAATTATTTTCACCTGTCTGGATGCATTTTGAAAGGTATATATAAACCTTTACATAACTTCCGTTGGCAGTAAGCATATAATTTTCAATAAATGTATTGTGTATATATGTTGTTGCAGGCAGATAGCCCGAGCATTGTAATATAGTGTCCATATTGCTGTTAAGTGCCTCCTTAAGTGTTTAACCTTGCCTGCCCCGTCCAGATGTGTTTAATGTTTATGGACAAGGTACAGGGCAAGGCTGGCAGGGAGGTATAGGTTAACCTGCCCAATATTATCAGGAAACATATAAATGCCATTGTGGATAATTATCAACAAATGGATTGTGGATAATGTGGATAACTATCTTTTAAGCAGGTCTTCCCCAATATTTACAACGTCTCCCGCTCCCATAGTTATCAACAGGTCGCCGTTAGTACAGTGTTTATATAAGAAATCCTCTATTTCTTTAAATGAATGGAAATAGTGTGCTTTCTTACCATGTTTTTCCATTTCCTGCTGTAGTGTCTTTGATGAAATGTCCCCTGGGTCGTCTTCCCTTGCAGCGTATATATCGGCAAGTACGACATTTTCCGCAAGTGAAAGGGCATGGGCAAAATCTGGCAGCAGGCTGCGGGTCCTTGAGTATGTATGGGGCTGGAAAACACACCATAGATGCTTATGCGGGTATCTTGCAGCAGCGTCCAGTGTTGCCTGTATTTCTTCAGGGTGGTGTGCATAGTCATCAATAATTGTCACCCCATTAAACGAGCCTTTAACTTCAAAGCGCCTTTCAGTGCCAGTAAATGCCAGAAGACCTTCTGATATAGCTTCTTCTGGTATATTATAGTAGTCAGCAATAGCGATGGCAGCCAGGGCATTGTCAATATTGTGGCGGCCAGTAACATTAAGTTTAATATGCCTGCCCGTTTTTATGCCAGATTTGGCAATTTCAAAACTGCTACATCCGTTTACGTCATATGATATACCAGAAGCAGAGTAACCATCAGGACTGTCTGCCCCAAAAACTTCCACTTTGCATTTGAGGTTATCTGTAATATATGAAATATTACTGGTTGCACTGTTAATAGCGAGTATCCCGCCAGCAGGGATTAGTTCTGCAAACTTGCGGAATGACAGGCGTATATCATCAATATCTTTAAAAAAGTCAAGGTGGTCAGCACCTATATTCAATATAATTCCTGCTGTCGGGTGGAATTTTAAAAAGCTGTTTGTATATTCACATGCCTCTATAATAAAGTCTTCCTTGCCACCAATCCGGATATTTCCATTAATTACAGCTAAAATTCCGCCTACAGATATGGTAGGATTTCTATGTGCAGCAAGATAAATATGTGACAACATTGATGTGGTAGTAGTTTTGCCATGCGTTCCTGCCACTGCCACTGCGTTGTCATAGTTTTTCATAACCTGCCCAACCATCTCCGCACGTTCCATTATTGGTATTCCAAGTTCTTTAGCTGCTTTAAGTTCAGGATTGTCTGGATGTACTGCTGCTGTATAGACTAGAAACCCAATATCATTAGTAATATTTGAAGCGCTTTGTCCATATACTATATGGATACCTGATGAGCTGAGATGTTTTGTTATTTTGCTTTCTTTAATATCAGAGCCATATACATCAAAGCCATTTTTGTGGAGAAGTTCTGCAAAGCCGCTCATACTTATACCGCCTATGCCAGTAAAGTATACCTTGCATGGATTGTTTAAATTAATCTGGTACATGGTGCCACCATCCTATCTGGGTTATTTTACATGGTTTATGCCTGCTGTGCTGCCAGTCATGCTGGAACAGGGGTAAAACAGGCAGTGCCGTTTATACTTATAATTATAGCCAATGTTATGGAAAATACAATTCAAAATTGCCAATAACATCTTTATTACTATATTATAGTAGAGAACAGGCTGGAATGTAAAGGATTTGTAACTATAAAAACTCAGTTTTAGTTGCTTTGACCTTATAAAATAGTACAAAATTGCTAATTTTTAGTGGAGTTGCATAAAAATGTTAAAAAAATTTTAAAAATTTAGTAAAATTTATTCACAATTTGGAACATATATGTTATACTGTTTTTGTAAGAAAGTAAATAAATTTGTTATGGACGTCAGCAAATTTTGTTGATGTTTTATATACTTAACTCTAGGTTAGAAGTATAGTTCCATATCTAAAACAACGGGGGTGAAAGCGTGATTAAGAAAGAAATGATAGCAATGTTACTTGCAGGCGGACAAGGTTCCAGGCTAGGTGTGCTTACAGCAGATGTTGCCAAGCCAGCAGTTTCATTTGGTGGTAAGTACAGAATTATTGATTTCCCGCTTAGTAATTGTATTAATTCTGGAGTTGATACGGTCGGGGTACTGACACAGTACCAGCCATTACGTCTGAATACGCATATAGGTATTGGCATACCTTGGGATTTGGACAGGAATGTTGGTGGTGTATCCATTCTTCCGCCGTATGAGAAGAGTACAAGCAGTGAATGGTATACAGGTACTGCTAATGCAATTTTCCAGAATATGCGTTATATGGAGCTCTATAATCCAGAATATGTACTTATACTTGGCGGGGACCACATATATAAGATGGATTATGAGGTTATGCTTGATTTCCACAAGGCAAGCAAAGCTGATGTGACACTGGCAACAATTCCTGTTCCAATTGAAGAGGCAAGCCGCTTTGGCGTAGTTATAACAGATGAACATAAGCAGATACAGGAGTTTGAAGAGAAACCAGAGCATCCACGCAGCAATCTTGCTTCAATGGGTATTTATATATTCTCATGGCCTGTGCTCAGGGAAGCTTTGATAAAGCTTAAAGACCAGCCATCATGCGATTTTGGCAAGCATATTATCCCATATTGCCATGAGCAGGGAAGAAGGATATTTGCTTATGAGTATAATGGGTATTGGAAAGATGTAGGGACACTTGGTTCTTACTGGCAGGCAAACATGGAACTTATAGACCTGATACCTGTGTTTAATCTTTATGAAGAATTCTGGAAGATTTACACAAAGAATGAACTTGTATCGCCACAGTTTGTAGCAGAAGAAGCTGTCATTGATAAGGCAATTATTGGTGAAGCATCTGAAATATACGGTGAAGTACACAATTCCGTAATAGGTTCAGGTGTATATATTGCACCAGGGGCAGTTGTAAGGGATTCAATTATTATGAGTTCCTCATCCATAGGTGAAAATACTGTTGTTGACAGGTCGATTATTGCTGAAAAAGTACAGATAGGTGCGAATTGTATTCTTTGTACTGGTGAAGATGTACCTAATAAGGTTAAGCCTGATGTATATTCATTTGGACTTGTTACTATTGGTGAAGACAGCATTATCCCAAGCAATGTAAAGATAGGGAAGAATACAGCAATTTCAGGCGAAACTGACATAAGTGATTATCCGGATGGCATTCTTGCAAGCGGAGAAACATTAATTAAGGTAGGTGAAAAAATATGAGAGCAGTAGGTATTGTATTAGCCGGTGGCAATAGCAGCAGGATGAAGGAGCTTTCAAATAAGCGTGCAGTAGCAGCTATGCCTATTGCAGGAGGGTACAGGAGCATAGATTTTGTCCTTAGCAGCATGAGCAATTCACATATACAGAAAGTAGCAGTATTTACACAGTATAACGCTAAGTCATTAAATGAGCACTTAAATTCATCAAAATGGTGGGATTTCGGAAGAAAGCAGGGAGGACTTTATGTTTTCACCCCTACTACTACACCAAAGAACAGTTACTGGTACAGGGGGACGGCTGATGCCATTGCCCAGAACCTTGACTTTTTGAAGAACAGCCATGAACCTTATGTAGTAATAGCTTCTGGTGATGGAATTTACAAGCTGGATTATTCTAAGGTGCTTGAATACCATATAGCAAAGAAAGCTGACTTTACAGTAGTAACAGCAGATGTTTTGGGAAGGGATGACCCAAGCAGGTTTGGTGTTGTCAGGACTGATGCAGATGGCAGGATAATTGATTTTGAAGAGAAACCAATAAGTGCAGATGGTTCACAGGTTTCAACTGGTATATATGTAGTACGCCGCAGGCAGCTTATAGAGCTTATTGAGAAGGCTGTTGAGGAAGAGAGATATGATTTAGTTAAAGACATTATTATAAGATATAAGGGTGTCAAAAGAGTATATGCATATCCATTAGATACTTACTGGAGCAATATTTCATCTGTAGATTCATATTTCAGGACAAATATGGATTTCCTTAAAGCAGATGTACGTAATTATTTCTTTAAAGAGTATCCAGATGTTTACTCAAAAGTTGAAGATTTGCCTCCAGCAAAATATAACAGTGGTTCATTTGTCAAGAACAGCCTTGTATCAAGTGGCTGTATTATCAATGGTAATGTAGATGGTTCAATCCTGTTTAAGAAAGTATATGTTGGAAACAACTGTTCTATAAAGAATTCTATCATTTTAAATGATGTATACATTGGAGATAACACACATATCGAGAATTGTATCGTAGAAAGCAGGGATACAATCCGCGCTAATACTAACTATGTAGGGGAAGATGGAAAGATTAGGATAGTAGTAGAGAAAAATGAGAGATATGCGTTATAAAATGGTCAGGATACGTCCCATAAGTGGCCAAAGGGGGTATTAATGTGCAGATAACAGACGTAAGAGTGAGGAAAATCACAAAGGAAGGTAAAATGAAGGCTGTAGTGTCAATGACTCTTGATGATGAATTTGTTGTTCATGATATCAAAGTCATTGATGGAGATAAAGGCTTATTTATTGCGATGCCGAGCAGACGTGCTGGAGATGGCGAATTTAGAGATATAGCGCATCCCATTAATTCAGAGACACGGGATATAATCCAGAAAGTTATTTTAGAAAAATATGCACTTGCTGTTGCTGAATTGGGAGAAGAAAGCAGTTCTGAATCAGAGCATCAGTAAAAAGCAATATAACGTATACAAAAAGCGCCATATTCCCTGGCGCTTTTTGTATATTTGCAGTTATCTTGTATTTGTAAAGGACCGGCGGTTTCTGTGCCAGAGCCAGAATATTCCGTAAGGGGTACGCTCCTGTAAACCGCTAAGTTACAATGTTATTTAGTTAAGGGGATACTGGAATTTAACAATGATGGGGTACGCAGTCAAATCTAAAGTGCCTTCCATGAACAAGCACGCTTCCGCTTGAACTCGCACGCAATGGATGCATAAAGCCCCTATGTTCCGTAGGAACATAGGGGCTTAAGCACCAGCGGCTTCGTACAGCTTGTTCATGGAAGCACATTTGGAATTTGCCTGCAATCTACACTTTGGTAATTTATAAAGTATTTTCCATCAGCTCTTAACTAAATAACATTGTAACATAGCAGAAGCGAGTCCCTCTCTCTGTACAGAATATTTCTGGCATCTGGCACATGAAACCTGTCATCATAAACTTACAATAAAAACACTGGATAATAAGATAACTGCAAATAAGGTGGTGGTGGTGGTTATTCTGCTAGTCACTTATTACACAATGTAGTAGTTATTTATCAATACAAAAAAGAGTTTATCAGGTTTCCGTCCGCCTAAATCATCTGTACCACAACATAATTTCCAGTTATAATATTTATTTTTTTGAATTTTGCCAGAAAACAGCAGGTTTTAAGTGTTCCAGCGGAATATTATTCCATGAAAGGAGCACTGGTGCATGGGCTGGCATAGAGTAATGTCATTTAGTTAAGAGTTTGTACAAAGATATTTCTATAAATTACCAAAGTGTAGATTGCTGGCAAATTCCAAATGTGCTCCCATGAAAAAGCTGTACGAAGCCGCTGGTGCTTAAGCCCTGTATTTTAGGGCTTTATGCATCCATTGCGTGCGAGTCCATACCAGACCAGTGGAAGCGTGCTTTTTTCATGGAAGTCACTTTGGATTTGCCAGCATATTCAGAATGTGTAATTTTTAAACAATCCCACTTAACTAAATGACATTACATAATAGCGAAGGTGTGCCCTGCCATGAAATAATTCTTCATCAAAAAAGTATAACTGGAAATTACCACAAATATGCTTGCTTTGTATTATTTGATAAGTTATACTTATTACTTAACAATAAAAAGCAAAAGAACAGAGGAATTATATATGGATAGTTTTGTAGGGCGTTCACAGGATGTAACTGTTATTGGTGAACGCCGCCGTAAAATAACGTTGTTTATAATTATATGTACAGCCTGTATAGCAGTAGCTGCGGGGATATTTTTCCTGCTTGCACGTTCATTTATGAACAGAAGCTATACATCATATGAAGTAAAGGATGAAACATCTGTAACTGGCGATAGTTTTGTTAAGTATGCTTCATATGACAATAAAGTGTTAAGATACAGCAGGGATGGCATTTCTGCGCTTGATGCATCTGGAAACACAATATGGAATGGAAGCTATAATATGGTTTCACCATCGGCTGATGTATGTGAAAAATATGTTGTAGCAGCAGATATTGGCGGGAAATCACTTTATGTTTATAATGAGGAAGGGCTTGGCAAAGAGGTGGCAACAGACTATCCTATAGTACAGGCGTGTGTTTCTGCCAGTGGGATTATTGCTGTACTGCTTGAACAGGCGACATCCAATGTTATAAATATTTATAATCCATATGATGTTTCAAATAAACTTCTTGTGGAAATACCTACAAATGTTGATGACGGATATCCTGTATGTATTGATATATCGCCAGAGGGCACGAACCTTGTAGCAGCATATGTGTGTGTGACAAATGGTAAAATACAGAGCAGGGTGGCATTTTATGATTTTACAGATGTAGGAAAGAACACAAACTGCCTTGTCGGCGCTAAAAACTATGATGAAACAGTAATTGCTGACGTAAGGTTTCTTGGAAGCAATAATATCTGTATATTTACTGATAATGGTTTTAGCATATGGAAAAATGCCAGGCAGCCAAGGGAGTCATATTCTAATACATATGAGGAAAAGATTAAAAGTGCATTTTGTAATGGCAAATATATTGGGATGGTCTTTGAAAATAACAGCAGGACAAAGCCTTACCAGATGAAAGTATATGACCTTACAGGGGAAAAGGTATTAGACCTTGGTTTTGATAATGATTATTCCTCAGTAAAAATGTATGGGGATGATGAAATCCTGTTTAATTCGGCGTCAGAGTGCACAATATTCCGTATAAATGGTGTAAAAAAATTATCATGTAAGGTTAATGGAAAGGTGCTCCAGTTTTTTCCAGCAGAGGGAATTAATAAATATTATCTGGTTATGGACACTAAAATCCAGGAAATAAGGCTTAAAAATGAAAAATAATGCCAATAAAGGTGTTGACAAATAAATATTTGCATATTAGAATGAATAGGTATGTATTTTTAACATACAAAAAATTATTACTATAAAAACAGGAGGTGAAATTAATGCCAACATTTAACCAGTTAGTCAGAAAAGGAAGAAAGGTTTCAGCTAAGAAGTCTAATTCTCCTGCGCTCCAGTACACATACAACTCACTTAATAAAAGGGTTGTAGAGCAGAGCTCTCCACAGAAGAGGGGTGTTTGTACTGCTGTACGTACTGCCACACCTAAAAAGCCTAACTCAGCGCTTAGAAAAACAGCCAGGGTACGTCTTTCAAATGGTATGGAAGTAACAAGTTATATTCCAGGTGAGGGACATAACTTACAGGAGCATAGCGTTGTTCTTATACGTGGCGGCAGGGTTAAGGATTTGCCTGGTACAAGGTACCATATTGTACGTGGTAAGCTTGATACAGCCGGCGTTGTTAACAGGAAGCAGGCCCGCTCTAAATATGGAGCAAAGAGACCTAAAAAGTAATATTCACTAATTTGGGGAAGTGCCGGATTAATTTCACATTAATATTAAGTAGAATTAACCTGGTGCGGACACAGAATACCGTGAGTACCTATGAATTAATAATAGCAATGTGTATATAATACAGTTATGCTGTAAACATTGTTAAATAATGTTAAGGAGGGAAGTAACGTGCCACGTAAAGGACATATACAGAAAAGAGATGTATTAGCAGACCCTGTGTACAAGAATAAAGTTGTTACAAAGCTTATCAACAATATCATGCTTGATGGCAAGAAGGGGATTGCACAAAAAATTGTTTATGGCGCTTTTGAAGAGATAGCAGAGAAATCTGGAAAAGATGCAGTAGAAGTATTCGAGGAGGCTATGAACAATATTATGCCACAGCTCGAAGTTAAGGCAAGGCGTATCGGTGGTGCAACATACCAGGTGCCTATCGAAGTAAGGCCTGACAGAAGACAGGCTTTAGCACTCCGCTGGCTTACCCTTTATTCTCGTAAAAGGGGCGAAAAGACCATGAAGGAAAGGCTTGCTAATGAAATTTTAGATGCATCTAATAATACAGGTTCTGCTGTAAAGAAGAAAGAAGACATGCATAAGATGGCAGAAGCAAACAAAGCTTTCGCACATTACCGCTGGTAATTGTGAAGCAGTCTGCTGCTGCAATATTAAATCAGGAGGTAAAGAGCCTTGGCTGGAAGAGAATATCCACTTGAGAGGACAAGGAATATCGGTATTATGGCTCATATTGATGCTGGTAAAACAACATTAACAGAGCGTATTCTATATTATACCGGTGTTAATTATAAGATTGGTGATACTCATGAAGGTACTGCTGTAATGGACTGGATGGACCAGGAGCAGGAAAGAGGTATTACAATCACATCTGCGGCTACTACTTGCCACTGGACACTTGAAGACCATACAAAGCCGATGGATGGTGCATTAGAGCACCGTATCAATATTATTGATACACCGGGACACGTTGACTTCACAGTTGAAGTTGAACGTTCACTCCGTGTACTTGATGGCGCTGTTGGTGTATTCTGTGCCAAAGGCGGTGTTGAGCCACAGTCTGAAAATGTCTGGAGACAGGCTGACACTTATAACGTACCTAGAATGGCATTTATTAATAAAATGGATATTTTAGGTGCAAACTTTTTCGGAGCTGTTGACCAGATACGTGAAAGATTAGGTAAAAATGCAATTATCGTCCAGCTGCCTATTGGCAAGGAAGACGAATTTAAAGGAATTATTGACTTATTTGAGATGGAAGCTTACATCTATAATGATGAAAAAGGCGATGATATCTCAGTTGTAGCAATTCCAGATGATATGAAGGAACAGGCGGAAGAGTACCATACAGAGCTTGTTGAGAAAATCTGTGACCTTGATGATGACCTTATGATGATATATCTTGAGGGTGAAGAGCCTCCAGTAGCTGATATGAAGAAAGCACTCCGTGCTGCTACATGTGAGTGCCGTGCAGTACCAGTCTGCTGTGGTTCTGCTTACAGGAACAAGGGTGTACAGAAGCTTCTTGATGCTATTCTTGAATATATGCCTGCACCAACAGATATACCTGATATTACAGGTGTAGACGATGAAGGCAACGAAGTAGTACGCCATTCTTCAGATGATGAGCCTTTCTCAGCACTTGCATTTAAGATTATGGCTGACCAGTTCGTTGGTAAGCTTGCATTCTTCAGGGTATACTCAGGTACACTGAATTCAGGTTCTTATGTGCTTAATGCTACAAAAGGCAAAAAAGAGCGTGTAGGACGTATTTTACAGATGCACGCTAATAAAAGGGAAGAGTTAGACAAGGTTTATTCAGGTGATATCGCTGCCGCTGTAGGATTTAAGCTTACAACAACAGGTGATACAATCTGTGATGAGCAGCATCCTGTTATACTTGAGTCTATGGAATTCCCAGAGCCAGTTATTGAGCTTGCTATTGAGCCAAAGACAAAAGACGGACAGACAAAGATGGGCGAGGCACTTGCAAAACTTTCAGAAGAAGACCCTACATTCAAGCACCATACAGACCAGGAGACAGGACAGACAATTATTGCTGGTATGGGTGAGCTACATCTTGAAATTATTGTAGACCGTCTTCTCAGGGAATATAAAGTAGAAGCAAATGTTGGTGCTCCACAGGTTTCTTATAAGGAAACATTTACAGAGGCTGTTGATGTTGACAGCAAATATGCTAAGCAGTCTGGTGGACGTGGACAGTACGGACACTGTAAAGTTAAATTTGAGCCTATGGACCCTAACGGTGAGGAAACATTTAAGTTTGAGTCAACTGTAGTTGGTGGTGCTATTCCTAAGGAATATATACCTGCTGTCGGCGAAGGTATCGAAGAAGCATCACAGGCAGGTGTACTTGGCGGATTTCCTGTGCTTGGTGTACATGCTACAGTATGGGATGGTTCATACCATGAAGTCGATTCAAGCGAAATGGCATTCCATATAGCAGGTTCAATGGCATTTAAAGATGCTATGAAGAAAGCAAACCCAGTATTGCTTGAGCCTATTATGAAGGTAGAAGTAACAATGCCTGAAGAATATATGGGTGATGTAATTGGTGATATAAATGCGCGCCGTGGCCGTATTGAAGGCATGGATGACATTGGCGGCGGCAAGATTGTAAGGGGCTTTGTACCACTTGCAGAAATGTTTGGTTATTCAACAGACCTGCGTTCAAGGACACAGGGACGTGGTAATTATTCAATGTTCTTTGAGAAGTATGAGCAGGTTCCAAAGTCTGTACAGGAAAAAGTCCTTGCAGCAAAGAATTCATAAACTTCTTAACTGGTTAATTACCAGAAAAGACTTGAAAATTGGTTAATTTTGCAATATAATAGTGCCCATAGCATAGTAAAGTGCGGCATTATGTTGCCTATTTATTTAAAGGAGGATTATATAAAATGGCTAAAGAAAAGTTTGAAAGAACTAAACCCCATTGTAACATTGGTACTATCGGACACGTAGACCATGGTAAAACAACTTTAACAGCTGCTATTACAAAGACTCTTGCAGAAAGAGTAGCAGGTAACGCAGCAGTAGATTTTGAAAATATTGATAAAGCTCCAGAAGAGCGTGAAAGAGGTATTACAATTTCTACAGCACACGTTGAGTATGAAACAGAAGCAAGGCACTATGCACACGTTGACTGCCCAGGCCATGCTGACTATGTAAAGAACATGATTACAGGTGCTGCACAGATGGACGGTGCTATCCTTGTTGTTGCTGCAACAGATGGTGTTATGGCACAGACAAAAGAGCACATCCTGCTTTCACGCCAGGTTAACGTTCCTTATATCGTTGTATTCCTTAACAAGTGCGATATGGTTGATGATGAAGAGCTTATCGAATTAGTAGAAATGGAAGTTTCTGAAGCACTTGAAGAGTATGGCTTTACAGACTGCCCAATTATTAAGGGTTCAGCTCTTAAAGCACTTGAAGACCCTAATGGTGAGTGGGGCGACAAGATTATGGAACTTATGTCAACAGTTGATGACTATATTCCAAATCCAGAGCGTGATACAGATAAGCCATTCCTTATGCCAGTAGAGGACGTATTTACAATTACAGGACGTGGTACAGTTGCAACAGGCCGTGTTGAGAGAGGTACACTTCACCTTAATGACGAGCTTGAAATCCTTGGTGTTAAGGAAGAAAGCAACAAGACAGTTGTAACAGGTATTGAAATGTTCCGTAAGATGCTTGATGAAGCACAGGCTGGTGATAACATCGGTGCACTTCTCCGTGGTATCAACCGTGACCAGATTGTACGTGGACAGGTTCTTGCTAAGCCAGGAAGCGTAACATGCCATAAGAAATTTACAGCTCAGGTATACGTATTAACAAAGGATGAAGGCGGACGCCATACACCATTCTTCAATAACTACCGTCCACAGTTCTACTTCAGGACAACAGACGTAACAGGTGTTTGCGAATTACCTTCAGGTACAGAGATGTGTATGCCTGGTGATAACGTAGAAATGACAATTGAACTTATCCATCCAGTAGCTATGGAGCAGGGTCTTAACTTTGCTATCCGTGAAGGTGGAAGGACAGTAGGTTCAGGTAAGGTTGCTACAATTATTGAGTAATTACAATTTATTTAGTAAATATGGGGCTTTCGGGGATTTCTCCGAAAGCCTTTTTATGTTACAAGACAATTCAAAAATGCTTTGTGGTTCTAATTTGGTTCTAAAAAATTTGTTCATCAGGAAAACATATCAAAAATATCTTCTAATAGTTCTCTACTGGAATATTAAATGAGTTCATCAGACTATCAATCCATATATTGTATTCGTCACTGTCAATTTTTTCGCTTTCCAGTTCTTTGTTCAATTCATTCCAACGGGATATAAGTGATGCAATTTGCGGACTTTCTATGTTAATGGATGCCACTAAACGTCTGGTAGCTGTGTTAACGGAGGTTGAACATTCTACAGGAATACCTGCTCTTATCAATTCCATGATTACCTTTAAAATATCTGAATATGTGTTAATGCTCAACTCTTCATTGGGTTTAATTGTATATCCGAAAAACAAATCCTCTTTGATGCCGATAATGGAACAGAATTTTTGTATTACTTCCATAGGCGGTTCGCTATAACCGTTTTCATAATTAGAATAAGTCGGAACAGACAATTCCAACTTAGCAGCCATTTCTTTTTGGGACATATCAGCTCCCATACGAAAAGACTTCAAACGCTTGTCTACATGTAAATAATGCGCTATTCGCATATTCTCACCTCACATTGGATTTTTAATTATTATACCACAATTTTAATGAAATTAAATATTTCTATTAAAATTCAAATTATAGGAGAGCTAAATGAAAACAAATTATTTGATGAGCGCAGAAGATGTTGCAAATGAGCTGGGCATTTCCAAAGGTCATGCATATAAGATAATACGACAGCTTAATGAAGAATTGGAAAAGTCTGGCTTTATTGTGGTAACAGGGAAAATTCCTAAAGCATTTTGGGAAAAGAAGTTTTATGGTTATCAAACAGCATAAGGGAGGGAAAAATGCCAGCATACAGGGACGAAAAGAGGAATACCTGGCTTAGTCTGTTTTACTATGAAGATTGGCAGGGGAACAAGAAGAAAAAGCAGAAACGTGGGTTTAAAACAAAGAAAGAAGCGTTGGAGTGGGAAAATAATTTCAAATTATCTGCCAATGCCAATATGGATATGGCATTGGGAGCATTTGTTGAGATTTATTTTCGTGATAAGGAAGGCGAGCTGAAAGAGCGTTCAATCAAGAATAAAAGATACATGATAGAAGCTCATATTCTTCCGTATTTTGAAAATAAGAAAATGAATGAGATTACTCCGTCAGATATTATCCAGTGGCAAAACATAATGAGGGAAAAAGGGTATGCACAGACCTATCTCCGCATGGTGCAAAATCAAATTACCGCATTATTTACTCATGCAAGCAGTATTTACAATTTGTCAAATAATCCCTGTAAGAGAGTTAAAAAGATGGGAAAGCCGAATGCGGATAAATTGGACTTTTGGACGAAAGAGGAATATGACAAGTTTATCAGTACGGTTGAGGTTGGAAGCCGCTATTATGTAATTTTTGAAATTCTGTTTTGGACGGGAATAAGGGAAGGAGAATTACTTGCCTTAACAAAATCGGACGTAGATTTTCAGAACAACCGTATGAGCATCACAAAGACCTATTATCGGACAGAAAGACGTGATGTAATTACAGCACCCAAAACGGAACAATCTGTGCGAGTAATCGAACTACCAGAATTCTTGACACAGGAAATAAAAGAATATGTAGATAAGTTATATGAATTGCCGGATGATGAACGCATTTTCCCTATTGTTGCAGAAGCATTGCAACATAAATTGAAGCGGCAAGCGGAAAAGGCAGGAGTGAAAAAGATACGTGTCCATGATATTCGCCATAGCAGTGTAGCGTATCTCATCAATCAAGGCGTACAACCGTTGATTATCAAAGAACGGTTAGGGCATAAGGATATAAAAATCACATTGAACACGTATGGGCATTTGTATCCCAATCAGCAAAGGCAGGTGGCGGATATGCTGAACCAACAAAAAATAAGCCCTAACAGCGGCAACTGTCAGGACTTATGATAACTGGAAAACCTCTGTTATCAGTAATCACAATACAAGTATAACAGAGGTTTCTTCTAACGACAATAATTTTTTAGCAATGGAGGGCATGATGGAAGAAACAAAAATAGGTTTACAGATGATAAAAATGTCGGAAATACAGTCGCAGGAAGTTTCTTGGCTGTGGTATCCATTTATTCCATATGGCAAGCTGACAATTGTTCAGGGCGATCCGGGGGATGGCAAGACAACCCTGATATTGAATATAGCGGCAAAACTGTCAAAGGGAGAGGGCTTAGACAGTGAAATGAAATTATCGGAACCAGTGAATGTAATTTATCAGAGTGCAGAGGATGGTTTGGCAG